>NZ_JBJGZT010000012.1:0-148027 GCF_054050655.1 Geodermatophilus sp. SYSU D00663 | reverse complement strand
GAGCTCGGCGCGGACGGCGCCGCGGTCGAGGGGCGGGGGGGGGCCCGGGGCCCCCCCCCCCCCCCCCCCCCCCCCCCCCCCCCCCCCCCCCCCCTCCGGTCCTCCCCGCCCTCAGTCGGCCCGGCCCTCCGGCCGCCGCGCCTGGCGCAGGATCGCCGCCGCCGGCCTGGGCCGGCTCGGCGCGCTCGGGGCGGAGAAGCCCGAGCGCTTGTGGCTGCCGTCGCAGAACGGCTTGATGCCGGACTTGCCGCACCGGCACAGCGCCACCGTCGTGCGGCCCGGGTCGATCTCGGCGCCGTCCTGGTCGACCAGCCGGAAGTCGCCGCGCACGATCAGCGGGCCGTCGCGGTAGGGCGTGATGGTGGCGGCGCCCTCGGCGGGCCGGTCGTCGCCGGGCGGGTCCTCGTCGGGCAGGTCGTCCGCGGGCAGGGCTGAGCTCACCCCGACAGCGTGCCCCGCCTCCGGGTGCGGCACACCCGGGCGCGGCCGTATGTCAGGTGCCGTACACACGCGTACGCTCGACCGCGTGCCGGGCTCGGTCCCCCTCGACGGTCAGGCGCCCTTCGGCGTCGTGGTGCTGGCTGCCTCCGCCGGCGGCGTCCGGGCGCTGCGCACCGTCCTCGGCGGCCTGCCGCGCGACTTCCCCGTCCCCGTGCTCGTGGTCCAGCACCGCGCGGCGGGGACGACCGACCTGCTGGTGCCGCTGCTGCGCGCCGTCACGGACCTCCCGGTCCGCGCGGCGGCCGCCGGTCCGCTCCGGGCCGGCGTGTCGGTGCTCCCGGCCGGCACCACCGGCCTCCTGGAGCCGGGCGGGGACCTGATCCCGGTCGAGCACCCCAACCTGGGCGCGGCCGACCGGCTGATGACCAGCGCCGCCCGCGCGTACGGCCGGCGGGTGCTGGCGGCCGTCCTCACCGGCCGGCTGGACGACGGCGCGGCCGGCGTCCGCGCGGTCCGCCGCGCCGGAGGCCGGGTGCTCGCCCAGGACCCGGCCGACGCCGAGGCGCCGGGGATGCCCAGCGCGGCCCTGGCCACGGGCTGCGTGGAGCACGTCCTGCCGCTGCGGCTGGTCGCCCCGGCGCTGGTCGCCTACGCCATGGCGCCGGGCGCCGCCGAGCTGCTCGCCGTACCGTTGCCGCCGTGGGCGCGGCTGGGCGCCGGCGCCCTGCCCGCCTGACCCCTGAGCCCGCGGAGAGCTCCACCCGGCACCGGGAGGTCCGCCGTGACTCCGCCCGACCACCCCCGCGAGGAGGCCCGCCACGCCCCGCGGCGGAGGGACACGGAGGACCCGCGGCGCAACCTGATCCTGCGGGCCCTGCCCGACGAGGAGTACGAGCGCCTGCGGCCGGCCCTGCGGCCGGTGACGCTGCAGGTCCGCGACCAGCTGTACCGCCGCGACGGCGACATCGACGCGGTCTACTTCCCCGTCGACGGCGTGCTGTCCGTCGTCGCGTCGGTCGACGGCGAGCCGGCCGTCGAGGTGGCCACCGTCGGCTACGAGGGCGTCTCCGGCCTGCCGGTGTTCCTGGGGGCGGCGACCAGCCCGCACGACTGCTTCTGCCAGGTGGCCGGCGACGCGCTGTGCCTCCCCACGGCCGACCTCCGCCGGTTCCTGTCCGACGACGGCGCCCTGCACGACCTGCTGCACCGCTACACGCAGACGATGGTGGTCCAGCTGTCGCAGAACGTCGCCTGCAACCGGCTGCACAGCACCGAGGAGCGCTGCGCCCGCTGGCTGCTGCAGACCCGCGACCGCGTCGGCGCCGACGAGTTCCAGCTCACCCAGGACTTCCTCGGCCAGATGCTCGGCGTGCGCCGGGGCACCGTCTCGCTGGTGGCCGGGCTGCTCCAGCAGGCGGGACTGATCCGGTACTCCCGGGGGCGGATCACGGTGGTCGACCCCGAGCGCCTGCACGAGGCCGCGTGCGAGTGCTACGACGTCGTGCAGGCCGAGAACCGCCGCGTCGGGCTGGTCCCCGAGCCGCCGGACGGCGCCACGACCGGTCACTCCCCCGGCGACTGACCGTAGAAGACCCGCTCGACCACGGCGCGGGCGTGCCGGGTGGTGCGCCGGTAGTCGTCGAGGAACCGGCCCGGGTCGACGTCGGGGCCGTACCCGCTGGCCCGCGCCACGCCGGCCAGCTCCAGCCCGGGCCGGGGCAGCTGGTCGCCGGGCCGGCCGCGGACGAGGAAGACGGCGTTGCGCGCCCGGCTGGCCAGCTCCCACGCGTCGCGCAGCGACCCGGCCTGCTCGACGGTCAGCAGGCCGTTCCCCGACAGCTCGGCCAGCGCCCCGACGGTCGAGGGCACCCGCAACCCGGGGACCGCCGCGGCGTGCTGCAGCTGCAGCAGCTGGACGGTCCACTCGACGTCGGCCAGGCCGCCGCGGCCGAGCTTGGTGTGGGTGGCCGGGTCGGCGCCGCGCGGCAGCCGCTCCCGCTCCACGCGCGCCTTGATCCGGCGGATCTCCGCGACCTGCTCGGGCGACAGCCCGCCCTCCGGGTAGCGCAGGGGGTCGACCAGCTCCAGGAACGCCGCGCCCAGCTCGGGGCTGCCGGCCACCGGCGCCGCGCGCAGCAGCGCCTGCACCTCCCACACCGACACCCAGCGCTCGTAGTACTCGCGGAAGGCGTCCAGGCTGCGCACCAGCGCGCCCTGCCGGCCCTCGGGGCGCAGGTCGGCGTCGACCTCGAAGGCCGGGTCGGGAGCGGGCTCGCCGAGCAGCCGGCGCAGCGTGTGCGCGACCGCGTTGGCCGCCTGGGTCGCCTTCGCCTCCTCCGCTCTGCTGTCCCCCGACCCACCATCCCCGACGGCCCTGGGACGGTGGACGAACAGCACGTCGGCGTCGGAGCCGTAGCCCATCTCGCCGCCGCCGAGCCGGCCCATGCCGATGACGGCGAGCTCCATCGGCACGTCGGCCGGGTCGATCCCCGCCTCGCGCGCCCACGCGCGCACGGCGGCGTCGAGCCCGGCCTGCAGCGTGGCGACGGCGACGTCGGTGAGCGCCTGCCCGACCCGGACGACGTCGAGCAGGCCGAGCAGGTCGGCCGAGGCGATCCGCAGCAGCTCCTGCCGGCGCAGCCCGCGCAGCACGCCGATGCCGGCCTGCGGGTCGGCGGCGCGGGCGACGGCGGCGCGCCAGGCCCCGGCCAGCGACGCGGCGCTCCGCGGCTCGAGCTCGTCGTCGTCGGCGAGGAGGCGCAGCGCCTCGGGGGTGCGGGTGATCAGCGCGGCCACGTACCGGCTCGACCCCAGCAGCCGGGCCAGCCGCTCGGCCACCTGGCCCTCGTCGCGCAGCAGCCGCAGGTACCACTGGTTGCCGCCGAGGGCCTCGCTGACCTGGCGGTAGGCCAGCAGCCCGGCGTCGGGGTCGGCGCAGTCGGCGAGGGTCTGCAGCACCACCGGCAGCAGGTACTTCTGCATCGACGCCGACCGGGACACCCCGCCGGTGAGCGCGCCCATGTGCCGCAGCGCGCCCTGCGGGTCGGCGAAGCCGAGCGCGCGCAGCCAGTCGCCGGCGGCCTTGCTGCCCAGCTGCGCGGCCTCGGCCGGCACCCGGGCCACCGCCGACAGCAGCGGCCGGTAGAAGAGCTTCTCGTGCAGCCGGCGCACCTCACGGGTGTGCAGCGCCATCTCCGCGCGCAGCACGTCGACGGCGGTGCCGCGGGCGTCGGGCTTGTAGCCCAGCGAGCGGGCCAGCCAGCGCAGCTGCTGCTCGTCGGTGGGCAGCAGGTGGGTGCGCCGCAGCCGCAGCAGCTGCAGCCGGTGCTCGACGGTGCGCAGGAAGCGGTAGGAGGCGATGAGGGTGTCGGCGTCGTCGCGGCCGACGTAGCCGCCGGCCCGCAGGGCGTGCAGCGCCGGCAGCGTGCCGCCGACCCGCAGCCGGGCGTCGACCCGGCCGTGCACCAGCTGCAGCAGCTGGACGGCGAACTCGACGTCGCGCAGGCCGCCGCGGCCGAGCTTGATCTCCCGGTCGGCCTGCGCCGGCGGGATGTTGTCCTCCACCCGCCGCCGCATGGCCTGCACCTCGGCGACGAAGCCGGGGCGGTCGCCGGCCTGCCACACCATCGGGAACAGCTCCTCGACGTAGCTGCGGCCGAGGTCCGGGTCGCCGGCCACCGGGCGCATCTTCAGCAGCGCCTGGAACTCCCACGTGCTCGCCCACTGCCGGTAGTAGGCGGTGTGACCGGCCATGGTGCGGACCAGGGCGCCGGCCTTGCCCTCCGGGCGCAGCGCCGCGTCGACCTCCCACGCCGCCTCGTGGCAGATCCGCATGAGCGCCGCGGCCACCCGGGTGGCGCTCTGCAGCGCCGGCGCCTCCGGGTCGGTGGGGTCGACCGGCTCGGCGACGAACACGACGTCGACGTCGCTGACGTAGTTGAGCTCGCGGCCGCCGGTCTTGCCGAGCGCGATGACCGCCAGGCGGCAGGGCGCGGCGGTGTCGGGCTGCTCCGCGACGGCGAGCGCGAGGCCGGCGGTGAGCACCGCGGCGGCGACGTCGGCGAGCTCGGCGGCGACGTCGTCGGCCGACAGGCCCTCCCCCAGGTCGCGCCCGGCCAGGCTGAGCACCGCCCGGCGGTAGGCCAGGCGGAGCGCGGCGACCCGCTGCGGCGAGGCGTCCGGCGCGGCACTGCCGAGCCGGACGCCCCACGGCGGGTCGTCGGGGTCGGCGCCGACGGCGAGCAGCATGTCCCGCTCGAGGGCGTGGGCGGCCGGGCGCACCGGGCCGTGGTCCTCGTCGTCGAGGACCGTCCAGTCGCCGGGGTGGGCGGCGAGGTGGTCGGCGAGCCCGGCGCTGGCGCCGAGCACGGCCAGCAGCCGGCTGCGCAGCGCGGCCGAGCCGCGCAGGCGGGCGAGCAGGGCGGCGGCCGCCCCGCCCGTGTCGTCGGCGGCGTCCAGGGCCTCCACCAGCCGGGCCAGCGAGCGGACGGCGAGGTCGGGGTCGCCGGCGCGGGCCAGCGCGGAGACGACCGGGCCGGCCTCGGGGTCGGCGGGCTCGTTGCGCTCGAGGTCCCACAGCCCCAGGGCCGGGTCGGACAGCAGCAGCGCGGCCCTCTCGCCGTCCTCGAAGCCGAAGCGGGCCAGCCGCACGACCGCGCGGCGGGGCACCTCCCGGGACGTGGTCACCGGCTCAGACCGCGGCGCCGCGACCCGCGCGCACGAGGTCGGCGAAGCGGGCCGCGAACGGCGCCCACACCTCCTCGAGGTCCGGGTGCACCGCGTCGGTCAGCCGGCAGAGCGTCTCGCGGTCGTACGGGCTCGCCGCGACGCCGACGGTGTCCCGGTCGGCCCACTCGCGGACGATCTCCGGCGTCGTCTCGACGTGGAACTGCAGCCCGTAGACGCGCCGGCCCACCCGGAAGGCCTGGTTCGCGTACACGGGGCTGCTCGCCAGCAGGGTGGCGCCGGAGGGCAGCTCGCTGATCTCGTCGTGGTGGAACTGGATGACGTCGGGCGAGAGCGGGAGCGGGCCGAACACCGGGTCCCCGGCCGCGGCGTCCCGCTTGGCCACGAGCGACGCCCCGACCTCCGGACCCTCGATGCCCTCGCGCACCCGCCCGCCGCCGGCCTGCGCCAGCAGCTGGGCGCCCAGGCAGACGGCCAGCGTCGGGGCGTCGTCGGCGAGCGCGCGGGCCAGCAGGTCGCGGACCGGGCCCAGGCCGCTGGTGGCGTCGTCGTCGAGGCTGGACTGCGGGCCGCCGGTGACCAGCAGCCCGTCGAAGCCGGTCAGGTCGGTCGGGACCTCGTCGCCGGCGTCGAGGTGCCGCTCGTCGAGCTCCAGGCCGGTCGCGCGCAGCCAGTCCCCCAGCCGGGCCGGCGGGGCGGTGTCGCTGGGGACGACGACGAGGAGGCGGGCGGGGGTCTCCGGCACGGTGCCGAGGTTAGTGGAAGGACCTCGTCGCCCCCCGCGCCCCGCAGGCTCGGCACGGGCCCCTGCGACGAGGCCGTCCCACACCCTCAGAGGCCGGGGAGGTAGCGCTTGAGCTCGAAGGGCGTCACGTTCTGCCGGTAGGAGTTGAACTCCTCCCACTTGTTGCGCAGGAAGAACTCGAAGACGTGCTCGCCGAGGGTCTCCGCGACCAGCTCGCTGCCCTGCATCGCGGTCAGCGCCTCGCCCAGGGAGACCGGCAGGTCCTCGTAGCCGGCGGCGCGGCGCTCGGTGTCGGTGAGCGACCAGACGTCGTCCTCGGCCTCCGGCGGCAGCTCGTAGCCCTTGTCGATGCCGCGCAGCCCGGCGGCCAGCAGCACCGCGAAGGTCAGGTACGGGTTGCACGCGGAGTCCGGCGAGCGGACCTCGACCCGCGCCGACTGGCCCTTGTTCGGCTTGTAGGAGGGCAGCCGCACCAGCGCCGAGCGGTTCGCCCGGCCCCACGTGGCCGCCGTCGGCGCCTCGGTGCCGGCCAGCAGCCGCCGGTAGGAGTTCACCGTCTGGTTGGTGACGGCGGTGAACTCCCGGGCGTGGGTGAGCAGGCCGGCGATGAACTGGCGCCCGGTGGCCGACAGCCGGATCGGGTCCGAGGGGTCGTGGAAGGCGTTGCGGTCGCCCTCGAACAGCGACACGTGGGTGTGCATCGCCGAGCCGGCCAGGTCGGTGAACGGCTTGGGCATGAACGTCGCGTGCACGCCCTGGGCCAGGGCCACCTCCCGGACGACGTGCCGCAGCGTCATCACGTTGTCGGCCATCGACAGCGCGTCGGCGTAGCGCAGGTCGATCTCCTGCTGGCCGGGCGCGACCTCGTGGTGGCTGAACTCCACCGAGATGCCCATCGCCTCGAGCGCGAAGACCGCCTCGCGGCGGAAGTCGTGCGCCACGTTGTGCGTGGACAGGTCGAAGTAGCCGCCGGTGTCGGCGGGCTCCGGCGGCCGCCCGTCGGTGGGCAGGTCCTTGAGCAGGAAGAACTCGACTTCGGGGTGGGTGTAGAAGGTGAACCCCATGTCGGCGGCCTTCGACAGCGCCCGGCGCAGCACGTGCCGCGGGTCGGCCCACGACGGTGACCCGTCGGGCAGCGTGATGTCGCAGAACATCCGCGCGGTGTCGCTGGGCTGGCCCTTGCTCGCGGGCATCACCTGGAAGGTGCCGGGGTCGGGCTTGGCGAGCATGTCCGACTCGTAGACGCGCGCGAAGCCCTCGATCGCCGAGCCGTCGAAGCCGATCCCCTCGGCGAACGCCGCCTCGATCTCGGCCGGCGCCACGGCGACCGCCTTGAGGTAGCCCGAGACGTCGGTGAACCACAGCCGCACGAAGCGGATGTCGCGTTCCTCCAGGGTGCGCAGGACGAACTCCTGCTGCCGGTCCATGCTGGCCATGATCGGGTCCGCTCGTTTCGTCGCCGTGTCGTCCGTGCACAGCCTGCCCGGTCCGGGTGCCGGGCACACCGGTGGGGCGCGCCCGTGTCAGCGCCCCGGCCCCGGGGTCGGCCGGCGACCTCCTCGCGGGGTCGCCGCGCGGCGGCCGGGCCGGGTGCGGCGCGTCGGCCCGGATCTCGGCCCGTGCGCGCCGGCCGTCCAGCGGGTGGAGGGAGTGCGGAGCAGATCCGGCTCCGCGGGCCGCGACGGTGGTTGGATGGACCCGTCCGTCCGGCGGACCCCGGCCACGGGCGCGACCCGCGCGCCCCGCCCGGACGCCGACGGTGGAGGACGCGATGGACGTCGTTCTCACGATCGCCCTCGTCACGCTCGCGGTCCTGCTGGTCCTGGCGGCCGGCAGCGTCCGGGTGGTGACGCAGTACGAACGCGGGGTGGTGCTCCGGCTGGGGCGGCTGCTCGGCGAGCCCCGGCCGCCCGGCCTGACCCTGATCCGCCCCGGCGTGGACCGGCTGCACAAGGTGAACATGCAGGTGGTCACCCTGCCGGTTCCCGCGCAGGAGGGCATCACCCGGGACAACGTGACGGTCAAGGTCGACGCGGTCGTCTACTACCGGGTGTTCGACCCGGTGCGGGTCGTCGTCGACGTGCAGAACTACCAGGCGGCGATCGCCCAGGTCGCCCAGGCGTCGCTGCGGTCGATCATCGGCAAGAGCGACCTCGACGACCTGCTCTCCAACCGGGAGCGGCTCAACCAGGGCCTGGAGCTGATGCTGGACTCCCCCGCCGTCGACTGGGGCGTGCACGTCGACCGCGTCGACATCAAGGACGTCGCGCTGCCGGAGTCGATGAAGCGGTCGATGTCCCGCCAGGCCGAGGCCGAGCGGGAGCGCCGGTCGCGGGTGATCACCGCCGAGGGCGAGCTGCAGGCCTCGCAGAAGCTCGCGCAGGCCGCCGGGGTGATGGCCGCGCAACCGGCCGCGCTGCAGCTGCGCCTGCTCCAGACGATGGTCGAGGTGGCCGCGGAGAAGAACTCGACGGTCGTCCTGCCGTTCCCGGTGGAGCTGCTGCGCTTCCTGGAGCGGTCCGCTCCGCCCGGCCCCGCCGTTGAGTCCTCTTCTCCCGCGCTGCCCGAGCCGCGGGACCCCCTGGTCGCCGACGCGACCGTCACCGCAGGCCGCTGAGCGACCCGTCCCGCTCCCCCGGGGCGGCCGACGACGCCTACTCCCCGTCGAGTTGCGCCAGGACCTCCTCGGACGGGGCGAACCCCGCCCGTGCAGCAAGCCGCAGCCAGTGACGCGCCGCCTCCAAGTCCGGCGGCTCCCACATGGTCGCGAACATGGCGCCGAGGTTGTGCATCGAGTCCGACCTCCCCGCGGCTGCCGCCTTCTCCCAGTAGCTGCGGGCAGCGACGAGCTGAGGAGGATCGACGCGCGTCGCGAGAAGCACACCGAGGTTGTGCATCGCACCGACGTGCCCCTCTGCGGCCGCCCTCTCGTACCAGCGCACGGCCGCCTCCAGGTCTGGCTTCTCCAGACGATCGGCGAGCAGGACGCCGAGGTTGTGCATGGAATCGGGCTCCCCGGCAGCGGCGGCCTTCTCCCACCAATGGCGCGCCAGGTCGAGGTCGGGAGGTTGCCAGACGTCGTTGAAGAAGAGCCCGAGGTCGTGCATGGCGTGCACGTTGCCGGTTCCGGCTGCGGCCTCGAGCCACCTGCGAGCCCCCGGCAGGTCGGGTGGATCAGAGTCCGCGAGCAACCACGCGAGACGCCACATGGCGAGGCCGTGGCCCATCGCCGCCGCCCTCTCGAACCACCTGCGAGCCGCTACCGGGTCGGGCGGCTGCCACCGCATCTCGAACAAGGCCCCGAGGTTGTATGCAGCGTCGGCACTCCCGGCATCCACCGCGCGCACGTACCAGTCCCGTGCAGACACGAGATCCGGTGGGTCGACGACCTCGGCGAAGAAGACCCCCAGGTTGTGGATCGAAGCGGTGTCTCCAGCCGTCGCCGCCTTCTCCCACCACGCTCGGGCGGCGTCGATGTCCGGAGGCTCCCACAGCCGAGCCAGCAGGTGACCGAGCTCTCGCATGGCCTCCAGGTCGCCGCCTTCCGCCGCCTTCTCCCACAGGGCTCGGGCGGAGACCAGATCAGGTGGATCGTCCTGGGTGACGTGCAGGACCCCGAGTTCGCGCATGGCCCCGAGATGGCCAGCGTCGGCTGCCCACCGGAACCACGTCTTGGCCGCCGACACGTCAGGCGGATGGACGAGGGTGCCGGTGATGAAGCCGACGGCGTAGGCGGCGTTGCCGTCCCCGGCCCTGGCTGCCTCTTCCCAGGTCACCCGCGCAGCGGCCAACTCGTCAGGCGCCGAACGCGCCAAGAGGCCCGCAAGGCTGCGCAGAGCGAGGGGATGTCCGGCAGCGGCCGCCTTCCCGTACCAGGCCCTGGCGCCGGCGTCGTCCCGAGGCGTGATGCGCTCCGCGAGAACACCCAGGTTGTACATGGCGTCGGCATCCGCCGCCTCCGCGGCCTTCTCCAGCCAGCGGCGCGCCGACGGGAAGTCGGGTGGTGCCCAGCGGTCGGACAGAAGGACGCCGAGGTCGTGCATGGCCTCGACGCTTCCGTGCGCCGCTGCACGCTCGAGCCAGGTGCGGGCGGCGGGTAGATCACGAGGGAAGAACTGCCGGGACAGCAGCACGCCGAGGTCACGCATCGCGCCCGTGTCCCCCATGACAGCGGCCCGCTCGTACCAGCCACGCGCTCGCATGAGGTCGGGCGGTCTGACGGCCTGGGAGAGGAACAGGCCCAAGCTGTGCGCGAGGGTCGCGAACAGTCCGCCTCCGGACGTGGCGGACGCGCCTTCACCGCGATCGGGTCCCGAGAGCCGGGCTCTGGGCAGATCGTGCTTGAAGAAGGCCTCGGCGAGGACGTCGTCCAGGTCAGGGACCGCGACTCTCACCTGCGCCCACAGCTCCGCAGCTTCCTGGCTGCGCAGGTTCGTCATGATGTAGAAGCCCATGACGACACCGAGGATGTTGCGCAGACCTTCGTCACTTGCCGAGCCTGCCCAGAGGATCTCCATCGCGATCCTGGCGATGGTTCCCCGCGTCCGGTCGGGATCCTCACGCACCGATTCCCATATCCCGAAGTAGTCGACGGCCTTGAGCCGTCCACCGTCGCCGGGCAAGTTGCTGTAGCCATCCAGCCAGCCGACATCCGCTGAGAGCATCAGCACCCCCAGCTGCCCGAGGACCTGCTCCCCCTCCTCCGTAGGCGTCGGAGGTTCTTGTCCTCGTGAGCGCCGCATGAGCTGCACCACGTCGTCCAGCTCGGCCAGTTCGGGCGCTCCATCGGGATGCAGGGCCCGCACGACCTCGACCCTGCGAGCCGCGGCCGGCGGATGCGACATCAGGCCGGCTGCCTCACCCAGCCGGAGATGACCCTCGTGACCGCTTCCAGCGCGCCACCCGTAGGCGCTCTCCATCACTTCGAAGACCAGTGTCGCGCCCAGCTCCACGGCCAGGGGATGGTCGGAGGCCAGCGGCCGTACGAGGTCGGCGCCGACGACATCGGCCTCCAGCTCCCTCTCCCACGAGTGCAGGTCGACGCCGCCGCTGATCTCGTCACTGATGTCGACGTCGGCGAGATCGCGGTCCAGGTGACCGCAGACGACGTGAGCGAGCTCGTGGGCGATGAGGAAGTCGATCGCCTGCTGCGCGAGCACGTTGACGAACTCGCCGCGCCGGGCCCTCAAGAACCTGGGGCCGACGGTCTCCGGTGGCGGACGTCGCGCCAGTCCACCGGCGACGAGGTCCCTGATCAGTTCCGCGGCCTCCTCCGGCGACAGAACCGGTGGCCCAGCCGGCTCGGTGTCGTAGGGCATGGCCGCCCCGATCACCCACGCGATCTTGTAGATCGCGAAGAGCAGTTCTTCTCCGAGGAGGATGACGGCGCCGTGCGCGGTCGCCACCGTCTCGGGGGCGAAGACGTCAGTGGCGGGACCGACGGTCACCTCCCTGCCACTTCGCCGCGAGGAGGCTTTCACCATCTCGATCGCCCGCGCCGTGTAGAGCTGGTGGAGCTGACGCAGCATCGCGGGATCATGCCGCGGAGCCACTCCCGACGCCTTCAGGATCTCCCAGTAGTCGTCGTCGATCGCGGACACGCCCGTCAACCTCCCCGGCCGGGGCAGCGCGGCACCACGTGGACCGATCGGACCGCGCCCACCGCCTCTCCCCCGACGCGGAGTTCACCGTCGGCGACCTCGACCGGCCCGCACCGTGCGATGCCGTCTTCGGACACGGCGATGACGATCGTCTGCCCCTGGCCCGCGGTCAGGACCTGACCGAATGCGACGTACATTCCCGCCGAGAACACGAGGGCAGCAGCGACGACGCCCAACCAGCGGGACACCGTGAGCCTGGTCGCCGCGCTCTTGCCATTTTGGATGAGGTAGGCGGCGAATGTGTCACCACTCCAGTCCTCCCACAGCTTCGCCGTTCCTTGAGCAGCGAGTGAGCCGATCACGATACCGGTGGCCCCCACCAGGCCGGCGAGGCCGACAACGATCAGGACTGCGATTCTCTCGCCTTCACCGAGATCCGCGAGGGCTCGCGGCCCGGTCACGAGCGTCACTCCCCCGAACAGACCGAGGACGGCAGTCAGGGTGCCGACCCATGTCCCGGCAGACGTCCTGATCCGGACGAGGGAGTTGGCTGCGTGGTCCATCGCGGCCTTGTCCCATTCGGCCTGATCGAGGGGCGGTGGGAGAGGTCGGCTCATGACCGCAGTTCATCTCGCAACTGAGGCCCATTCCGAAGGTGCGATGACGGTGGATTGACCGCATCCCTGCGTGACACCTTCGGGGCGGCCGGAGTGCCTGCCGGTGCAATTGCAGGCAACGGATATGGGCTGCTTGGGAAGGAATCCGAAAGCACTCCGCCGGTAGAGGGCGATGTCGTCTCCACACGTCGGACATCGGCCCGCGGCAAGCCATCCTATGCGGACGTCGCCGATCTTCCACGGCTCCCAGGCGAATTTCATGATCCCTTGACGGAAATCGGGATCCGGCGTCTCGTCATAGGGCAGACTCATGGACGGCCTCCACCAGCGAACGTCGTCCCGATGGTTCCCAAGGGCACGTGAGGCTGTCAATGAACACCGCTCTGCCGATCGGTCCTGTCCCAGCCCACGCATCCCTCGTGGCAGTCCGCCCCACGGCGAGACGAGGATGGTGGCGTGAGCGATGAGCAGCGAACGCAGTTGCGGGTGGGTCTGGCCCAAGTCGACACGCGGGTCGGCGACCTGGAGGGCAACGCCGCGCTCGTCGTCGAATGGGCGCGCAGGGCCGCCGACGACGGCGCGCACCTCGTCGTCTTCCCCGAGATGACGCTCACCGGCTACCCCGCCGAGGACCTCGTGCTGCGCGAGTCCTTCGCCCGCGCCAGCGAGCAGGCGCTCACCGGCCTCGCCGCCACGCTGGACCAGGAGGGGCTGGGCGGGCTCGCCGTCGTCGTCGGGTACCTGGCGCACACCGAGGGCCCGGCCTCGATCGACACCCCGCCGAGCGACGAGGAGACCCTCGACGACGAGCGGCCCGGCGACGCCAACCCCCGCCGCATCCAGCCCCGCAACGCCGCCGCGCTGCTGCACGGCGGGCGGGTCGTGGTCCGCTACGCCAAGCGGCACCTGCCCAACTACGGCGTCTTCGACGAGGCCCGCTACTTCGTGCCGGGCACCGAGCTGCCGGTGGTGCGGCTGCACGGCGCCGACGTCGCGCTGACCGTCTGCGAGGACCTCTGGGTCGAGGGCGGGCCGTGCGGCGTGGCCGGGCGGGCCGGTGTCGACCTCGTCGTCTCGCCCAACGCCTCCCCCTACGAGCGGGCCAAGGACGACCTGCGGCTGCCGCTGGTCCGCCGCCGCGCCGCCGAGGCGAACGCGCCGATCGTCTACTGCAACCAGGTCGGCGGGCAGGACGAGCTGGTCTTCGACGGCGACTCGCTGGCCGTCTCCGCCGACGGCGAGCTGCTCGCCCGCGCGCCGCAGTTCGTCGAGCACCTGCTCTGCGTCGACCTGGCCCTCGACCCGGCCCGGGTGCCCGAGCGGCGGGAGGGCCGGATCGGGCCGATGACGGTCACCCGCACCGTCGTCTCCGAGGACCCCGTGCCGGCGTTCGAGCCGCGGCCGGGGTCGGTGGCCGAGCCGCTGGGCGACTGCGAGGAGGTCTGGCGGGCGCTGGTGCTGGGCCTGCGCGACTTCATCGACAAGAACGGCTTCCCGTCGGTGGTGCTCGGCCTGTCCGGCGGCATCGACTCGGCCCTGGTGGCCGCGCTGTCGGTGGACGCGCTCGGCGCCGACCGGGTGCACGGCGTCGCGCTGCCGTCGCGGTGGTCCACGGAGCACTCGATCTCCGACGCCGAGGACAGCGCCCGGCGGCTGGGCCTGCACTTCTCCACCGTGCCGATCGCGCCGGTGGTCGACGCGTTCGAGTCGCAGGTCGAGCTGTCGGGGACGGCGGCGGAGAACCTGCAGGCGCGCATCCGCGGCACGCTGCTCATGGGGCTGTCCAACCAGCACGGCCACCTGCTGCTGGCCACCAGCAACAAGAGCGAGGTCGCCGTCGGCTACTCGACGCTCTACGGCGACGCCGCCGGCGGGTTCGCCCCGATCAAGGACGTGCCCAAGACCCTGGTGTGGGAGCTGGCCCGCTGGCGCAACGCGCACGCCCGCGACCGCGGCGAGACCGAGCCGATCCCGCAGAACTCGATCGACAAGCCGCCGTCGGCGGAGCTGGCACCCGGGCAGAAGGACAGCGACTCGCTGCCCTCCTACGAGGAGCTCGACGCCGTCATCGCCGACTACGTCGACCGCGACCTCGGGATGGCCGAGCTGCTCGAGCGCGGCCACGACCCGGAGGTCGTGGCGCGGGTGCTGCGGCTGGTCGACGTCGCGGAGTTCAAGCGCCGGCAGTCCGCGCCCGGCACGAAGATCAGCCTCAAGGCGTTCGGCCGCGACCGGCGGCTGCCCATCACCAACCGCTGGCGGGAGAGCCTGCCCAGCGTCCGCGAAGGAGCCCAGGCGTGACCGAGTCGGTGCTGTACGGCGGGACGTCGACCGCGCGGGTGCGCATCCACCACCTGCAGCAGGCCAAGGAGCGCGGTGAGAGGTGGGCGATGCTCACCGCCTACGACACCTACAGCGCGCAGGTGTTCGAGGAGGCCGGCATCCCGGTGATGCTGGTCGGCGACTCGGCCGGCAACGTCGTGCTCGGCCACTCCTCGACCGTGCCGGTCACCGTCGAGGACCTGCTGCTGATGACCAAGGCGGTCACCCGCTCGACCAAGCGGTCGCTGATCGTGGCCGACCTGCCGTTCGGGTCCTACGAGGCCTCGCCGCAGCAGGCGTTCGCCACCTCCGTCCGGATGATGAAGGAGGGCGGCGCGCAGGCGGTCAAGCTCGAGGGCGGGGTGCGGGTGGCGCCGCAGATCCGGATGCTGAACGAGAACGGGATCCCGGTGATGGCGCACGTCGGCTTCACGCCGCAGAGCGAGCACGCCCTCGGCGGGTTCCGGGTGCAGGGCCGCGGCGCCGGCGCCGAGCAGCTGCTGGCCGACGCGCACGCCGTGCAGGAGGCCGGCGCGTTCGCCGTCGTCCTGGAGATGGTGCCCGCGGCGATCGCCGCCCAGGTGACCAAGGAGCTGTCCATCCCGACGGTCGGCATCGGCGCCGGGCCCGACTGCGACGCCCAGGTGCTGGTCTGGCCGGACATGGCCGGGCTCAACGGCGGCCGGGTGCCGAAGTTCGTGAAGAAGTACGCCGACCTGCGCGCCGAGCTGCTGCGCGCGGCCCGCGAGTACGCCGACGAGGTGCACAGCGGCGTCTTCCCCGGCCCCGAGCACTCCTTCGACTGATCAGGCCCGGCGGCTCCGGGCCGGTCCCCGGGCCCGCGCCAGGAGCAGCCCGTAGCCGACGGCGTTGAGGCCCAGCGCGACGGTGTAGGTGCCCACCTGGACGCCGGCCGAGTGCACGTCCAGGCCGAGCGGGCCGAACAGCACGTGGCCGAGGAAGCCGCCGTCGTAGGGCGGGGCGCCGGCCCGCTCCCGCAGCGCGAGCTCCAGCGTGGTGAGCGGGCAGGGCGCGCCGGCCAGGTTGACCGCCAGGACGGCGAGCGCCACCGGGGCGTGCAGCCACACCAGCCGCGGCCACCGCAGGGCGAGCAGCGCGCCGGTGAGCATGAACAGGACGACGGCCGCGTGCAGGACCGCGACCGCGCTCGCGAGCAGCACGGCCCCATCCTCGCCGCCGTCCGGGCGCGGCGGAACGCCTCCCGGCTGGATCACACCTCATCGGCCCGGGCGTGTGCGCCGAGGCCGGGCTCCGGGCCGGAGGACGCGGCCCCTGCGCACACGCTCGGGGGGTGCGTCGTCCCGGACCTGCCGGCGCCGGCCGGGCGGTGAGCGGGCTCAGACGTCGGTGACGCGGATGCCGGCGTGCGCCTTGTACCGGCGGTTGACCGAGACGAGGTTGATCGTCAGCGCCTCGACCTGCCGGGCGTTGCGCAGCCGGCCGGCGTAGATCCCGCGCATCCCGGGCAGCCGTCCGGCCAGCGCCTGCACCTGGTCGGTGGCCGCCCGGACGTCGCCGACGACCATGACGTCGCCGTCGAGGGTCGGCCTCGACAGGTCCTCGAGCAGCACCGCCGACAGGTGGTGGAACGCGCCGACGACGTGCGAGTCGGGCAGCAGCGCCGCGGCCTGCTGGGTCACGCTGCCCTCCTCGACGTCGAGCACGTAGGCGCCCAGCTCGTCGAAGCCCATCGGCACCACGCAGTCGACGACGACCTTCCCGGCCAGCGGGCGCGCGAGCTCCGCCAGCGTGTCGGCGTGCCCGGCGTAGGGGACGGCGACGATCACCAGGTCGGCGGCGCCGGCGACGTCGAGGTTCGACCCGCCCTGCACCGAGACCTCGCCCCCGCCGGCGGCCGCGGCCCGCTCGGCCACCTGCGCGGCCACCTCGCGGGCGCGGTCGGCGTCCCGGGACCCGAGCAGCACCCGCTGCCCCACGGCGGCCAGCCGGACGGCGAGCCCGCGCCCCTGCGGGCCGGTCCCGCCCAGCACACCGACGACCAGGTCCTCGACGGGACGGCTCTCCGCTGCGGTGGTCACGCTGCCTCCTCCCGGGCACCGGCGGGTCCGGCGCACCGGGCCCGATCATGCCGGGCCGGTCGGGGGCGGCCGGTCAGCAGGGGCCGGTCAGCGGCCCTCCCACTCCCGGTCCTCCTGGTCCAGGCGCTCGTTGCGCTCGGCCACGGACTGCAGCGCGTGCTCGGCCTCCTCGCGCGTGGCGTAGGGCCCGAGGCGGTGCCGCTCGGCGCAGCCGTCCCGGGTCTCCACGGTGTGGTGCTTCAGGCAGTAGAACCACGGTCCCTCGGCCACGTGCGCCTCCTGTCAGCCGGTCCCCGCGTGCTGGGGACACCCGATCACGACTTGCCCGGAAACGGGGCCGCCATGCTCGCCGGGCCCGTCACTCCTCGACCATCACCTGGTCGTGCCGCGCGTAGAAGGCGGTCATCTCCTCCGGGGACGGCCGCAGCCCGGTGCGGCGCATCTCCGCCATCTCGGCGAAGAACGACTCCCGCGCGATCCCCGGCGTGAACAGGATGAGGAAGGACGCCGGCTCGTCGGAGTCGTTGCGGAAGCCGTGCACGCCCCGCTCGTGGGCCAGCGCGAAGTCGCCGGGCCGGCACGGCTGCCAGCGCCCGCCGGCGTAGAGCGTCAGCTCGCCCGAGAGCACGTAGAAGGACTCGGAGAACGTCTGGTGGTAGTGCGGCGCCGCGCCCGGCGACCGCGGGCCGAGCCGGTACTCGACCAGCCCGAACCGGCCGGCGGTGGCCGCGCCCGGCGCGACCATGCGCAGCGCGGCCGAGCCGGCCTCGGTGAGCGGGTGGTCGGCCAGCGGGCGGACGTCGACGAGGCCGGGATCCGGGTGCGACATGCGGGCAGCCTGCCAGCGACGGCCCCGCGCCGCCGCCCCGCGCACCCGGGTGACCGGGAGCCGCGGACCTCCCGCGACGTCGCCCCGTGCGGCATCCTGCGCCGGTGAGCTCCGTCCGGCCGCCCGACCCCGACGCCCCGACGTCGGACGACGTCCTCGGGCCCGGCGGTCCCGAGAACCGGGTCGCCGCGCTGCTGCTCGCCGTCCTGCTCGTCGTCGGCGGCCTCACGGGCCTGGTCAACCTCGCCGTCGACGGCGTCGTCCGCGAGGGCGCCACGGGCGTGACCTACGGCGCCTCGATGGCCGCCTGCGTGCTCGCCGCGGTGCCGCTGATCGTGCGCCGCCGCATCGGGCTGTGGCAGACCTTCGGCCTGGTGCTGCTCGGCGACCTCGTCTATGCCGTCGTCGCGCTGTGCATCGAGGACCCGGTGCGCCACGCGACGCCGCTGGTGCTGCTGTTCCCCTCGGTGGTGGCCGCGTGGTTCCTGCGGCCGTGGATGCTCGGCGTGCACATGGCGGTCACGCCGGTCGCCGTCGCCGTGGCGGTGCAGCACAGCTACGCGAGCACGGCCGGGCTCGCCGTCCAGGTGGCCGTCTCCGCCGGGACGCTCGACCTCGTGGCGGCCGGCGTGCACCTGCTGCGCCGCCGCGAGCGGCGGCTGCTCGCGGCCACCGAGGCGCAGTCGCGGCGCGACCCGCTCACCGGGCTGGCCAACCGCCGGCACCTGGTCGAGGAGGCCTCCCGGATCTGGCGGCAGGCCCGCCGCGAGGGGCTGCGGGTGGCCGCGATGGTCATCGACCTCGACCACTTCAAGCAGGTCAACGACCGGCACGGGCACGCGGCCGGCGACACCGTGCTGCAGGCCGTCGCGGAGGCGCTGGCCCACACCGTGCGGCCCACCGACGTGCTCGCCCGCATCGGCGGGGAGGAGCTGGTGGTCCTCGGCCTGGTCGGCGACCCCGGCGAGGCCGCGCACCTGGCCGAGCGGCTCCGGCTCGCGGTGCGGGCCACCCGGGGGCGGCACGGGCTCGCGGTGACCGCCTCGATCGGCGTCGCGCTGACCCGGCCGGCCGACGGCGAGGACGCCTCCGGCGCGCTGTGGCGGCTGGTCGACCGGGCCGACGCGGCCATGTACCGGGCCAAGCAGGCCGGCCGGGACCGGGTCGCCACCGTCGCGCCCCCGCAGCCGCGGCCCACCCCGGCCGGCGAGCGGCTCGGCCCGCCGACCGTCCCGGGGGCCGCGCGGCCCGGGACGGCACCCACCGGGGCCTGACCTCCCGTTCCACCGGGTGCGGGCGGCGGTTCTCTGCTTCCCTGTCCCCATGACGCTGGTCGTCCCGGACCCGACGCGGACGGTGCCGTTGCCGCGGCGCGAGCAGGCCGACGTCCGCGACCGGTGGCTGACCCAGCGGCTGCTCGACCTGCTGCCCGGCCTGATGGACCGCGCCGGCATCGACCTGTGGCTGGTCGTCGGCCGCGAGGGCGGCGAGGACCCGGTGCTGCCCACCCTGCTGCCGGCCAGCTGGCTGTCGGCCCGGCGGCTGGTCGTCCTGGTCCTGCACCGCAGCGACGACGGCGTCACGCCGGTCGCGGTCTCCCGCTACCCGGTCGGCCAGTTCCTGCCCGGCTGGGTCCCCGGCGACGACGGCGCCGAGGGCGCCGACGACGGGGGCGCCGACGACGGGGGCGACGGCGAGGACGCGCAGTGGGCCGCGGTGCGGCGGATCGTCGCCCAGGCCGCGCCGCGGCGGATCGGCGTCGACGTCTCCGCCGGGTGCCCGCTGGCCGACGGGCTGTCGGTGGCCGAGCACCGGCGGCTCACCGCGGCGCTCGGCGACCTCGCCGGCCGGCTGGTGTCCGCGGAGGACCTCGTCGTCGGCTGGCTGGAGACGCGGCTGCCGGAGGAGGTCGCCGCCCTCGACGCGCTGGCCCGGTACACCGACCGGGTGCTGGCCGAGGTCCTCTCCCCCGCCGTGCTCGTCCCCGGCGTCACCACGGCGGCGGACCTGGCGTGGGAGGTGCACGAGCGCATGGCCGGCCGGGGCGTGCCGCCGTGGTTCCACCCCGGGGTCACCGTGCAGCGGGCCGGCGTGCCGATGCTCCCCGACGGCGGGGTCGAGCTGCCGGCCGTGCCGCAGGACGCCGTCCTGGAGCCCGGCGACCTGGTGACCTGCGACGCCGGGCTGAGCAGCCTGGGCCTGGTCACCGACCTGCAGCGCAGCGCCTACCTGCCGCGCCCCGGGGAGGACGGCCCGCCGGCGGGGCTGCGGCGGGCGTGGGCGGCGGGGCGCCGCGCGCAGGAGCTCACCGCCGCGGCGCTGGTCCCGGGGCGGACCGGCAACGAGGCGCTCGCCGCCGCCCGGGCCGCGATGGCCGCCGAGGGCCTGGAGGCCGACGTCTACTCCCACCCGGTGGGCGTGCACGGGCACGGCGCCGGGCCGGTGATCGGCCGCTGGGACGACCAGCGCGGCGTGCCCGGCGAGGGCGACCGCGTGCTGCACCCGGACACCGTCTTCGCCCTGGAGCTCGCCGTCCGGGTGACGGTCCCCGAGTGGGGCGGCCAGTGCCTGCGGCTGGCGCTCGAGGAGGAGGTCGTCCTCACGTCCGCGGGGGCGTCGGAGCTGGGCACCCCGCAGCGCGCGCTGTGGACCGTCCCGGCGGGCTGAGTCAGCGGCGGGGTGGGTCAGCGGCGGGTGGGTCAGCGGCGGGTCGGTCAGCGGCGGGGCAGCCTCCGGCGCGCCCGCAGCAGCAGCTCGCCCGGGCGCGGCACCGCCCAGGCCGCGCGGCTCAGCGGGCTGGTGGTCAGCGCCTGGTCGGCGTACGCGCCGCGCACCCGGCCGGGTCCCGGGGTGGGGGTGTCGAGGATGTCGGTGCCGTCGTCGGGCCGGTCGGTCGCCTGGGCGCGCGGACCCACCACCGACAGGACGGCGTCGGTGAGCGCGGGGCTGACCTTCTGCCCGGTGAGGAAGCCGAACGCGGCGTCGCCGACCGGCACCTCGCGGCGCGGGTGCACGGCGGTGCGCACCACGGCCTCGGCCACCAGCTCGGGGGCGTACACCGGCGGCGGGGGCTTGGGCATCGCGCCGGTCTTGCTGCGCGAGTGCTCGAAGAACGGCGTCGCGATGCCGGCCGGCAGCACGGTGCTGACCGACACGGGGGAAGCGGCCTCGGCGAGCTCCATGCGCAGCGAGTCGTAGAACAGCCGCAGCGCCGCCTTGCTCGCCGAGTACGCCGCGTGCAGCGGCAGCGCGCGGTGGCTCTCCACCGAGCCGATGCCGACCAGCACGCCCGCGCCACCGCGCTCGAGCACCGGGACGGCGGCCTTCGCGGCCGCCACGTGCCCGAGGTAGTTCACCTCGGTGACCCGGCGGAACTCGGCCATCGTCGTGTCCCGGACGCTGCCGTAGACGCTGACCCCCGGGACGGTGACCCAGGTGTCGGCCCGCCCGAAGCGCGCCTCCACGGCCGCGGCGAGGGCGTCGACCGCGGCGTCGTCGGAGATGTCGGTGGGCACGGACACCGCCTCCGCGCCGTGGCCGGTGAGCTCGTCCACGAGCGTGGCCAGCGCCTCCTCACCGCGGGAGGCGACGACGATGCGGGGAACGCCGCGCCGGGCGAACTCGATCGCCGTCGCCCGCCCGATGCCGCTGGAGGCACCGAGGACGACGACGACCTGCTCGGAGAGCGGCCGGGGGCGGTTCGCCTGCGTCATGCCGCCCCCGTACCCCGCCGGCGCCTACTTCTTACGGGCCTCGGCGGTCTTCCTGTCGCTGGCCTTCCGGACGGCGTCGACCAGCTCGTCCTTGGTCATCGACGAGCGGCCGTGGACGTCGAGCCGCTTGGCGAGGTCCATGAGGTGCTCCTTGGTGGCGTTGGCGTCGACGCCGCCCTCGGTCTCCCGGTCGGTGTCGGCGCCGCCCTCGGCCTGGGCGTCGCTCGGCCCGTTGTGGTCCTTGGGCTCCCAGTGGTCGCCGACCTTCTCGTGGGTGTGCTTGACCGCCGCCCACGCCACCCGGTTGGCCCGCTGCTCGTCGCCGTCGTAGCTCTCGACGGCGGAGTCGTGCGCCTTGGCGAAGGTGCGCTGCGCCTTCTCGTCCGAGCGCTGCAGCGTGCTGGGGATCTCGTCGGCCTTCGCGTCTCCGCTCTTCGTCGTCTTGGGCATGCCGGCGCAGGTACCCGCAGGTGGGGCGGTCAGTCGTCGGGGCCGAGCCAGGTGACGCCGTGCTCCCGGGAGGCCCGCCGGTAGGCCTCGTCGAACGAGCCGCCGGTCGCGCTGGCCTCGGCGAGGGTGCGGAAGAAGCCCTCGAAGCCGGCCGGGGAGGTCGCGCAGAGCAGCCGGCCCTCGCCCGGCACCACCCGCCGGTGGGAGTGCGGGACGCCGTGCGGGAGGAACGCCGTCCCGCCCGGGCCGACGCTGAACTCCCGCTCGCCGCACACGAAGACGTGCTCGCCCTCGATCACGTAGTAGAGCTCGTCGGTGTCCCGGTGCACGTGCCGGGAGGTGTCCAGCAGCGGGGTCTGCTCCTCGAACAGGGTGAAGGCCCCGGCGGTGGTGTCCGCGGACGCGCGGACGACGATCGTCGTCCCCCAGAAGACCAGCCGCTCCCCGCCGTCGTGGTCCCGGGCGAAGGGCGGCGCGGCAGCCTCGGCCATGGCGGGACGCTACGCCGGGAGCCACCCGGCGTCAGCGGTCCGCGGCGTCCCCCGGCCGGTCGACCAGCCAGCGCGACCAGTGGGCCCGCTGCGCCTCGGTCAGGGGCGCCGAGGCGTCGGCGGCGTAGTCGAAGTTGACCAGCACCATCTCCGCGCGCAGGGCCACCTGCCCGTCCTGGGTGAGCTCCTGGCACATGCCGATGGAGCTGCGGCCCAGCCGCGTGATCGACGTCGACACCGTCAGGTGCTCCCCGATCCGGTAGTGCACCTGCCGCAGGTAGTCGACCTCCAGCCGGGCGAGGATGATCCCCCCGCCCGGCGTGGGGTCGACCATGGCCAGCCGGGCGTCCTCGAGCAGGCCGAGGACGCGCGCGTGGTTGACGTGCCCGAAGACGTCGGTGTCCGACCAGCGCAGCTGGACCGGGTGCTCGTGCCGCTCGCTCAGGGCAGGTCCGCCGTCTCCGCCGACTGGCGGTGGGCGCCCTGGGCGTCGTCCGGGTCGGTGTGCACGGTGCGCTCCTCGGACTCGGCGAGGATGATCTCGGCGGCCACCTCCTCCATGCCGCTGCCCTTCATGCCGGCCTCCTCGGGCAGCAGGTCGGCGCGGGTCTCGATGTTGTGCTCGGTGACGTTGGCCAGGGCCTCGGGGCTCGGCTCCTTGTTCGTGGTCACGGGGACCGCCTCAGAAGCGCTGCTGCTCGGTGCCGATGCCCAGCGCCCGGGCGACGTCCTGGACGTTCTCGAACGTCTGGCCCTCGGGCAGCCGGCGCAGGTCGCCGAGCACGCGGTCGGTGGCGTTGGACTCCTGCGCCTTCGCCACGAGCGCGTCCCGGTCGGCCGGCCACACCTCCTTGCCGAGCGCCTCGGCGATCGCGGCGCGGCGCTCGAGGTCGGCCTGGTCGGTGCCGGGGGAGGTCGCGGACTGGTGCGGATCGGTCATCGGGGTCGCCTCCGTCACTGGGGGGTCGGGGTGGAGTCGTCGGTGTAGCGGAGGATCGCCGCGACCGGGATGTCGCCCGGCATGGCGGCCCGCGGCACGACCACGACGCCCGCGGTGCTCGCCACGGCGGCGGCCAGCAGCGCGCGCTCGGCGGGGACCGAGTGCACCTCCTGCACGCCGAGGGCGTCCATGTCGGCCTGGTCGACGCCGAGCTCCAGCGGCGAGGCGCCCACGAGCAGCTTCTCGTCGTCGGCGGGGTCGGCGAGGACGAGCGTCTCCACCTGGGCCTTGCGCAGCGCCTCGACGACGTTCGCCGTCCCGGTGACGGCCAGGCCGTGGGCGCCGGCGGAGCTGATCTTCTCGACGGCGTCGGCCTCGTCCCGCGCCTCGTGCTCTGCGACGAGTTCGGCGGCCTTCTGCTCGACCGGCTCCCGGTCGGCACCGGCGGCCCGGCCGCCCTCGTCGATGGAGACGATCAGGTCCGCCCACAGGTCACTGGCGCGGTCGGTGAGGATCTGGCGGGCGCGCATGTCGCCGGCCAGCAGGACGAAGCGGGGGTGCACCCGGCGCACGACGGAGGCGATGTGCTCGGCGACGTCGTCGGCGTTGTGGACCCACTTGTTCTCGGCGTTGTGCTGGTACCGGTGGTGCGCCCAGCCGCCGCCCTGGAACTTGCGGATCTGGAAGGTGTCGCCCTTCACCGTCTCCTCCTCCTCGACCTGGCCCGGGGTGGAGAAGAGGGTGAGGTCCGCACCGGTGCGGTCGGTGAGGACGACGACGTGCGGGACGCGGCCGGGCAGCGCGCGCAGCACCGGCAGCAGGTCCGGCTGCGGCGACCACTCGGCGAGCTCCTGCCGCGGCGCGTCGGCCAGCTGGGAGTCGAGGACCACGGTGCCGTCGGCGGCGACGACGACCGCGCGGCCGCGGATGGTGCCCGCCTCACCGCCGTCGTTGCCCTCCAACAGCCGGCCGCGCACCGCCTCGACGACGGCCTCCGGCGCGCCCTGCTCGGCGAGCTCCTCGGCGATCGCGCGGACACGGAGGTCGAGCTCGGTGTCGGCGTTCTCGGTGACGTGCGTGACGTCGGCCGTGACGGTGGCGTAGGGACCTGCGGCCTGGAAGACCGGTGCCAGGAAGGACACGTCCATGGGGTGGGGACCACTTCCTCAGTGCTGATCGGGGGCGGTTCGGCGTCCGCTGCGGGGCGCGCTCCGCTCGCCGCCTACCCACCGACCCGACCGCCACACACCGTGTCGGATCGGAAGGGTCCGGGTAGGCGCTGCCCCATGACCGAGCACGACCAGCTGCCGCTGCCCGACTACGACCACCTGCCGGTGGAGGGACTGATCTCGCGCATCCGCACGCTGGACGCGACCGGCCTTTCGACCCTGCTCGACTACGAGAAGGCCCACGCGAACCGGCTGCAGGTCGTCATGGCGATGCAGAACCGCCTGGAGTCGCTCCACGAGGGCGCCCAGCCCTCCGGCGGCGACCCGGCGGCCGCGGCGGCCGACGACCCGGTGCACGCCTCCGCGGGCTCGAAGGTGTCCGAGGCCACGACCGGCCCCGCCGTCAACGCGCCCTCCCACGGCGACCCGACCAACCCCGCCCAGCCCCGCTCCAGCGGCACCCACCGCAAGGGCACCTGACCTCCCTCCGACCCGACGGCGGCCGCGCACCCCACCGGGTGCGCGGCCGCCGTCCCGCTCAGCTGAAGGCGTCGACGATGTCCATGGCGGCCGGGCCGAGCAGCACGACGAACAGGACCGGCAGGATGCACAGCATCAGCGGGAAGAGGACCTTGACCGGGATCTGCATGGCCTTCTCCTCGGCCCGCTGCCGGCGCTTGAGCCGCATCTCCTGCGCCTGGGTGCGCAGCACGTCGGCGATCGAGACGCCGTAGACGTCGGCCTGCACGACGGCCCGGATGAACCGCCGCAGGTCCTCCACCCCGGTGCGGTCGGCCAGCGCGAGGTAGGCCTCGCGGCGGGGCTGGCCCACGCCGATGTCCTGCAGCGTGCGCACCAGCTCCTCGGCCAGCGGCCCGCGCCCGTTCCGCCCGGCCCGCGCCATGGCGGCCTCGAACCCGAGACCGGCCTCCACGGCGATCGTCATCTGGTCGAGGGTGTCGGCCAGCTCCAGCCCGATGGCCTGCTGGCGTTCCTGGCCCCGGCTGTGGAGGAGCAGCTCGGGGACGAAGTAGGCGACGACCGTCGTGGCGACGGCCACGAGCACGGTGAGGCCCCCCGGACGGCCGCTCACGAGGAGCAGCCCGAGGGCCGCCGCGATGGCGGCCAGGACCAGCTTGGCGGCGACCAGCCGGGGGACGGGCCAGGCCGCCGGCCGCCCGGCGGCGCCGGCCATCCGGTCCAGCCGGACGACGGTGCCCGCCGGCGTCAGCACGGAGGCCAGGCGGGTCAGGAGGCCCGGGCGGACCCGGACGGCGGCCCGCGGGCCGGCACCCGGCACGTCGAGCCCGCGGGCGAGGTTGGCCCGGGACCGGGCGGCGGCGTCCTGCGGGCGGGCGAACAGCGCCCAGCCGAGCAGGGGGACGCCGGCGGCCACGGCGAGCACCGCGGCGAGGACGGGAGGGGGGACGGTGCTCATCAGAACCGGATCGCCACGGTCTTCTTGAGCCACAGCCCGCCGACGACCAGCAGGACCGCCGACACAGCGACCATGACCCAGCCCGCAAGGGACCCGGTGAACGCGGAGAGGTAGGCCGGGTTGGTGACCGCGAGGAAGGCGACGATGCCGACCGGCAGGGCCATGAGGACCCAGGCCGACAGCCGGCCCTCGGCCGACAGCGCCTTCACCTGGCGGCGGATCGCGTTCCGCTCGCGGATCGTGTGGCCGACGGTGTCGAGCACCTCGGCCAGGTTGCCGCCGACCTCCCGGTGGATGGCGATGGCCTGGGCGGTCCAGCGGAAGTCGTCGCTGTCCACCCGCGCGGCCACCTCGTCCAGCGCGGCGCCGAGGTCCCGGCCCACCCGGGTCTCGTTGACGATCCGGGCGAACTCCTCCCCGATCGGGGCCGGCGCCTGGTCGGCCACCGCGTCCACAGCGCGCAGCAGGCTGTGCCCGGCGCGCAGGCTGCTGGCCATCAGCTGCAGCGCGTCGTCGAGCTGGTCGGCGAACCGGGCCTGCCGCCGACCGGTCCGCAGCCGGACCACCACCCGCGCGCCCAGCGGGACGAGCAGGGCGAGCAGCAGCCCGGCGAGCACGCCGCCGAGCAGCCACCCGAGCGCACCGGCGACGAGCGTGGCCAGGCCGGTGAGCAGCACCACCTCGGCCGGCCCCGTCGCGATGCCGGCCCGCTCGAGCGCGGAGGCGACCGCCCCGACGCCACCCCGCCTCGCCAGCACCTGCTCGACGCCGTCCTGCGCCTGCGCGGCCACCCTGGTCAGCAGCGTCGGCGGCGGTGCGACCGTGGGGTCCAGCCGGGCCAGCGGCACCCGGCGCGGGCCGGCGGGCACCACGCCGAGCGCCAGGACGGCCAGCCCGCCGGTCACCAGCAGCAGACCGAGCAGCAGCAGCGCCGGGGACATCAGGCCCACCGCCGCGCGTGCACCGGCTCGGGCGTCCCGAACACCGCCGGGGAGACCCGGATGCCGAGTTCCTCGAAGCGGTCGGTGAACCGCGGCCGCACGCCGGTCGCCACCGGCTTGCCGAGGAAGCGGCCGGAGGGGTCGACGCCGGCCGAGTAGTCGAACAGGAACGCGTCCTGCAGGGTCACCGTCTCCCCCTCCATGCCCTGCACCTCGGTCACGTGGGTGACCCGGCGGGTGCCGTCCCGCAGCCGGGTCAGCTGGACGACGACGTCCACGGCCGAGGCGATCTGCTCCCGGATGGCCCGCAGCGGCAGGTCCATGCCGGCCATGAGCACCAGGGTCTCCAGCCGGGCGATGGCGTCCCGCGGCGAGTTGGCGTGCACCGTCGACAGCGAGCCGTCGTGGCCGGTGTTCATCGCCTGCAGCATGTCCAGCGACTCCCCGCCGCGGCACTCCCCGACCACGATCCGGTCGGGGCGCATCCGCAGGCTGTTGCGGACCAGGTCGCGGATGGTGATCGCGCCCCTGCCCTCGATGTTGGGCGGGCGCGACTCCAGTCGGACGACGTGCTCCTGCTGCAGCTGCAGCTCGACGGCGTCCTCGATGGTGACGATCCGCTCGCCCTCCGGGATGAAGGACGACAGCACGTTGAGCAGCGTCGTCTTCCCGGTCCCGGTGCCGCCCGAGACGATGATGTTGAGCCGGGCCTCGACGCAGGCGTGCAGCAGCTCGGCCATCTCGGGGCTGAGCGTGCCGAAGCCGATGAGGTCGTCGACGCCGAAGGGATCCTTCGAGAACTTGCGGATGGTCAGCGTCGAGCCGGAGAAGGCCAGCGGCGGGATGATCGCGTTGACGCGGGAGCCGTCGGCGAGGCGCGCGTCGACCATCGGCGAGGACTCGTCGATCCGGCGTCCCACCCGGGAGACGATCCGGTCGATCACCCGGCGCAGGTGCTCCTCGGAGGTGAACCGGGCCGCGCTGCGCACCAGCTTGCCGCCCTGCTCGACGTAGACCATCTCGGGACCGTTGCACATGATCTCGGTGACCGTCGGGTCGTCGAGCAGCTTCTGCAGCGGGCCGAACCCGAGCACGTCGTCGGCCAGCTCCGCGGTCAGCCGGGCCCGCTCGTCCGGCGAGAGCGGGACCTTCTCCTCGTCGACGACGGTGTCCAGCTCGCCGAGGACGATGCCGCGCAGCGCCTCCTCCGACAGCGACGGGTCGTTCATCCGCGACCCCATGCGCTCGAACAGCGCCTTGGCGACGCGGTCCTTGAGCCGGGTGAGGGCGTCGGTCGGGGGCGCCGGGGCGGCCGCGGGCACCGGCCGGGGCGCGGGGACGACCGCCGGCGCCGGCGTCTGCACCGACGCGGGAGGGGCCGCCGGCTCGGCCGGCCGGCCCTTGGCGGCGGCGAGGCGGGAGGCGAGGTTCACGACGCCGCCCGGTGCGTCGAGGCGGAGGTCACGACGCCGCCCGGTGCATCGCGGCGGAGGTCACGACGCCGCCCGGTGCTTGGCGCGGTAGCGGCCGGGCTTGACCAGCGGGGTGGCGGCGAACCGGGAGACCAGCCGGCGCAGCTCCTTGGCCGCCGGGTCCTTGCCGTTGCCGGCGAGGATCGGCACGCCCTGGTTGGTCGACGCCGGGACCGCGGGCGACCGCGGGACGACGACGTCGACCCCGGTGCCGATCGCGGACTCGACGTCGCGCTGCGACAGCCCGCTCTTCGGGTCGGCCATGTTCATGACCACGTGCCGGCCGGCCGGGATCATGCCGAGCTCGCCCAGCACCTGCACCTCCTTGCGCAGGCCGCGGACGCCGGGCACGTCCATGCTGCTGAGCAGGACCACGTCGGTGGCGCCGTCGATGGCGGCCAGCGTGTGCTCCGAGAGCCCCGGTGCGGTGTCGACGACGACGTAGCGGAACTCCCGGGACAGGGCGGTGAGCAGCCGGGTGACGTCCTCGGCGGTGACCGTGTCCCCGGCGGCCGGCGACTCCGACCCGCAGACGGCGAACAGCCCGCTGGGGTGCTGGGTGAGGAAGGTCTTGAGGACCATGGTGTCCTGGCTGGCCGGGCCGTGGACGGCGTCGGGCAGCGTGTACTCGGGCACCAGGCCGAGCGCGGAGGCCACGTCGCCGAACTGCACGTCGAGGTCGACCAGCACGGTCCCCTGCGGGGCCGTGGCGGCCAGGCCGACGGCGAGGTTGGTCGCCACCGTCGTCTTGCCCACGCCGCCCTTCGGGGAGGCCACGGTGACGACGCGGCCGGTGAAGCGGGCGGTCTCGTCCAGCGGCCGCAGCACCCGGCGCCGGTCGGCGGCGGCCGCGCCGGCGCGCTCGACGGCCGCGGCGAGGTCGGCCGGCTCGGCGCGCGGTGGCACCAGGTCGCGGATGCCGGCCCGCATCGCCGCCTGCCACAGCTCCGGCGTGGGCTCGGCGACGAGGACGACGCTGATGCCTGGGCACTGCACGTCCAGCCGGCCGGCCAGGGTCAGCACCTCGTGCAGCGGCGCCAGCGGGCCGACGAGCAGGACGTCGGGCAGCTCGTTGTCGGTCAGCAGCTCGAACAGCCGCGCCGGGTCCCCGGGCAACCGGCCGGGGGGCAGCACCTGGACGTCGCCGTCCACGGCGACCGCGACCGCCTCCCGCAGGTCGTCGCCGGCGCCGGCGAGCACGACGCGGCTCATTCGGTCGCCTCCGCGGCCACGGCGCCGAGGGCGGCGAGCAGGTCGCCGTAGACGTTGCCCTGGGTGACCACGCGGGTGCCGGAGGTGTCGGCGCCCTCGCGCTCGAGCGCCAGCCACACCTTCGCGTGCTCCATGCCGAAGACCACCCGCTCGGCGTCCCGGGCCGGCAGGGCCATGGTGACCATCACGTTGCCGGTCGGGGCGACGCTGGAGGCCGAGGCGGTCTCCACGTCACCGCCCTCGGTGCCGGCGGGCGCGGGCGCGCCCTGGACCTGGGTGACGAGGACGCCGTGCAGGGTGGCGTGCGTGGTGCCGATCTGCTCGTCCTCGGGGTCGGCGTCGATGTTGCCCTGCAGCTCCATCGAGATGTAGACGCCGATCTCGTCGCCGGCGGCCAGCCGGCCCCCGACCGCGCGCTGCGGCTCGAGGACCACGCTCACCTCCGACAGCCCCTCGGGCACCGGCACGGTGCCGGGCGCCTGCAGGTCGCCGGGCGCGGCGAACCGGCCGGCCAGCAGCTGCTCGCCGGGCTCGAGGTCCGCGGTGGCGACCTGGCCGGTGAGCTGGTCGAGGTCGGTCACCCGCCCCTCGACCGCCGCCTTGGCGGGCAGCACCTCGGTGCGGACCAGGTCGGCGACCTCCTCGGCCGGGGTGCCCTCGGGGATCGGCTGGTCGACCACGAGCACCTCGACCGTGCGCACCCCCGCGAGGGCGCGGGCGTCGGCGCCGCGCACGTAGGCCAGCAGCACCACGGTGCCGGCGGCCACGAGGACCAGCGCCGCGACGGCGGCGAGCAGTCGGCGTCTCACGGAAGGGCCCCTATCGGATCAGTCGGAGGACGGACGCGCCCAGGTCCGGGGCGTCGGTGCTGGTGTCGAAGGCGCCGGAGGCGTCGACGAAGCGGGTGAAGTAGCCGCGGATGCAGCGCTCCTCGCCCTTGCAGGGCTCGCCGGAGTCGAAGAGCCCGCCGAAGTGGTAGCCGGTGATCGTGAAGGCGGCGTAGCCGTAGACCTCGTACCAGGCGCCACTGCCGGTGCCGCCGGCCTCGTCGAAGATCGGGAGCAGCACGGTCCGGCCGACCAGGGCCGCGACGTCGCCGACCGAGCAGCCCTGCGAGGGGTTGTTGCCCGGCTCGGAGTCGAAGCGGTTGCCCATCCGCGTGGTGGCCTTGCAGGTGTTGCCGCCGTCGGACTCCAGCCAGCCGAAGCCGCCGGGCACGAACATGCGCGAGGGGCCGGTGCAGCCGGTGTCGGACTTCTTGGGCAGCACGATGGTGCGTTCCGTGGTGCCCGAGGGCATGCCGCCGCCGGTCTGGGCCTGCCACTCGCACCAGGAGAAGATCAGCGGCAGCATCGCCGTCCCGCCGCTGGGCGCGCCCCAGGTGACGGTCGCCGTCGCCGAGACGGAACTCGCGTCGTGGCCGATGACCGGGGCGAACCAGTGCTCGCGGGGGGCGCTGCCGGTGACCGTCACGCGGGTGGGCCCGCTCTGCAGCACCGGCGGGGCCGCGGTGGCCGCGCCGGCGCCGGCGGCGGCCTCGTCGTTGGCGTCGACCAGCTCCTGGGCGGTGGCCTGCATGTCGCCGCAGGCGCCGCGGGCGCAGTCGCGGGCCACGGCGAGGGCGGCGGCGTCGGCGGCGACCTGGAGGCGGGCCTTGTCGGCGTAGAGGGCGCCGACGTCGACGGCGATCGCGGTGAAGCCGAGCAGCGGGACGAGCAGGACGGACAGCAGCACGGCCACCGCGCCGCGCTCGCCGGCCAGCCGGCGCCGGACGCGGGCCTGCAGGGGGCGGGTCAGCCGTTGCACCGCATGACCCCCGTCCCGGTCAGGTCGACGTCGGCGCCGAAGAAGCCGGTCAGGAAGGGCATCGGGTAGCTGATGGTCACCCGCACGTTGGCCGTCGTCGTGGCGGTCATCGGGCACGCGGCGGGCGTGATGGCGATCTGGGCGTCGGTGATCGCCGGGTCGAGGGTGGGGGCGGCGTCGCGGACGGCGGCGCGGGCGGCGGCCGGGTTGCTCTGCAGCGCCATGACCCGGGCGCCCTCGCGGGCCGCCGCGGACAGGGTCCCCTGGACCTGGAAGGCGTGGCCGAACTCGACGATCCCGAGGACCAGGATCATCAGCAGGGGCACGATCAGCGCGAACTCGACGACGCTGGCGCCGCGCTCGCGCTGCAACCGCTTCCTCATGTCAGCCTCCCTCCCTGGACGCTGCGGCCGGGCGTCGTGGCGACTCGTCGTCGCCACGACGCCCGGAGTGGGGTCTGGCTGGGTCAGCTGGCCCCGCCGGCGGCGTTGGCGCCCTCGAGGCCGGTCAGCACCTTGTCGAAGAGGTCCTTGAGCTCGGGGCCGAGCAGGACCAGGGTCGCGATGATCGCGACGGCGATCAGGCCGACGAGCAGGCCGTACTCGACGGCGGTGGCCCCCTTCTCCTCCCGCTCGACGCGGTCCTTGGCGAGGGAGACGAGGGTGACGAGGGTGGCGAGCGGGTTCAGCACGGTTCTCTCCTGTGGGGGTGGGCCGCCGGTCCGGATCGGTCGACCCGGCCAGCCACGGCGCTGGGGACACCGTCGGGCAGGAGGTGCGGAGACTTGAGGGTCCTTCACCCCGTCCACGGACAGGGTTCATCCTCCCGGTGCGCTCCGCAGCCGGGCGGTCACTGTGAGTGTTCGGGCTTCGTCAGGGAACGAGCGGGGCCAGGACCACCAGTCCGGTGCCCAGCAGCAGCGCCGGGCCGAAGGGCAGCTCCGTGCGCAGTCCCACGCGACGGACCGCCATCAGCACCAGGGCCAGCACCGCCTGGACGGCGAACCCGGTGAACAGGCCGAGCACGACGTGCGGCCAGCCCAGCCAGCCGAGGTACAAGCCGAGGACGGCGCCCAGCTTCACGTCCCCCATCCCCATGCCGCGCGGTGAGACCAGCGCCATGGCCAGCAGCACGCCGAACACCGCCGCGGCCGCGAGCACCGCGCGCAGCAGCGCCGGCCACTCCCCCGCGACCGCCGCGGCGCCGGCGAGCAGGACGCCGCCCGCGACCAGGGTGGGCAGCACGACCCGGTTGGGCAGCAGCGAGTGCCGCCGGTCGATCGCGGCCAGCAGCACCCCGACGACGGCCAGCAGGAGGTAGGCGGGCAGCTCGGCGGAGACGCCGAACCGCCACGCGGTCAGCGCACACAGCGCGGCGGTCAGGAGGACCAGGACTGGCCGCGCCGCCGGCCGCTCCTCCACGTGCCGGTCCCGGGACGGGATCGCCGGTGCACCCGCGGGCACCCGGGTGTTCCGGCTCCGGGTCTGCCGCCCGGCGGCCGGCCACGGAAAGCTCGCCGCAGCCCGGTCGACCGCCACGCCCGCGGCCAGGCCGAGGAGCGCGACGACCCCGGTGGCGGCAGCGGTGGCGGACACGGCGGTCACGATGGCACGACGCGACGTGCAGGCCCGTGAGCGAAATGCGCCCCCTTCGGGTGAGATCCCGGGCCCCGTCGCGGTGGCAGGATCTCGGCGGCCGGCGAACGGGTCGGCACCGGGACCGCACGAGGAGGACGCATGGAGCCCGGGACGCCGTCCGCCCTCCGCCTGCCCGACGGGCGCGAGCTCGCCTGGTCCGAGTGGGGGCCGGCGGACGGGCGGCCGGTGCTGTTCTGCCCGGGGGCCGGGATGAGCGGCGTCCTCGGCTTCGGTACCGGTGAACTGTGCGGCCTGGGCCTGCGGCTGCTCGCGCTCGACCGCCCCGGCCTGGGGCGGTCCTCCCCGGACCCCACGAAGACGTACGCGTCCTGGGCGGACGACGTCGGGCACCTGGTCGCCGCGCTGGGCCTGGAGCGCGTCCTCGGGGTCGGCTTCTCGCAGGGCGCCCCGTTCGCCGTCGCGCTGGCAGGCGCCGGCCTGCTGGACGCGCTCGCGCTCGTGGCCGGGCAGGACGACCTGCGCGCGCAGCGACGCCTGCTGGTGCCCGAGGTGGCGGGCATGCTCGACGCCGCCGACGCCGACCCGGCCGGCTTCGAGCGGGAGATCGCCCGGGTCGCGACGGCGGACTGGCTGTGGGACGTCGTCCTCACCACCGCCGCACCGGTCGACCGCACCCGCTACGAGGGCACCGACCTCGGCGGCGCCGTCCGTGCCGCGCTCGACGACGGGTTCCGTCAGGGTGCCGCCGGTTACGCGCGCGACCTGGTGACCGCACTGGGGCACTGGCCGGTCCGCCCCGAGGACCTGACCGTGCCGCTGCACCTCTGGTACGGCGCGCACGACACCAGCACGGTCCACTCCCCCGACCTCGGCCGCGGCCTGGCCGCCCGGATCCCCGGCGCCCGGCGCACCGTGCTCGACGACGAGGGCGGCGCGCTGCTGTGGACCCGCGCGCGGGACGTGCTCAGCGCGCTGGCTGCCTGACCACCGGCACGGTCCGATCGGTGCACGTCGTCCCGGGACTGTCGCAGGCGCTCCGTGCTCGTCTGCGTGCCGCTCGCCGTCACCGGGACTGTTCCTCACGGACCGAGGCGACCGGATCGTCGTCACCGTCGGGCAGGCTGCGCGCGTGACCTTCGACGCGACGCTCGTGCGGTGGCCCGGTGCCGGCGGCTGGGTGTTCGCGCCCGTGCCGCCGGAGCACGCGCCGGAGACCGCTGGTCCCTTCGGCCGGGTTCCGGTGACCGCGACCGTCGACGGGCGCACGTGGTCGACCAGCGTCTGGCGCGACCGCGCGGCGGGCTGGCTGCTCCCCGTGCCCGCGCGGATCCGGCGGGGCAAGGACGACGGCGACGTCGTCACGGTCGACGTCGAGGTGGATCCCGTCCGGTTGTGAGAACCCGTCGCTGACCTGCGGGAACTGTCGTACCCCGGCCGTAGCCTGCGGGATGTGGAGGAGGTCGCCGAGTACGTCTCGCCGGTGGAGCGCGCGCTCGCCGGCTGGCTGCTGGAGCGGCCGGTGTCGATCCCCCGGTTGCCGGTCTCTCTCCTGTCGCGGGAGCAGAAGGCCGCCGAGCTGCAGCGGGTGGCCGCACTCAAGGCGATGACCGCCGCCTACGAGGCCGAACTCGTCCTGGGCCTGGCCGACGACACACCGGCCGATCCCGATCCCGCGCCGGGCGCCCCCGGCGCCCGGACGGGCTCCTGGGCGCCGGATGCCGAGCTGCCCGGGGTGTCGGAGTTCTTCACCGCCGAGCTGGCACTCGTGCTCAACATCGGCCGCGGCACCGCCTCCCACCTCGCCCACCGCGCCTGGACGTACCGCTCCCACCTGCCCGGCACCTGGGCGGCGCTGGCCGCCGGGCGGCTGGACGAGGCCCGTGCCAAGGCACTGGTCGACGTGCTCGAGCACACCGACGCGGCGACCGCCCGGACGCTCGAGGCCCACCTGCTGCCCGAGGCCACGTCCCTGACGGTGCGCAAGCTCAAGGACCGCGCGCTGGCGCTGCTGCTCGACGCCGACCCCCAGGCGATCGACCACCGAAGGGCGACCGCGCAGCGGCACGCCGACGTGCGGCTGTACGACTGCCCCTTCGACGGCATGGCCACCCTCGCCGCCGACCTCCCCGCCGACCTCGCCGCGACCAGCTTCGCGGTCGTGGACGCGCTCGCCCGGATGCTCAAGGCCGACGGGGACCAGCGGCCGATCGGGCAGCTGCGCACCCTGGTCCTCGCCGACCTGCTCCAGCGGCCCTGGGAGACCGGCCGCCCGCCGGTGAGCGCCCATCTGCAGGTCATCGCCACCCTCGCCGCGCTGACCGGCCGCAGCAACGAGGCCGGCCAGGTCAACGGGCTGCCGATCACCGCCGCCCACCTGCGCGAGCTGCTCACCCAGCTCGACACCCTCGGCCTGCGAGCGCCCGAAGGCGGGGCGGTGACGCTCGCGCTGGTCGACGACGACGGCACCCTGCGGGCGACGACCACCCTCGACCGGCTGCGCCGACTCGCCCGCCGCGGCTGCGCCGACCACCCGGCCGACGCCGACTGCGACTGTGCGCTGCTGGACCGCCCGGCCGCGACCGACGCCTACGCCCCCTCCGCGCCGCAGCAGGCGTTCGTGCACACCCGCGACCGCACCTGCCGCTTCCCCACCTGCGGCCAGCGCGTCGGCTGGGCCGACACCGACCACGTCATCCCCCACGCCACCGGCGGCGCCACCGACTGCGCCAACCTGTGCTGCCTGTGCCGCAGCCACCACCGCCTGAAGACCTTCGCGCAGGGCTGGCGGTTCGAGATGACCGCCGACGGCGTGCTGACGGTGACGACACCGTCAGGAGTCACGCGGACGACCCGGCCACCGGGCCTGCACCCGCCACCGCCCGGACCCGGATCACCGCCCGACACCGGCCCACCGTCACCGGCCGACCCGGACGACGAGCCGCCACCGTTCTGACCGAGCCGGCGGGCGTCGGCTCGTGCACCTACGCCGAGCCGACGCCCGTCCCCACCGCACCGCGGCGCCGCAGCCGCCGACTGCCTGCCGAGGTGCCCGGCTGCCCTGTCGCGTGCCCACGTCAGCGGCCGTACCGGACGTGCAGCAGGCCGTCGTCGGTCTCGGTCAGCCGCCCACCCGCCGCGGCCATCGCCTCCGCCGCCTTCGCCAGCCGCTCGTAGGCGGCCGCCGCATCGGGCAGCGTCGCAGCGCGGTCGGCCGCGTGCCGGAAGGTCAGCGACTCGACCGTCCGGACGAGGACACCGCCGGCCACGGCGTGCACCCGCAGGGCGCTGCCCTCGGCGACCAGGTCACGGCCGGGACCGACCCGGGCCGCGACGACCGCCCACCTCCGGGAGCCGAACTCCGCCGCCGGCACCTGGCGGGTGAGCTCGGCGAGCACCTCGGACGGCAGGTCCGGCCCGCCCACCTGCACCGCTCCTGCCCCGCTGTGGGCCACGAGGGGCTGCCGGGGACGGCGGCGAGGGACAGCACCTCGTCGCCGGGGACGGGCGGCTCGTCGACCACCCGGACCCGCCAGCGCAGGGCGGGGGCGACGCCGGGCGCCGGCGGCGGCACCGGCGCCGGCGCCGGCGCCGGGGACGAGTGGGCGCGCTGCCGCCGGGACGGGCGGCTCGCGAGCAGGTGGCCGTCGCGCATGGGCTCGGTCAGCGTCCAGCCGGCGACGTGCGCGGCGCGGAGCTCGGCGGCCAGTGCGCGGACCCGGGCGGCGGCGTCGGCCAGGGAGACGACGTCGTCGAGGTCCCAGCGGTGCTCGGTCTCGTGGCGCGAGCCCGGCCAGGGCGACGCCGGGCGGGAGAGCTGCGTGGTCATGTCGGTCCTCGCGCGGACGGGACGACCCGCAGCGGGGAGCCGGCGGGGACCGCCGGGCCGGCGCCACGGGGACGGACCGTCTCGCGGGTCGGGGCCGGCGGGTGTCCCCGGGCGGGGTCCGGCGCCGACCGGCCGATCATGGCACGACCACGGTCACTCCCCCAGGGCGAAGGTCGCCTCGACGACGGCGCGGACGACGACGTCCTGCGGGTCCAGCTCCAGCGCGGGACCGCCGCCGCGGGCCGTGACCGCCATGGTCTCGGGAGCGCCGGGCACCGCGGAGGACAGCCCGGGGTCGGCCAGCTCCAGAAGCGGCCCGAGCGGGCGGCCGACCGCGTCGGCGAGGTCGGTGGCGGCCTCGCGGGCGGCGGCGACGGCGGCCCTGCGGACGGCGCGGCGCGCGGTGGCCGGGTCGTCGAGGTCCCAGGAGACGCCGCCGATCCCGGCACCCGCCGCGGCCACGACCTCGGCCAGCTCCGGGACGGCCCCGGCGTCGGCCTGCACGGTGCCGGCCACGGTCGCCTCCCAGCCGGCCGGCTCGGCGGTGCCGGTGTCCCAGACGAACCGCTCGTGCACCGACACGCGTGACAGGACCACGGCCCGCACCCCGGCGACCCCGGCGAGCGCCGCGCGCAGGCCGGCGGCGACCTCGGACGCCAGCGCCAGCGCCGCGGCCCGGCCGTCCGGGGAGACCTCGTGGACGTGCACGGCGAGCGTCGCGCAGTCGGGCGCGTGGTCGGCGGAGGCCTCCCCGCGCACGCGGACGACGGCCGGCGGCAGCGTCACGCGCGCCGTCAGCCCACCGCGGGCGCGGGTCGCGCGGTGAGCTCCGCGACCACCGACTCGTAGCAGCCGTGGAGCAGGTCCAGCCGCTCGACGAGGCGGTCGACCCAGGCCGCGGACGTGCTCACCGGCACCGGCTCGAACATCAGCGACCAGAACAACCGGTCCACGTGCGCGGTGCGCACGAACCGCCGCTCGTCCACCGACAACGTCGACCCGACGGCCGCGGCGAACCGCCGGGCCGCCTCCCTCCGCAGCCGCGCCGCCGCCGCGGGGACGGCCAGACCGATCGCCCGGCCCAGCAGCGGGACCAGGCGCGGCCGGTCGGCGTCGGAGAGCACGTCGTTGGCGTGCCGCAGGACGGCGGCGAGCTCGGCGTCGACGCACGCCGGGGCGTCGCTGAACGGCTCACCGGCCAGCAGGGCCGTGTACTCGAGGAAGCACGCGCCGCGAGCGGGCGTGCGGTGCCGTCCCCGGCTCAGCACGGGCAGGAAGTCAGGGCTCCGCGTCATGGTCACCGCCCCCTCCGGGCCGCCTCCGGCCCTCGGCGCGACGAGCGTAGGTCGGCAGGGCGGGTCCGCGCAGTCCCGCGGCCACGGCGAGACCACGCCGCGACCACCCGGCCACGACGAGCCCGCGGCGGGAGCCCTCGACGGCGCCGGCCGACGTCGGCCACGGTGGGCCGACGCCGACCCGAGGAGCCCAGCGCGATGACCCAGCTGTCCACCGCGATCGAGATCGACGCTCCGCCCGAGCGGGTGTGGGCCGAGCTCACCGACCTGGGCGCCTATCCCGAGTGGAACCCGTTCATCGTCCGGGCCGAGGGCGACGTCGTCCCCGGCGCCCGGCTGTCGCTGCGGATGCAGCCGGTGGGCGGACGGGCGATGGGCTTCCGCCCGCGCCTGCTCGAGGTCGCCCCGGCCCGCGAGCTGCGGTGGCTCGGCAGGCTCGGCGTGCCGGGCCTGTTCGACGGCGAGCACGTCTTCCGCCTCGAGCCCGTGGGGCCGGGCACCCGGCTGGTCCAGGAGGAGACCTTCCGCGGTGTGCTCGTCCCGCTGCTGGCGCGGTCGCTGCGGCGGGGCACGCTGCCCGCCTTCGAGGCCATGAACCGGGCGCTCAAGGAGCGCGCGGAGCGGAACCTGTGATCCGCCCTCCGGGGCACGGGAGCGGTCGGCGGCGTCCGGCGATGACCGTCCTGGGCAGGCTGGGTGCCCTGGCCGCGGACCTCGCGCCCGGGCTGCGCCCCACCGCCGGCACGTACACCGTCGAGCGGGACCTGCCCGTGTCGATGCCCGACGGGCGCGCCGTCGTCGACGGGATCCCCCGGCTCGACCCGCGCACCGTCCCGGCCGACGACGTCGCGGTCGCGGTCGCCGACGACGGCACCCTCGCCGTCGACGTCGCGCTGTTCCCCACCGCCTGCCGGTTCCGGGGCGGGCACCGGGTGCGGGTGCAGGTCACCGGTCCTGCCCTGACCGTCAGGGGACGACGTCGGGCACGAACCGCTGGCTGTCCAGCGGCGGGCGCACGTAGTCCTCGTCGACCGGCGGCCGCGGCGGCAGCTCCGGCGGCTCGGGGGTGAGGTCCTCGTAGGGCACCTGGGTGAGCAGGTGCGAGATCACGTTGAGGCGGGCGCGCTTCTTGACGTCGGCCTCGACCACCCACCACGGCGCCTCGGGGATGTCGGTCGCGGCGAACATCGCGTCCTTGGCCTTGGAGAACTCGACCCAGCGGTTGCGCGCCTCGAGGTCCATCGGGCTGAGCTTCCAGCGCTTGGTCGGGTCGTGCAGCCGCGCCTGGAAGCGCTTCTCCTGCTCGGTGTCGCTGACGGAGAACCAGTACTTGAGCACGGTGATCCCGCTGCGGACGAGCATCCGCTCGAACTCGGGGCAGGAGCGGAGGAACTCCTCGTACTCCTCGTCGGTGCAGAAGCCCATGACCCGCTCGACGCCGGCGCGGTTGTACCAGGACCGGTCGAACAGGACCATCTCGCCGCGGGTGGGCAGGTGCTCCACGTAGCGCTGGAAGTACCACTGCCCGCGCTCGCGCTCGGTCGGTGCCGGCAGCGCCACCACCCGGGTGGCCCGCGGGTTGACCGACTCGGTGATCCGCTGGATCGCGCCGCCCTTGCCGGCCGCGTCACGGCCCTCGAACAGGACGACGACGCGCAGCCCCCGCGCGCGGACGAACTCCTGCTGCTTGACCAGCTCCACCTGGAGGCGGGCCATCTCCTCCTCGTAGTACGCGGTGGGGACCTTGCCGGTGGACCTGGGTGCCTCCTCGACGGAGGGGCCGGACCGCTTCTTGGACGCCATGCCGCACCATCCACCCGCCCCGCCGGGCGGGGCAAGGGACGGGAGGACGCCGGGGTGCCCGACCGGCGCGGTCAGGTGCCGCAGAACGTGACGAACGGTCCCCCGGGGCCGGGGGCGGCGTAGCGCTCCAGCCCGGGCCGCTCGTCGAACGGCCGGCGGACCACCTCGACCAGTCGCTCGACCGGGCCCGTGTCGCCGGCGGTGGCCGCGGCCAGCGCCTCCTCGACGAGGTGGTTGCGCGGCACGTAGACGGGGTTGACCCGGTCCATGGCGTCCGCGTCCGGGGCCAGCGCGCGCCAGCGCTCCAGCCAGGCGTCGATCCCGGCGAGGTCGAGGACCAGCTCACGGACCGGCTCGGCGTCACCGCGCGCGGCCGCCGACAGCGCCCGCGCCGAGGAGGTCAGGTCGACCCGGTTCGCCTGCAGCAGCGCGAGCCAGTCGTCGACCAGGACCCGGGCGACCTCGTCGTCGAGCCCGGCGGGCAGGCCGAGCTTGGCCCGCCGGCCGGCCAGCAGCGCCGCCTCGTAGCGCGGGCGGAACCGGCCGAGCGCCTCGACGGCGAGCGCGACCGCCTGCTCCTGCTCGTCGGCGAACAGCGGCAGCAGCGCCTCGGCCAGCCGGGCGAGGTCCCACTCGGCGGCGAGCGGCTGGTTGCCGTAGCGGTAGCGCCCGCCCTCGTCGACCGAGCTGAACCACGTGTCGGGGTCGTAGCCCTCCATGAAGGCGCACGGCCCGTAGTCGATGGTCTCGCCGGACAGCGTCACGTTGTCGGTGTTCATCACGCCGTGCACGAAGCCGACGAGCATCCAGCGCGCCACCAGGTCCGCCTGCGCGGCGACGACCGCCTCGTAGAGCGCGAGGTACCGGTTGCCGGCGTCCGCCGAGGCCGGGTGGTGCCGGTCGATCGCCTCGTCGGCGAGCCGGCGCAGCAGGTCGTCGTCGCCGGTGGCGCGGGCGTACTGCGTGCTGCCGACCCGCAGGTGGCTGGCGGCCACCCGGGCGAGGACGGCGCCGGGCAGCAGGGTCTCCCGGCGCACCGGACGCCCGGTGGCGACGACGGCGAGCGAGCGGGTGGTGGGGATGCCGAGGGCGTGCATCGCCTCGCTGACGACGTACTCGCGCAGCATCGGCCCGACGGCGGCCAGCCCGTCGCCGCCGCGGGAGAACGGCGTGGCGCCCGAGCCCTTGAGGTGCAGGTCGACCGGCCGGCCGTCGGCGCCGGGGAGCTCGCCGAGCAGCAGCGCCCGCCCGTCCCCCAGCCGCGGGTTGTAGTAGCCGAACTGGTGGCCGGCGTAGGCCTGCGCCACCGGCCGCGCGCCCTCGGGCACGACGGTGCCGGTGAGCAGCCCGACGCCGGCGGGCCCGCGCAGCTCTTCCGGGTCCAGGCCGAGCTCCGCGGCCAGCGGCTCGTTGAGCACGAGCAGCCGAGGGGCGGGCGTCTCGACGGCCTGCCAGGGCACGGCCATCTCCGGCAGCGCGGTGGCGAAGCGGGTGCCGAGGACGACGGAGACGCCGGGGGTGACGGTCACCCCCTCGAATGTACGGACGGCGCCGGACCCGGGTCGTCGTCTGCGACCCTGCCCGGGTGTCCGGGGAGGTCGAGCTGAGCCTGCAGGACCTCCGCGTGGTGGCCCGCTACGCGGCCGGGTGCGCGCGGGAGGTCCTGGCGCTGTTCGAGGCCGAGCGCCCCGGCGACGGGCGACCGCGGGCGGCGGTCGAGGCCGCGGACGCCTTCGCCGATGGGGCCGCCCGGACGGTGCTGCAGCGGACGACCGCCCTGGCGGCGCACCGGGCCGCGGCCGAGGCTCCGCCCGGGGCCGCGCGGGAGGCGGCGCGCGCGGCCGGCTCCGCGGCGGCCGCGGCGTACCTGCACCCGCTGGCGCGGGCGACGCAGGTGCGGCACGTCCTGGGGGCGGCGGCGTCCGCGGCACGGGCGGCGGAGCTGGCCGTCGGCGGCGACGAGGCGGTGGGAGCCGCGTGGATCGAGCGGGCGCGACAGCGGGCGACGCCCGGCCTGGTCGCGGTGCTCCGGCGCTACCCGGCCGCTCCGACGGGCGGGAACCGGACGAGCCGGCTCGTGGCCGCGCTGGACGCCGCGCTGCGGGCGTGAGCCGGTCAGCGCAGCAGGCGGTCCTGCACGCGCCGCAGCACGGTCCGCGCCAGCCGGCCGGCGGGCGGGCGCGGGGCCTCGAGCCGCGACTCGACGGCGGCCAACCGCGTCTCCAGGTCGGTGACCGTGGCCGGGGCGGCCGGCGGCGTGACCGCGAGCTCGGCGAGGCCCTCGGTCAGCCCGGACACCAGGCCGGCCACCTCGTCGGGCCGGAGCTTGACGGTGCCGACGCACGCGTCGTCGCGCCAGATGCTCAGGTTGACCAGGCCCTGCGCCGGGTGGGCGGAGACGCGGACCGCGCGGGTCCGGTCGCGTGCGTCCCACACCCAGCGGGCCCGTGCCGGCATCGCGGTGACCGTCATCCCGCCATGATCGCCACCGGAGCCCCCGTCGGCCAGCAGGAACGGGTCAGACGTCGGTGGGCACCCCCCGGTCGAGCCACCGGAACCGCCGGCGGACGTCCTCCGGCGCGGCGGCCAGGTCGCGCTCGGCCGCCTCCCGCCCCTGCCGGAAGTGGCTCCACCCCTCGTGGTGCACGGGGACGACGACCCGCGCCCCGGTCGCCCGGCACACGGCGGCGGCCTCCCGGCCGGTCATCGAGTACCGGACCGGCCCGGTGACGGGGAAGCGCACGCCGCCCAGGTGCAGCACCGCGACGTCGACCCGCAGCCGCTCGGCGACCCGCCGCAGCCCGGGGAAGGCCACGGTGTCCCCGGAGATCCACAGCACCCCGCCGTCCGCGCCGGCCTCCCGCACGGCGAACCCGACGACGTCGCCGACCAGCCGGCGGCTCAGCGGCGGCCCGTGCCGCGCCGGCGTGGCGGTGACCTCCAGCGGCGGGAGCCCCGGCGCCTCGAGGACCGTCGTCTGCCAGTCCCGCAGCCCGCGGGCGCCGTCCCCCAGCCGGCGGGCGCCGGACGCGGTGGTGACCACCACCGGCACCTCGGCGAGCAGGGCGCGGCCGGCGTCGTCGAGGTTGTCGGCGTGGTGGTCGTGGCTGAGCAGGACGGCGTCGACCGGCAGCACGTCGGCCGGTGCCAGCGCCGGTCCCGCCGTCTTGGTCGACCCGGTGCCCCAGCCGAAGGCGTAGGCGCGTCCCGGCGGGTCGAAGGTGGGGTCGGTGAGCAGCCGGCGCCCGGCGACCTCGACCAGCAGCGTCGGGCCGCCGACGTGCGTCAGCCGCACGTCACTGCGCGCCGGCGACCTGCGGACGCGGTCCCGTCGCGTGCGCCAGCGCCCAGTCGAGGACCTCGTCGGCGATCGCCTCCCAGCCCGGCGAGGCGGGCAGCAGGTGGGGGTAGCCGGGGTACTCGCGCACCTCGGTCACGGTGTCGCCGCGGTAGTGCGCCGCGTTCGACCGCTGGACGGCCGGCGGCATGATGTGGTCCTCGCCGCCGGAGACGAACAGCAGCGGCGGCCGGGCCTCGTTGCCGTAGTCGACGTGCGCGTCCTGCGGGCCGGGCATGAGGTTGGCCAGCACGGAGCTCCACAGGATCCGGCCCGACGCCGGGACGTGGTACCGCCGGTACAGCGCCCGCGACTCGTCCTCGGGGAACGTGTTGGTGAAGGCGTAGTGCCACTGCTCCTCGGTCAGCCCGACGGCGCGGTGCCGGTTGGCCGGGTTCCTGAGCACCGTCCAGGTGGAGCGCAGCTGCGACAGCGGCACCACCCGCACGCCCTCGGTCGGCGCGGAGTTGAGCACCACGCCGACCGCGCCGAGACCGCGGTCGAGCAGCAGCTGCACGAGCGTGCCGCCGGCGGAGTGGCCGATCAGGACCGGCGGCCGGTCCAGCCCGCGGACGAGCGCGGACAGGTGCTCGACGATCGCGGGCAGCGTGACCTCGGCGATCGGCGTCGGGTCGGCGTTGAGCGCCTCGACCTCGCCCTCGAAGCCGGGGTAGGTCGGGGTGAGCACGCGGAAGCCGCGCTGCTCGTAGTGCGCCTTCCAGTCCTCCCAGCTGCGCGGGGTCACCCAGAAGCCGTGGATCAGGACGATGGTGTCCGGTGCGGTGGTGCCGGGTGCCGGTGGCGTGGTCACGGTCGCTCCCCTCGGAGGTGGTGCCCGGTCGGCGCGAGCCTGGCAGCGGACCCGGCGGGCGAACGGTCCCTGCGTGCACGGCTGCGGTCCCTGCCTGCATCCGTGCGGGTTCCGGGAGGAGCCCGGCTCTGCCAGGCTCGGCGTCCACGGGAACGTCTGCTGCCCGAGGCCCAGGGACGGCGCATGCTGCTCTTCGACACCACCCCGCTCCCCCGCGCCGACCGCGCCGAGGCCTTCCACGTCGCGATGCAGGAGGCGTCGGCGGCCTGCCGCGTGGAGCACCGCGAGGACCCCGCGGCGGTGCAGGCGCGGGTGCAGGCGTTCCCGTACGGGACGGCGGTGCTGCTGGCCACCGACGCGACCCGCTTCCGCATGGTCCGCACCCGGCGGCACGTCGCCCGGGACGACGCCCCGCTGGTCGCGCTGGCCTTCCAGCACCGCGGCCGCGGCGAGTTCGACCAGCTGGGCCACGAGCAGGTGGTCGAGGACGGGGACCTGATGCTGGTGGACATGAGCGCGCCCTACGGGTTCGCCTGCGCGACCGGCGGCGGGTCCCGCGCGCTGCTGGTCCCCCTCGACCGGCTCGGCCTGCCGGTCGACGTCGTCCGCCGGGCGGCGCCGCGGCTGCGGGCCAGCGCGCTGCACGGGCTGGTGCGCGCGCACCTGCAGCGGATCGCCGACGACGCCGCGGCCCTGTCGGCCGACCCGGGGGCGGCCGCGCTCGAGGCGGCCACGGTCGAGCTGGTCCGCGCGCTGGTCGTGTCCGCGGCCGGCGACGACCGGCTCGGGCCGCCGGTGCGGGAGGACACGCTGGTGACCCGGGTGCGGGCGTACGTCGCCCGGCACCTCACCGACCCCGGCCTCACCCCGGCCGCCGTGGCCCGGGCGCACGGCGTCTCGGTCCGGCAGCTCTACAAGGCCTTCGCCGCGGCGGGCGCCAGCCTCGAGCAGGAGGTCATCGCGCGGCGGCTGGAGGCCGCGCGGGCCCGGCTGGCCTCACCCGCCGGTCGGCAGCGGTCGATCGCCGCGACCGCCCGCGCCTGCGGCTTCGCCGACCCCAGCCACTTCGCCCGCCGGTTCCGCGAGGCCTTCGGGACGAGTCCGCGGGAGTGGCAGCGGGCGTCCGCCGCCGGCTGACCGCCGGCCGGCGTCGACCTCGGTGCGCGGGCCGCCACGGGCGAGGAACGACGCGACGCCGGGCGGGCGGTAGCGCTCGTCCTGCAGGTACCGGCGGACGGTGGTCGAGGCCAGGCTCTCGGTGCGCGGGTGGCCGACGCCGATCGGCCGGTGGTACCGCGGCAGCAGCCGGTAGAGGCCGGTGCGGGAGTCCCGCAGCTCGCCGAGCGGGTCGGGCACCGGGCGCGGGCGGTTGTCGTCCGGGGCCCCGCCGGGCGGGGGCGGCGCGAAGGCGTCGCGGTGGAACGCCAGGCCGCACTCGCGGGCCCGGTCGACCATCCACAGCAGCGCGACGTCGGACAGGGAGGTGTCGCGGTAGCCACCGCCGACGCCGCAGTGCACGCCGGAGAACCAGACCTGCTCCAGCCGCTGGCCCTCCGGGCGGGCGTCGCCGCGGTGCGGCTCCCACAGCGTGGGCCGGAAGGCGCGGCGGGTCTCGTCCACGGCCAGCGCCTGGAAGGCGTTGCGCACCTTCGAGCTCAGCGTCGTGTCGTGGAACGCCCACCGCCGGTTGACGAAGCCCAGGCCGCGCACCGGCAGGCCGAGCGCGCCCACGGTGTCCCAGACGCCGATGAAGTGGACGTCGGGCTCGTAGGAGTAGGACCGCCGGAACAGCTCGGCCTCGGTGCCGCGGGGATGGGCCTCCCGGCACCGGTAGAGCTCGTAGGCCTCGTCGAGCCGGCCGGCATGGCGGCGCTCCAGCACGCCGGCGGTGCGGACGAAGCCGGCGGTGCTGCGGGCGGTGAACGCGCCGCGGCTGAACCCGAAGAACCACAGCTCGTCACCGGGCTCGTAGTTGTCGACGATCGTCCGGTAGGCGTCCTTGACGGCGCGGGACAGGCCGACGCCGAACGCGCCGCCGCGGTACCGCTCACCGCGTGCGGTGCCGACCCCGCGCAGGTAGAAGACGCACTGCCGCAGCCCGTCGGCGCCGGCCGGGGCGACCTCCAGGGCGAGCTTGGTGACGTTCGTCGGGCACGGCCGGCCCTCGGCCACCTGGTCGGGGGTGTTCCAGGTGCCGTCGCAGCACACGACCAGTCGCTTCGGCATCGTGCCTCCCGCGTCGCTCCCCGCCACGGTGCTCCCCCGCCGCCCGGCCGACAAGGCCCCGCCGTGCCGCCGTGCCGCCGCCCCGCCGTGCCGCCGCGCCCTCGCTTTGCCGACCCGCCGGGACGCGGGCAGGCTCGCCGCACACGGGGCCCGCGACGAGGGGACGCCCATGAGCACTCGGGACCAGCGCTCCGTCTGGCGGCGCCTGCCGGTCGAGCAGATGGACGACGTCGAGGAACGGAACGCCGGCGGCGCGCTCGCCAAGAGCCTGGGGCTGTGGCAGCTGACCGCGATCGGGGTCGGCGGCATCATCGGCGTCGGGATCTTCTCCCTCGCGGGGCTCGTGGCGGCCGGCGACGCGGACAACGAGCCCGTCGGGCCGGCCGTGCTCATCGCCTTCCTGATCGCGGGCCTGGCGTCGGCGGCGGCGGCGCTGTCCTACGCCGAGTTCGCCGGCATGATCCCGCGGGCCGGCTCCGCCTACACCTACGGCTACGTGGCCCTCGGCGAGCTCATCGGCTGGTTCATCGGCTGGGACCTGCTCCTGGAGTACATCGCCATCGTCGCCGTCGTGGCCATCGGCATCTCCGGCTACCTCGGCGAGCTGCTCGACAACCTCGGGCTCACCCTGCCGACGTCGCTCACCGCGTCCGCCGAGGAGGGCGGCGTCGTCAACGTCCCCGCCGTCGTGATCTGCCTGCTCGTCACGTTCATCCTCAGCCGCGGCACGAAGACCTTCGGCCGGTTCGAGTTGATCGCCGTGGGGATCAAGATCCTGCTGATCCTCGGCATCATCGGGCTGGGCGTCTTCTACGTCCAGGCGGGGAACTACGATCCCTTCCTGCCGTCCGGCTTCGGCCCGGTGCTCACCGGCGCGGCCACCGTCTTCTTCGCGGTCTTCGGCTACGACGCCATGAGCACCGCCGCCGAGGAGGCCCGGGACGGCAAGGAGCACATGCCGAAGGCGATCATCCTGTCGCTGGTCATCGCGATGCTGCTCTACGTCGCCGCGACGCTGGTGCTCACCGGGATGCAGGACTACCGGGACATCGACCCGACCGCCGGCTTCGCCTCGGCCTTCGAGAGCGTGGGCCTGCCGGTGGTCGCCGGCGTCATCTCCGTCTTCGCCGTGCTGTCGATCCTGACCGTGATGCTGACCTTCCTGCTCGGCGTCACCCGCGTCTGGTTCTCCATGAGCCGCGACGGGCTGCTGCCCCCGTGGTTCGCGAAGGTGGACCGGACCGGCACGCCGCAGCGGGTGACCTGGATCGCCGGCGTCGGGTCTGCCGTGCTCGCCGGCGTCTTCCCGATCCGCGCCGTCGCCGACCTGACGAACATCGGCATCCTGTCGGCGTTCATCGTGGTCTGCGTCGCGGTCATCCTGTTCCGCTACACCCGGCCGGACACCCCGCGGCCGTTCCGGTTGCCGCTCATGCCCGTCGTCCCGGCCTTCGGGGTGCTCGCGTCGCTGTTCCTCATCTGGCAGCTGCCGTGGGAGACGTGGGCCCGCTTCGGGGTCTGGCTGCTCATCGGGCTGGTCATCTACTTCGCCTACGGGCGCAAGCACTCGCTCCTGAACCCGGACAGCCCGAGCCACCGCCGGCCGGTCGACGGCTGAGCGGCGCCGCGGCCGTCAGGGGCGGAGGGCCTGGCTCCCGCGGTAGGAGAGGTCGCGGACGGCGCGGAACAGCGCGACCGGCTGGAGGTCGTCGGCCCCGAGCGTCGGCCGGAAGCGCAGCGCCTCGGACTCCGCGTCCGGCAGGGCGGCGCCGAGGGTCAGCCGTCCCCACCGCCTCCAGCCGCCGGCGAGCGGTGCCGCCAGCAGGTCCCAGCCGGCGCCCGTGTCGCGCGCCCCGAGCACCACCAGGCGGCCGTTGCCGGTCCGGTACGGCAGGACCGAGGAGCACGTCCGGCCGAGGGGCTCCGGCAGGAACAGGTGGCGCAGGCCGGGCAGGCCCCCGGAGGTGTTGACCAGGACGTCCAGCGGTGCCCCGCCCCGGCCGAGCAGCGGGAGGCGGACCGCCAGGCCGACGACGTCGGGCAGCGGCTCCGGCAGCCCGACCCCGCGGGAGACGCGGACGACGACGTCGTACGTACCCGCCTCGTCGAGGACCCGGGCACCCCGGGTGCCGCCGCCGTCGGTCACCACGGTCCCGGCGGACGCCCGTCCCCGGGGGTGGAACACGCGCGCGCCGCGCACCGCCGTCCCGAGGGCGAGCGCGGACGCGGTGACGGTGCGGGGCAGGGCGAGCAGGTCCACGCCGCCCGGCCACCCCGCGTGCCCCGGGTGGACGCCCGCGTCGCGGGAGGACCCCGGTCACGCCCGGCGGGGCTACCGTCACCCCGTGGGCGTCGTCCTCCGGGGCCTGCGCCAGGCGCTGGCCGCGGTGCTGCTCGCGGCGGCCGTGGCTCTGGCCGTCGCGGGGCTGTGGAGCCTGCTCGGGGACGGCAGCTTCCTGTCGCGGTTCGCGCTGGTCCTGCTCGTGCTGGCCGGCCTCATCGGGCTGACCAGCGGCGCGGTGTTCACCCGGGCCCACGAGTACGAGCACGGCCGGCGGCCCGACGTCGACGACCACGGCTCCCCCGGTGGGGTCCTGACCGGCGTGGGCGTCTTCCTGTTCGTGTCCCTGCCGCTGTTCGCCGCCGGCGCCGTGCTGCTCACCGTCGCCTGAGCACGGCGGACGAGGCCGAGGACACGGGTCCGTGCGACGCTCGGGCACGGCTGTCCTCGACGGCCGTCCCGGGACGACGACGCCCGCCCGGGGCCGACCCGGCGGTCGAGGAGGAGCCGGACGGCATGGACGGCGTGCGGCTGCTCGAGGTCGCGATGGAGTCCGCCGCTCGGCTCCCGGCGAACCACTCGTGACGCTGACGTGCGAGCCCGAGCACAGCTGGGCGCTGCAGCAGCGGTACGAGGAGCTCGTCCCCGGCCACCCCGTGGACGAGCGGCACCGGCTGACCATCCGTGCCGGTGACGCGGGACCTCGTCGACGAGCTGGTGCGCAACTCGTACGAACTGGTCGTGGAGGGACTGCCCAGGGCCAGGCGCCCGGGCCCGTCACACGGCGAGCCGTGAGACGCCGGGACCAGGACGGGACGGGTCCCTCGTCCGCCGTACCCACCGTCGCCTGAGCGCGGCCTCCGTACGGAGGCGTTGGGCCCTGTCCCGCCCGCCGCGGGCGGGGCACCGTTGACCGGGCGGGGGACGACCGTGCGACCGACGACGCCCACCGGAGGCTGCCGTGCCGACGACGCGGAGGACGACCGGCTCCCTGCGAGCGGCGGTGCTGGTGACCGGCGTGGTCGCCCTGACCGTCACCACCGTCCCGCCCGCGGCGGCGTCCTGGCCGGAGGTGATCGTCCTGCCGGGCGCCACCTCGGCCGAGGGCATCGCGGCGGGTGCAGGGGACACGTTCTACGCGGGCGACCTGTTCGCCGGCGACGTCTTCCGCGGCGACCTCGAGGCGGGCACCGCCGAGCTGTTCATCGACGCACCGGAGGGCCGGTGGGCGGTCGGCATGGACGCCGACCTGCGGCACGGCCTGCTCTACGTCGCCGGCGGCGGCACCGGCCAGGCGTACGTGTACGACCTGCACTCCGGGGAGACGGTCGCGGAGTACCAGTTCGCGCCGCCGTCGCCGGCGCCCCCGGCGGCCTTCACCACGCTGGTCAACGACGTCGTCGTCACCCCGGCGGGCGCGTGGTTCACCGACAGCCGGCGTGCCGTGCTGTACCACGTGCGGATCGACGCCTCCGGGCGGCCGGGGCCGTTCCGCACGCTCCCGCTGCACGGGCCGGCGGCCGACACCGCCGGCGAGATCAACCTCAACGGCATCGACGCCGCGCGCCACGGCGGCACGCTGGTCGTCGCGCACTCGACCAACGGCGAGCTGTACACGGTGGACCCCGCCACGGGCGACAGCGCGGTCGTCGCCGGGGTGAGCGTGCCGTCCGTGGACGGCATCGAGCTGCACCGCGACTCGCTGTGGGCGGTGCAGAACACGAACCGGGTGAGCGAGGTCCGGCTGAGCCCGGACCTGGCGTCCGGGTCCGTCGTGGAGGTCGTCACCAGCGACCTCTTCCAGACCCCGGCGACCGCCATCCGGCACGAGGGACGGCTCGCCGTCGTCAACGCCAAGTTCGACACCGGCATCCCGCCGACCGCGTCGCGGTACGAGGTGGTGCTCGTCCACGACTGACCCCTCCGGGAGGGTCAGGGCGTCCCAGCGGGAGGGTCGTCGAACCGGGCGAGCACCATCGGCAGCAGCCAGTCCAGGCGGTCGAGCACGCCGCTGCCCGGCGGCATGAAGTGGGTGGTCCCCGGCAGGATCGCCAGGCGCGCCCGCGAGAGACCGGCCAGGTCGCCCATCGCGCCGCCGCCGAGGAGGCGGAAGAGCTCGACCGCGGACTCGGCCAGGACGGCATCGGCGTCCCCGGCGACGACCAGGGTCGGCGCGGTGATCCCCCGGATGTCCTCGGCCGGCCAGTCGAAGGGGGTCTCGTCGAGCGTCTTCAGCTTCTGGACGAGGACCGGGAAGTGGCCGGGGTCCGGGGCGGTGGCCCGGTAGGCCTCCTCCAGCGGCGACCCGGCGAACACCTCCGGGGTGATGGTCGGGATCATCTCGAGCAGTTCCGGCTGCGTCCCCCTGCTCGAGTGCGACGCCGAGACGACCACCAGCGTGCGGACCACCTCCGGGTGACGGACGGCCACCTGCAGCGCCGCGGCGCCGCCCATGCTGTAGCCCAGGACGTCGGCCCGCTCGATGCCGAGGTGCGCGAGGAGGCCCGCGGCGTCGTCGGCCAGGCCCTCGTAGGTGATCGGCCGGTCCACGTCCGCCGTCCGGCCGTGGGCCTGCAGGTCCGGGACGACGACCTCCCGGGTGGTGGCCAGGGCGCCCACCAGCGGCCCGAGGTCGCCGGCCGACATGTACGCGCCGTGCAGGAGGAGGACCGGGCCGCCCGCCGGCTCCCCCGTGGGCCCGTGGACCTCGTAGTACATGCGCAGCCTGCCGACCGGCGCGTACCCGGTCCTCGTCGCGGTGGCGGTGTCGGTCACGGGGCCCTCCTCGGCGGTCCGGAGCCAGGCGATCGTCGCGCGACCGGCACGGCGGCGGGAACCCCCGCGGGCCCGGCGGACGTGACAGCGTGGCCGGGTGGACCGCGCCGGCGTGATGCAGTGGGTGGCCGGGTACGAGCGCGCGTGGCGGGAGGGGGACGTGGCCGCGGTCGCCCGGCTGTTCACCGACGACGCGCGGTACCGGCGCTCCCCTACGAGCCGTCGGAGGTCGGCCACGCGGCGATCCGGGCGTTCTGGCGGGAGGACGAGGGCCGGACGTTCACGGTGGCCGCGGAGCCGGTCGCCGTCGAGGGGCGCGACGCGGTGGTGCGGCTGGAGGTGCGGTACGGCGCCCCGGCGCCGCAGGAGTACCGGGACCTGTGGGTGCTGCGCTTCGCCGACGACGGCCGGGTCGAGGACTTCGAGGAGTGGGCGTACTGGCCCGGCAGGTCCTACACCGCGGAGGCCGACACGGCCGGCTGAGGGGCCGCGCGGCGGATCCGCGCCTGGGACCGCGGGCCGTCGCGCCCTACGCTCGTCCGGCATGGCGACGGTCTTCGCCGGGATGGCGGCCAGCCTGGACGGCTTCATCCAGTCGAGGTCCGGGGACCTCGCGTGGCTCAACGACGCCATGGCCCCGGGTGAGGACTACGGCTTCGCGGAGACCGAGGCCCGCACCGGGGCCTACGTCGTCGGCGCGAACACGTACCGGGAGATGGGCACCGCCGGTGTCGGTGGCGTGCCGACCTGGGTGGTCACCCACGACGCCGACCTGCCGACCGGCCGGAACACGCACGCGTACGCCGGCGACCTGACCCGGCTGATCGACACCGTGCGGTCCCGGATCGACCCCGGCAGGGACATCTGCGTCTTCGGCGGCGGGCGGCTGGTCACCCAGCTCCTGCAGCTCGGGCTCGTCGACGAGCTGGGCGTCTCCGTCGTCCCCGTCGTCCTCGGGGACGGCGTGCCCTTCTTCGGCACGATGACGGCGAGCACCAGGCTCCGGCTGATCGAGTGCCGCCCCTTCCCCTCGGGGATCGTGCTGCTCAACTACCGGGTGGTGCGGCCCTAACCGGTGTCCCCGCCGTGCAGGGTGGGCCGGTAGACGAGCTCCTGGATGCGGCCGTCGAACGTCCGGCTCCCGAGCAGCTCGAGGTCGAAGTCGGCCGCGCCCGCGAAGACCGGCGCCGTCCCGGTCCGGCCGGTGATCACCGGGAAGACCGTCACCTGGACGCGGTCGACCAGGCCGGCGGCCATCAGCGCCCGGTTCACCGACAGGCTGCCGTGCGAGCGCAGCGGCACGTGGGACTCCTCCTTGAGCCGGGCGACGACGTCGACGGCGTCCCCGTGCTCGAGGGTCGCGTCGGGCCAGTCGAGGGGACCCTGCAGCGTCGTCGACACGACCGTCGTCGGCATGGTCCGCATCCGGGTGTTCAGCGGGTCGGTGACCTGGGCCGGGTCCAGGAACCGCACGAACTCCCGGAAGGTGGTGGCCCCGAGGACCAGCCGCTGCTCCGCGCGGTACTGCGCGAGGCGGTGGTCGAGGAACTCCGGGCCCTCCTTGCCCCAGTAGCCGCCCCAGTCGCCGTCCTCGCCGTAGGAGCCGAAGCCGTCGAGGGTGGAGAAGACGTCGAAGGTGTAGGTGGCGGTCACGATGCCCTCCCCGGGCGCGGCCGGCCGGCTGCCGGGCGCCGGACGGCGTAGCGCAGCAGGACGACCCCGTTGCCGAACCGCCGGTTCTCCACCAGCTCCAGGTCGGTCGGCTCGTCGGCGGTCTCGAACAGCCGTCGACCGCGGCCGACGACGACGGGGTTGACGTAGAGCCGGTACTCGTCGACCAGGTCCAGCCGGCGGAAGGTCTCGGCCAGGTCGACCCCGCCGAGCGTCATGTCGCCGCCGGGCTGCTGCTTCAGTGCGCGGATCTCGTCGGGGTCCACCTCTGCCCGCAGCGAGGCGTTGGGGCCGACCTCCCGCAGCGTGCGGGAGAACACGATCTTCGGCACCGCCCGCCAGATACCGGCGAACTCGCGCATCGTCGGCGGGGCGTCCGGGTCCTGGTCGGCGGTCGGCCAGTACGCCTCCATGAGCTCGTAGGTGACCCGGCCCTCGAGGAAGGCGCTCTTGGTCGCGAGCTCCTCGTTGAAGTGCCCGTGCAGCTCCTCGTCGACGCGGTGCCAGCCCAGGTCGTGGTCCGGCCCCTCGAAGTAGCCGTCCAGCGACAGCATCATGTGCACGACGATCTTCCGCATCCGTCCTCCTGGTCTCCGACCCGGTCCGGGAGCTCGGACCGGCGGACGGGGACGAAGTCATCGGTCCCGCCTCCCGGGAGCCGCCCCGGGGGACACGGCGGCGCGACCTCACACCGCCGGGCGCTGTGCCGGTATCTCCTGGAAGGCGCGGACCTCGATCCGCGCGCCGAGCGCCCGGGACGCCTTCGCCGCCCAGGAGACGGCCGCCGCCCGGTCCGGCGCCTCGACGACCCAGAAGCCGCCGAGGTACTCCGGCGCCTGCGTGTACGGCCCGTCGGTGAGGGCGAGGTCGTCCCCGGTGTGGTCGACGGTGACCGCGGTCGACGGCGGGTGCAGCCCACCGGCGAAGACCAGCGCGCCGGACGCCGCCAGCTCCTCCAGGAAGGCGCCGGCCGCCGCCAGGGCGACCTCCAGCTCGGCGGGGTCCATCGTGGCCATCGTCGGTTCCTCGGCCGAGTCGTGCGGCATGGACAGCAGGTACTGCGTCACGGGTCCTCCCGGGTGGTCGCCGCGGCCCGTCCGGCCGCTCCACGAGAGGGACCCCGGTCGCCGCATCGACTCATCGGTCGGGTCCCGTCGGTGGGGTCGCCTGGCGGCGACACACCGGCAGCCACCCGCGACCGGGCCCGGACGACCGGACGCCGTCGACCCGGTCGTGCGCGGATCGGCGGAGGGGGACGACGGACGAGTCGGCCTGCCGATCCGGGGCCGGCTGTTCAGCGCCTGGTCTCGTACCTGGTCAGGAGCACGCCGCCGCGGAACGTCCGGGTCTCCACCAGGTCCAGGTCCACCCGGTCGTCCAGGGCCGGGAAGAACGGCGTGCCGCCGCCCACCAGGACCGGGTGGGTGACGAGCGCGTACTCGTCGATCAGCCCGGCCCGCATGGCCGCCGCGGCGAGGGTGGCGCCACCGACGTCCATGGGACCGCCGTCCCCGGCCTTGAGCCGGGTGATCTCGGTGACGGCGTCGCCGGTGACCAGGCGGGCGTTCCCGTCGACCGCGCTGGCCGTCGAGGAGAACACCACCTTCGGCATGTCCCGCCAACGGCGGGCGTACTCGATCTGCGCCGGTGTGGCGCCGGGCTGCCGGTCGGCGGTCGGCCAGTGGGAGCTCATCGTCTCCCACAGTCTGCGCCCGTACAGCGCCAGGCCCGTGGCCTCCACCCGGTCGGACCACCACTGGAACAGCTCGTCGCTCGGCACGCTCCAGCCGAGGTCGTCGCCGGGCGCGGCGACGTAGCCGTCCAGGCTCAGGTTCATGGCGAAGGTCAGTCTCCGCATCGCGTGGCCTCCCGTGGGTCGGTGTTCGGCGTACGGACCGACACGGCACGGAGAACTGACCGGTCGGACCACACCCAGGGCCGGTCGACCACCGCGCCGAGCGGATGCCGCGTACGAGGAGGGACGACGACCGGCACAGCGCCCCGTGGGACGGGTCGCCGCCTCGTCGTCCGGCCGCTCGACGTCCACGCCGCCGGGTCGCAGGGGCCGCGTGACGCGAGCCGGATCATCCCGGAGCCGATCGTCGTCAGCAGCCGCAGCCGGGAAGAGGGCGAGCCGACCTCGGCCGACGATCGCCGTGACCGACCGACGTCAGCCACCTCTGGCCCGGCTCCGGCGACCGGCCGAGGGCCGCCGCCGACCCCGTTCCCGGCCGAGCGGCGGACCCCGCGCGGACCGGCGCCGCGCCCTGACCGCAGACCCGCAGGTCACGGCGGGCGACGGACGAGTCGGCCTGTACGCCGGGTTCTGTCCTCGGGCGCCTCGCGGCCTCCCGATGGGCGGTCATCCATCTAGGCCCGCCGTTGCCGGCGGGCTCGAGCGGTCCACCCGCAGGCTCGGGCGGGCAGCCCTCGAACGCCTGCGCAGGACGGTGTCCGGTCGCCCGGCCACCGCCCCTTCTCGACCTTGCTCCGGGTGGGGTTTACCGAGCCGCACCGGTCACCCGGTGCGCTGGTGGTCTCTTACACCACCGTTTCACCCTCACCAGCAGCGGACTGCTGGCGGTCTGTTCTCTGTGGCACTGTCCCGCGGGTCACCCCGGGTCGCCGTTAGCGACCACCCTGCCCTGTGGAGCCCGGACGTTCCTCGGCGACGGGGTCTCCCCCGCCGACGCGACCGCCCGGCCGACTCGTCCGTCGTGCCGACCAGTCTACGGACCCCCTCAGCGGAACTGCTCAGTCCGCGCTGCGGGCTCCCGCGGACGCTCCTACGGTGGCTCCGTCCGGCCGGTCGTCACGTCCTCCACCGGGGGAACCGAGCCGGGTGCCGCCGAGTCGCGGCCACCGCGGTGGCCGTGAGCCGGGGACCCACCGCACCACCGGGGTGAGTCCCACCTCCCGGACCCGGGAGGGGGTAGGGCGCAGTTCCCCGCCCGAACCCGTCAGCTGACCCGGTAGGCGGCCACGGGAGAACGGAGAACCACCACGGGGTGCGCCGACGGCGCCTGCCCCGGCGTGCCCCGCACTCTGCGACGAGCGCCGCGACCCGCCCACCTCCGCCGGTCGCCGCGCCTCCACGGACCGGAAACGACCGGCCTCGCGTCGGCCTGCCCTCCAGCAGCCGCCCGCCGCCCGGCCGCGTCCCGGCCCGTCCCGCAGGTCCCCCCACGCGACGGGTGACCGCCGAGCCACGGACGGCGCCACGCGGAACCGACGTCAGGAGCTCTCCTCGTCATGCCCTCGAACAGCAAGCGCACGATCCGCCGGACCCTCACGGCCGGCGCCCTCGCCGTCGCCTTCGGCCTCAGCGGCCAGTCGGTGGCCCAGGCCGACTGGGACGGCCCCCGCCGGGACGGGTCGAACGGCTGGTCCCAGGACCGGGGAGGAGCCGCGGCGCCCGCGCCCGCGGCCCCCGCCGCCCCCGCGGCCGCACCGGCAGCCGCCCCCGCCGCCCCCGCGGCGGTGTCCACGAACCTCACCGGCGCGCCGACCGCCTCCTCGACCTCCTACAGCGCCTGGGCGGCGCACGTCCGCCCCGTCGTCGCCGAGGTCGTGCAGCAGTGCGGGGTGTCCACCGTGCTCACCCGCCCCGGGCACTCCCCCACCCAGCAGCTCGCCGCGGACTTCATGGTCTACGCCGACTCCGCCAAGGGGAACGCCGTCGCCCAGTACGTCCTCGACAACGCCGCGCGCATGGGCGTCGACTACGTCATCTGGAAGCAGCGGATCTTCGTGATCGGGAGCTCCGGCTGGCGGGCGATGGAGGACCGCGGGTCCCCCACCGCCAACCACATGGACCACGTCCACGTGAGCTTCAACCCCTGACCGGCCCGGACGCGGCCCCGGGCGCACCCCGGGGCCGCGTCCGCCTCAGCCGGCGTACAGCGCGAAGCCGGCCACCCGCCGGCCGTCGACGACCGGGGTCGCCGTGTCGACCTGTCGCCGTGCCTGCTCCTCGACCGGGTCGGCCGACAGCGCCTGCAGGTAGCGGCGGTGCTCGGCCAGCGAGGCCACCGCCCGGTCGACGACGTCGGTCACGTCGACGGTGTGCGTGACCCCCACCGGCGTGGAGACGGCGGTCCAGCGCACCCCGCGCCAGGGCTCCGGGTCGGCGAGCTCGGCGAAGATCCACTCGTTGGCCGCGTCGCCGACGGCGTCGACCACCGCCCGGCCCAGCACCCGGTGGTCGGCGCTGTTCCAGTAGCCGAGCGGGGCGCCCGGCGGCGTCCACGTGTCGCCGAAGTGCAGCGTGACCACGAGGTCGGGGCGGTGCCGCCGGATCGCCGCCGCGACCGCCCGCCGCAGGTCCAGCCCCTCGGTCAGCCGCCCGTCGGGGTGGCCGAGGAACTCGACCACCGACACGCCGACCACCGCGGCCGCGGCCCGCTGCTCGCGCTCGCGCAGCGGCCCGGCGGCCTCCGGCGGCAGCCCGGCGATGCCGGCCTCGCCGCTGGTGGCCATCACGTACCGGACGTCGCGCCCGGCCGCCGTCCACGCCGCGACGGCGGCCGCGCAGCCGTACTCCACGTCGTCGGGGTGGGCGGCGACGACCAGGGCGCGCTGCCAGTCCTCGGGGAACGCCTCCGTCATGCGGGCAGTCTGCCCGCGGCCGCTGACGCTCAGCGCCCTCGGGCCACCCGCAGCGCCGCGGCGATCATCGGCGCCTGCAGCGGCAGCCGGACCACCGCCGCGGCCAGCATCGCCGGCCGCCCGCGCGCCACGCGGAGGTGGTGCAGGTGGGCCGGCACGAACGACGCCAGGAGCGCGGCCGCGGCCCGTCCCCCGGCCCGGCGGCTCGCCGGCGCGGCCAGCAGCGCGGCGGTGCCGACCTCGGCGACCCCGCTGACGAGCACCCAGGCGCGGGCGTCGCCGAGCTCGGGCGGCACCAGCCACTCGAACGTCCGCGGCCGCACCAGGTGCAGCACGCCGGAGCCGCCGAGGGCGGCGGCCAGCCAGGTCGCCGGGGCGGGGAGTCGCACGCACCGACCGTAGGCTGGCGCCCCGTGACGGCCGCCGACCTCCTGATCGCGGCCGCGGTGGCCCTGGGCGCGGGGGCGGTCAACTCGATCGCCGGCGGCGGGTCGCTGATCCTCTTCCCCACCCTGGTCGGGCTGGGCCTGGGCACCGTGGCGGCCAACGTCACCAACTCGGTGGCGCAGTGGCCGGGCTACCTCGGCGGGATGGCCGGGTTCCGCCGCGAGTACGCCGGTCAGCGCGACCGGCTGGTGCGGCTCGGTGCGGTCTCGGCGCTGGGCGGCGTCGCCGGCAGCGTGCTGCTGCTGACCACGCCGAGCGAGGCCTTCGACGTCGTCGTGCCGGTGCTCGTGCTGCTGGCCAGCCTGCTGCTCGCGGTGCAGCCGCTGCTCACCCGCCGGCTGCGCGACCGCGACGACGGCGCCGTCCGCGACCCGTGGTGGCTGTTCCTCGCGCTGTTCCTCGCCACCGTCTACGGCGGCTACTTCGGCGGCGCGCTCGGCGTCATCCTCGTCGGGGTGCTCGGGACGGCACTGCACCGGCTGCCGCTGGCCAACGCGCTGAAGTCGGCGTTCTCCGCGGTGACGGCGACGGTCACGCTGGTCGTGTTCGGCGTCTTCGGGCCGGTGGCCTGGCAGGTGGTCGCCGTCGCGGCGCCGGCCAGTCTGGTCGGCGGGTTCCTCGGCGCGCGGGTGGCCGGCCGCATCCCCGCGACGCCGCTGCGGGTGCTGATCGTGGTCTTCGGCGTCGCGGTGTCCGTCTACCTCTTCACGCGGTGACGTGCTGGAACGGCCCCGCTGCAGGGTCCCGCCGCGAGCTCGCGAGCGGCGGGGGCAGCGGGGTCCTTCTACTCACCGCCGCGGCCGGGCTCTCCGATGGCGATCATGGCCTCGACGGCGCGGCGGGCGCGGGCGGCGGTCTCCGGGTCGACGTCGACGGCGCCCTCGCCGGTGCGCAGCGTGTGCAGCAGCTTGGCCGGGGTGATCATCTTCATGTAGCGGCAGGCCGCGCGGCTGTTCATCGGGATGAACGACGTCCCGCTGTTGAGCGCCCGCAGCTGGTGCAGGATGCCGACCTCGGTGGCGACGAGCACCTGGCCCGACGAGGTCCGCGCCGCGGCCTCGACCATGCCGCCGGTGGACAGCACGCGGGTGCGGTCGGCGGGCAGGTCGCCGTGGCTGACCAGGTCGAGCACCGAGGTGGTGCAGCCGCACTCGGGGTGCACGAGGATCTCGGCGTCCGGGTGCGCGGCCACCTGCGCGCGGACGTCGGCCGGGCTGATGCCCGCGTGCACGTGGCACTCGCCCGCCCACACGTGGATGTTCGACCGCCCGGTCACGCGCTTGACGTGCGCGCCGAGGAACTGGTCGGGGCAGAACAGGACCTCGCGGTCCTCGGGGATGGACCGGATGACGTCGGCGGCGTTCGACGAGGTGCAGCAGACGTCGGTCTCCGCCTTCACCGCCGCGGTGGTGTTGACGTAGCTGACGACGACGGCGCCCGGGTGCTGGGCCTTCCACTCGCGCAGCTGCTCGGCGGTGATCGAGTCGGCCAGGGAGCAGCCGGCGGCGTGGTCGGGCAGCAGCACCGTCTTGTCCGGCGAGAGGATCTTCGCCGTCTCGGCCATGAAGTGGACGCCGCAGAACACGATCTCGCGGGCGTCGGTCTGCGCCGCGACCCGCGACAGGTGGAGGGAGTCGCCGGTGAAGTGGGCGACGTCCTGGATCTCGGGCACCTGGTAGTTGTGCGCGAGCACCACCGCACCGCGCTCGTCGGCGAGCCGGCGGACCTCCGCCGCCCAGTTCTCGTACTCGGCGGCCGACAGGGTGCGCTCGTCGCCGGCGACGGTGGGGGTGGCGGGCGCGATGGTCGCGGTCACGGGGCTCCTCGGAGTGCGGGGGGCTCATCGTCCCCGGAGCGCCGCGGCGGGCGGCGGCGGGGGTGTCCGGTGCAACACCGGGCCGCCCGGCCCGCTTCCCGCTCCGGGGCGTCAGCGACGCACGTCGTAGACCAGGTGGGTCACCCGCCTGCCCTGCACCACCACCGGGTCCTCGAACTGGATCTCCGGCGGGCCGCCGGCGCCGAAGTACGGCCGCCCCGAGCCCAGGACCACCGGGACCAGCGCCAGCACCACCCGGTCGACCAGGCCCGCGCGCAGCGCCTGCCCGCCGACGTCCCCGGCGCTCACCGTGACGTCGCGGTCGCCGGCGAGCTCCCTCGCTCGCCCGATCGCGGCCGGCACGTCGGGCGCGAAGGTGAACGGCGCGGTGGCGCGGTGCGGCCAGTCGTCGGCCGGCCGGTGGGTGACCACGACGACGTGCTCGCCGTTGGGGGGCACGCCGCCCCAGCCGTCGGTGATGTCGAACAGCCGGCGCCCGCAGACCATGACGCCCACCCGCGTCGCCATGTCGGTGAGGAACTCCGCCGTCTCCGCGGTCACGCGGAAGGGCCGGTCCGGGTCGCTGAAGGTCATCTCGACGTCGCCGTTGGCGTACCAGTCGAACAGCGGCCCGGGCATGTCGTCGTCCCGCCCGACGTACCCGTCCAGCGACACCGCCGCGAACAGCACCACCCGGCCCATGGCGCACCTCCTCGCTCCCGGCTCCGGGGCGGAGCCGCCTGCAGGGGAGACCGGCGGGCGTTCCTCAACTCATCGGTTGAGTGTCCTCAGCGCAGGTGAGCGGTGTCGTTCACCAGCCGGACCGAGGTGCGGCCGTCGGAGCTCCATGCCACCGTCGACAGCGACGCCGCCTCGAGGAACACCCGGTGCACCACCTCGTCGCCGGCGCCGAGGCCCGCGGCGAGCAGCAGCTTGATCGGGGTCACGTGGCTGACCACGAGCACCGTCCTCCCGGCGTGCCGCTCGAGCAGCCGCTCCCGGGCGCGGGCGACGCGGCGCGACACGTCGGCCACCGACTCGCCGCCCGGCGCGGCCACCGTCACGTCGCTCGCGAAGCGGCGGGCGGCCAGCGGGTGCCGCTGCTGCGCCTCGGTGGCGGTGAGCCCCTCGAGGTCGCCGAAGTCGAGCTCGACCAGGTCGTCGTCGAGCTCCACCGGCAGGCCCAGCGCGCCGGCCACGACCTCCGCGGTCTCCCGCGTGCGGCGCAGCGTCGAGGCGACGACGACCTCGATGCCCAGCTCCTTCGCCCGCACCGCGGCCGCCTCGGCCTCCGCGCGCCCGGTGACCGACAGCGGCAGGTCGTTGCGGCCGCTGTACCGCCGCTCGGGGGTGTGCTCGGTGCGCCCGTGGCGCAGCAGGTGCGTCACCGTGGTCACCGGCGGCGCGGGTTCGGCGGCCGGCTGGACGTCGTCCTCCACCACGGTCGGCTCGGCGGCGAGGTCGCGGTGCACCGGCCGGCCGTCCATCGCGCTGTTGGCGAGCGCGTCGGCGGCGCCGTTCTGCGCGCGCGGCACCCAGGTGTAGCGGACGCTGCCCAGCTGCCGGGCGAGATCGCGGGCCTGGACGGCGAGCTTCTGCATGTCCGGGTGCTTGATCTTCCAGCGCCCCGACATCTGCTCGACGACGAGCTTGGAGTCCATCCGCACCTCGACGTCGGCGCTCGCGCCTCCGCCGCCACAGAGGTCCAGCGCCGCCTGCAGCCCGGCCACCAGCCCGCCGTACTCGGCGACGTTGTTCGTCGCCCGGCCGACCGACGCCGCGCGCTCGGCGAGCACCCGCCCGGTGGCGGCGTCGCGCACCAGCGCGCCGTAGCCGGCCGGGCCCGGGTTGCCCCGCGAGCCGCCGTCGGCCTCGACGACGAGACGGCGGGTCACAGGCCCGACTCGGCGGTGCGCACGAGGATCCGGCCGCAGTTCTCGCAGCGGACCACCTCGTGCGGGTCGGCGTTGCGGACGGCGGCGAGTTCCCGGCCGTTCAGCTCGATCCGGCAGCCCTGGCACTGCCGGGCCTTGAGCACCGCCGCGCCGGTGGTGCCGGTCTGGGTGCGGATGCGGTCGTAGAGCGCCAGCAGCGGGGCGGAGATGCCGCCGGCGACCTCCGCGCGCTTCGCCTCGTGCCGGGCGGTGGAGTCGGCGATGTCGGCGAGGGCGTCGTCGCGCAGCTGCTCGGCCCGCTCCCGGTCGGCGACGGCGGCGGCACGCCCGGTCTGGGCGTCGGCCAGCGCGGCGTCGGCGGTCTCCCGGCGCTCCATGAGCTCGAGCACCTGGTCCTCGAGGTCGGACTGCCGCCGGGCGAGCGACTGCAGCTCCGACTGCAGCGAGGTGATCTCCTTCGGCGTTGCCGCCCCGGAGTCGATCCGCGACCGGTCGCGGTCGGCCCGCTGCCGGACGGTGTCGACGTCGGCCTCGAGCCGCCGCTGCTCGCGGTCGAGGTCGCGCACCTCGGTCTCCGCGCGGACCTCGGCCTCGGCGAAGGTGCGTTCGGACTCCGCGGCGGCCTCGACCGCGGCGACCTCCGGCAGCGTGCGCTTCCGGTGGGCGAGCTGGGTGAGCGCGACGTCCTCGTCGGCCAGGGCCAGCAGCTTCTGCTGCTCGAAGTGGTCGGCCTTCACCCGCTCAACCTACCTGCGGCCGGTCGCCTCCCCCGTCGTGCCGCGGGCCGTGCCGGGCGGCGCGGACTCCAGCGGGTCGGGGAGGTCGCGGAAGGTCGGGTCCTCCCGCTCGGCGGTGTAGTCGCTCTCCGCCGTCCCGTCGACGCCGTCGTCCACCTTGGCCGCGCGCAGCGCCATCGTCGCCAGCACCGTGACGACGAGGTTGACCAGCAGCGCGAGGAAGCCCGCGTAGACGCTGGACTGCGCGTCCAGGCCCAGCTTGGACAGGGCGAACGCCGACCCGCCGAAGTGCTCGCGGAGGACCGTGCCGTCCGGCGCCAGCCGCGGGATGTTGTAGAGCATCAGCAGGCCCGCGGCCATGCCCGCGACCCACCCGGCGATGAGCGCGCCGCGGTGCAGCCAGCGGGTGTAGAGGCCGAGGGCGACCGCGGGCAGCGTCTGCAGGATGATCACGCCGCCGATGAGCTGCAGGTCGATGGAGAACTGCGGGTCGATGAACAGGATCGCCGCGACCGCGCCGACCTTCACCACCAGCGAGGTCACCTTGGCGACCTGCGCCTCCTGCCTCGGCGTGGCGTCCTTCCTGAGGAACTCCTTGTAGATGTTGCGGGTGAACAGGTTCGCCGCGGCGATCGACATGATCGCCGCCGGGACCAGCGCGCCGATGCCGATGGCGGCGAAGGCGATGCCGGCGAACCAGCTCGGGAACATCTCCTGGAACAGCACCGGGACGACGGTGTTGCCGTCCTCGCCGATCGGCGTCACCCCGGCCGCGATCGCCATGAAGCCCAGCAGCGCGATGAAGCCCAGCGCCAGGCTGTAGACCGGCAGCGCGCTCATGTTGCGCTTGAGCACGTCGCGGTTGCTGGCCGCCAGGACGCCGGTGATCGAGTGCGGGTAGAGGAACAGCGCGAGCGCCGACCCCAGGGCCAGCGTCGCGTACTGCCACTGCCCGGTGCCCGGCAGCAGCACGCCCGCGCCGGTGCCGGCGGAGAACTTCTCCTCGGCCGCGCCGAAGATCACGTCCCAGCCGCCGAGCTTCACCGGGATGACGATCACCGCGACGATGATCGTCAGGTAGATGAGGGTGTCCTTGACGAACGCGATGAGCGCCGGCGCCCGCAGCCCCGAGTTGTAGGTGTACAGCGCCAGGATCACGAACGCGACGATCAGCGGGAGCTCGCCCTCCACGCCCATCGCCTTGAGGATCGCCTCGATGCCGACGAGCTGGAGGGCGATGTAGGGCATCGTCGCGACGATCCCGGTGAGGGCCACGAGCAGCGCCATCGTCGGGGAGTCGAACCGGGCGCGCACGAAGTCCGCCGGCGTCACGAACCCGCGCACGTGGCTGACCGACCACAGCCGGATGACGACCAGGAACACCAGCGGGTAGATGACGACCGTGTACGGGACGGCGAAGAACCCGGCCGCGCCGGCGCCGAACATCAGCGCGGGGACGGCGACGAACGTGTAGGCGGTGTAGAGGTCGCCGCCCAGCAGGAACCAGGTGATCCAGGTGCCGAAGCTGCGCCCGCCCAGCCCCCACTCGTCCAGGTGCATGAGGGTCTCGGCCCGCCGCCAGCGCGAGGCGACGAACCCCATGACCGTGACGACCAGGAACAGGACGATGACGATCGTCAGCTCGACGACGTTGACCCCGTCCACGGCTCAGCGCTCCCTGTCCCGCTCGATGGCGGCGCGGGCGGCGGCCCGCTCCTCCGGGCTGCGCCGGGTGGCCCGGTAGACGACCACGGTGGTCAGCACGCCCAGCCCGACGAACAGCAGCTGCACCCAGTAGAAGAACGGCCAGCCGAAGAGGGTCGGCTCGACGCGGTTGTAGAACGGCACGACCAGCGGCACCACGATCGGCACCAGCAGCAGCCAGTTCCAGGGGCTGCGGTCGCTCCTCCGGGGGACCGCGCCTCCCGTCGGCGGTCGTTCGGCGGTGGCCACGGCGCCCTCCCCGTCTCAGCCGGCCGTGCGGGCCGGGTCCCCTCCTGCCGACCGGCCCCGGTGCACCGTCCACGGGTCGGTGCGGCGCCGGGAGGCGACCGCCTCGACCCTGCCGGACAGGTCCGTGGCCAGCACGTCGGCGACCACGGGGACCCAGGGCCACTCGGAGGCGAAGTGTGCCACGTCACACAAGTCGGGACCCCCGTCCTCCCGCGCCTCGGACACGGGGTGGTGCCGCAGGTCGCTGGTGAGGAGGACGTCGGCGCCGGCCGCCGTCGCCTCGGGCAGCAGCGAGCCGCCGCTGCCCCCGCAGACGGCGACGGTGCGCACCGGCCGGTCCGGGTCCCCGGCCGCGCGGACCCCGCCGGCGGTCTCCGGCAGGACCTCCGCGGCGAGCGCGGCGAGGCCGGCCAGCGTGGTCGGCCGCGGCAGCTCCCCCACCCGGCCGAGCCCGGCGCGGGAGCCGGGCGCCACCGGCTGCAGCGGGCGGGTGCCGGTCAGCCCGAGGACGGCGGCCAGCGCGTCGTTGACGCCGGCGTCGGGGGCGCGGTCGGCGTTGGTGTGCGCGACGAACAACCCGCAGCCGGCGCGGACCAGCCGGTGCACCAGCCGCCCCTTCGGGTCGTCGGCGGGGACGCCGTGCACCGGGGTCAGGAACAGCGGGTGGTGGGTGACCAGCAGCCCGGCGCCGAGCTCGAGCGCCTCGTCGACGACGGCGGCCACCGGGTCGACGGCGACCAGCACGCGCTCCACCGGCTCGGCGGGGTCCCCGCAGACCAGGCCGACGGCGTCCCAGCCCTCCGCGAGCGCCGGGTCGTAGCGGGCCTCCAGCGTGGCGACGACCTCGCCCAGGGTGGCGGTCACGGGCGCCGACGCTAGCCGAGCGCCGTCCCGCCTCCGGCGGCCGCGGGTGGCAGGCTCCAGACCGTGGCGGACAGGTCGCTGCGCGCACCCGCGTGGCTCGAGGAACTGCTCCGCACCACTCCCCCACCCGTGCCGTGGCGCGACGTCGTCCGGTTCGCCGTCGTCGTGCCCGCGCCGCTGGCCGTGGCCCTCGCCGTCGGCGGGCGGACGGCGCTCGGCGCCGGCGTCTTCGCCACCACCGGGGCGCTCGCGGCCACCCTCGCCCCGCAGGGCGGCCCGCTGCGCGACCGGCTGCGCCGCACCGCCGCCGCGGTCGGCCTCGGCGCGGTCGGCCTGGTCGCCGGGCAGTTCGCGAGCGGCGGCGGCGTGCTGCCGGTGGTGGTCGTGGCGGTGCTGTCGGTGGCCGCGGCGGTGATCAGCGCGGTCAACTCGGCGATGTCGCTGGGCGCCCTGCAGCTGCTGGTCTACACCGCGCTGGCGTCGGGGCTGGTGACGCCGCTGCCCGCGGCGGCCGAGGTGGCGTTCTTCGCCGCCGGGGCGGCCTGGGCGACGCTGGCCACCCTGGTGCAGGCTGCGACCGAGCCCAGCGACCCCGACCGCAGCGCCGTCGCCGCGGTCTTCACCCGGATCGCCGGGCTGCTCACCGCCGTGGGCACCGAGGGCACCGACGACGCCCGCCGCGAGCTCACCACCGCGCTCAACGCCGCCTACGACCGGGTCATCCGCACCCGCAGCCTCGCCGCCGGGCGCAACCGGCAGCTGTCGGAGCTGGCCGGCGTCCTCAACGCCGCCGCCCCGCTGGTGGAGGCCGCGGTCGCCGCCGCCCGCACCGGGGTGCACGCCGACCCGCACGACGTGACGGCGGTGCACGCCCTCGCCGCCGCCGTCTCCGGCAGCCGCGAGCTGCCCGACGAGCGCCCGCCCGCCCTCGACGAGGGGCCCGCCGTCCGCCGCGCGGTGCGCCACGGGGTGCGGCTGGCCTGGGCCGTCGTCGGCGACCCCGAGGAGCGTGCGGGAGCCGCCGTCACCCCGCCCCGGCCGCCCTGGCGGGACCGGCTGCGCGACCTCGCCGACCGCACGCTCGGCAGCACCGACACCCGCGAGTTCGCCCTCCGGCTGACGCTGTGCATGACCATCGCGGAGGTCGCCCGCCAGCTGCTGCCCATCGAGCGGCCCTACTGGGTGCTGCTCACCGTCGCGATCGTGCTCAAGCCCGACTACGGGTCGGTGTTCACCCGGGCGGTGCAGCGCGGCGCGGGCACCCTGCTCGGCGTCCTCATCGGCTCGCTGCTGCTGTCGGTGCTGCCCCGCGACGGGTGGGTGGTGGTCGCCATGGCCGTCGCCGCCGGGCTGCTGCCGTGGGCGCGCGGCGCCAACTTCGGCCTGTTCTCGGTCTTCCAGACGCCGGTGATCATCCTGCTGCTCGACCTCGCCGTCCCCGGCGGGCCGGAGCTGGTCGGCGCCCGGCTGGTGGACACCCTCATCGGCTGCGCGATCGTGCTGGTCGCGGGCTACCTGCTGTGGCCGCAGACCTGGCGGGCGCCGCTGGAGGACGCCCTGCGCGCGGCCGCGCTGGCGCTGGACGCCTTCGTCGGCGCCGCGTTCGGCGCGGACCCGGTCGCGCGCCGGCGCGCCCGTCGCGCGACCTACCGGGCGCTCACCGAGCTGCACACCCAGCTGCAGCGCCGGCTGGCCGAGCCGCCGCCGATCAGCACCCGCGCCGGCGCCTGGTGGCCGGTCATCGTGCAGCTGGAGCGGACCGCCGACGCCGTCACCGAGGCGGTCATCGCCGTCAACGGCGGGGAGCCCGGGCCCGACCCGTCCCAGGTGGCGGTGCTGCGGCGGGCGCTGCGCGAGCTGGAGGACGACGTCCGCACGCACCGGGTGCCCGACGACGCCGAGATCCACGCCGACGGCGTCCTGGCCCCGGTCGCCCGCGAGGTCGACGCCGCCCGCCGGCTGGTCCGCGACGCCGCCCCCGGCCGCCGCCCCGAGACCGCGGCGCCCGGGAGCTGAGCCCGGTCGCCCCCACGGGACCGCGGCGCCCGGCGGCTGAGTCGCCGCTGTCCGCGAGCTGCGCTGTCATGGACGGGTGCCACTCCGCCGTCATCGCCCCGCGCCCGTCCCGCCCCGCATCCCGGTCGTCCCGGGGATCGACGGACCGCCCCCGCCGGGCTCGCGCACCGTCCGCACCGACGACGGCGTGGACCTGCACGTGGAGTTCGACGGACCCGAGGACGCCCCGGTCACCGTGGTCTTCTGCCACGGCTTCACCGCCCGCCTCGGCGAGTTCCAGCTGCAGGTCGAGGCGATCCGCGACCGCGCCCGCGTCGTGCTGTGGGACCAGCGCGGCCACGGCCGGTCCCGCTGGGTCGACCCGCGGACAGCGACCATCGACCGCACCGCCCGCGACCTCGGCCAGGTGCTCGACGCCGTCGTCCCCGCGGGCCGGCCGGTGGTGCTCGCCGGGCACTCGATGGGCGGCATGACGATCATGGCGTTCGCCCGGCAGCGGCCCGAGCTGTTCGGCACCCGCGTCGTCGGCGCGTTCCTGCTGGCCACCTCGGCCGGCGGCCTGGTCGCCCGCGGGCCCCTGGGGTTCGCGGTGAAGGCGATGCGCACGCTGCACCTGCTGGGCCTCTACCTGTGGTGGCTGCGGCTGCTGGCCCCCGGGCTGGAGCGGCTGCGGCGGCGCGGCACGCGGCTGGGCCACCGGTTCACCCGCCGCTACCTGTTCGGCCGCGACGACGCCACGCGCGAGGCCGTCCGCGTCGTGCAGGCGATGCTCGAGGAGACGCCGCTGACGGTGACCATGGCCTTCTACGGCACCTTCCTCGACCACGACGAGACCGCGTCCCTGCCGGTGCTCGGGCGGGTCCCGTGCACCGTCGTCGCCGCCGAGTACGACCGGCTGACCCCGGCCGAGCACGGCCGGCAACTGGCCGCGGGGATCGGCGAGCGGGCCGAGCTGGTCGTCGTCCCGGGCGCCGGGCACAGCGTCAACCTCACCCGCACCGCCGTCGTCGACCGCGCCCTCACCGACCTGCTCGACCGGGTGGCAGCGGCTGGCCCCGGCAGCGTCCGGCAGGCAGGCTGACCGCGGACCTGCCTACCGTGTCCGGCACCACACGACCGTGTTCCGACGGCCGGGTCGCTGGATACGGGACCGGCCGACACCGTCTCGACGAGTTGGGGAGCGACCGTGGACCGCCTGAGCGCGACCGATGCCGGCTTCTACTACGCGGAGACCGAGAACGCACCGCTGCACGTGGGCTCGGTGGCGGTCTTCGAGGGACCGGCGCCGTCCTACGGCGACCTGGTGCGCCTGCTGCTGAGCAAGCTGCCGCTGGTGCCGCGCTACCGGCAGCGGGTGCGGGAGGTGCCCTTCAACCTGGGCCGCCCGCTGTGGGTCGACGACCCGCACTTCCAGATCCTCTACCACGTGCGGCACACCGCGGTGCCCAAGCCCGGCGGTGAGGAGCAGCTGCGCAACCTCGCCGGCCGGGTGCTCGGCCAGCGCCTGGACATGGCCAAGCCGCTGTGGGAGGTGTGGCTGGTCGAGGGCCTGGAGGACGACCGCTGGGCGATCATCTCCAAGGTCCACCACTGCATGGTCGACGGCATCGCCGGCACCGACCTGATGCAGGTGATGTTCGACCTCGACCCGAACGCGGAGCACAAGGCGCCGCGCGACTGGTCGCCGCAGCGCAGCCCCTCGGGCGTCGAGATGGTCGCCGGCGCGCTGACCGAGACCGTCACCGCTCCCCTGCGCCAGCTCGTCCACGGCCCCGAGGCCGTCAGCAACGGCGCGAGGGGGCTGGTCAACAGCGCGAAGGCGGCGGTGTCGTCGGTCCCGCAGCTGGCCCGCCAGGCGCTGACCCCCATGGCCCGCACGCTCACCGGCCCGATCGGCCCGCACCGGCGCTGGGCGTGGGCCGACGCCGAGTTCGAGGACCTGCGCACCGCCCGCAGCGCGCTGGGCGGCACGGTCAACGACGTCGTCCTCACCGCCATCACCCGCGGCTTCCGCGACCTGCTCAAGGGCCGCGGGGCGCTCGGCGGCGACACGGTCGTCCGCACGATGGTGCCGATCTCGGTGCGCAAGGAGGGCGAGCGCGGCTCGCTGGACAACCGGGTGACCGCCGTCTTCGTCGACCTGCCGGTCGGTGAGGCCGACCCGCGGGCCCGGCTGGCCGCGATCAAGCAGCAGATGGACGAGTACAAGCGGACGATGCAGGCCGTCGACGCCCGCTCGATCATCGGGATGGGCGACTACGTCGCGCCGACGCTGCTGGCGCTCGGGGTCCGGGCGGCCATGCAGACCGGCCAGGTGTGGTGCCAGGCGGTGACGACGAACGTGCCCGGCCCGCGGGTGCCGCTGTACGTGCTCGGCAAGCGCATGGTGTCCGCCCACCCCTACGTGCCGATCGCCGGCGGCACCCGGATCTCCATCGGGATCTTCAGCTACCTCAACTCGATGACCTTCGGCATCAACGCCGACTTCGACGCCTTCCCCGACGTCGACGTGCTCTCCGAGGGCATCTGCCGCGGCATCGCCGAGCTGGTCGGGCTCGCCGCGGAGCGGCAGCCGGCCGCGGCCACGCCGTGACCCGGCGGTCGCCGGGCGTGACCCGGTTCACGCCCGGCGACGCCGGGTAGCGCGCCGTCGTGACCGTTTCCGAGACCGATCTGACCGTCGCCGTCACGGGCCCCACCGGCACCTTCGGGGAGGGCCTGGTCCCGCTGCTGCAGGCCGACGACCGGGTCCGCCGGGTGGTCGGCATCGCCCGCCGCCCCTTCGACCCGGCGGCCCGCGGCTGGACGAAGATGGAGTACCGCCGGGGCGACGTGCGCGACGCCGACGCCCTGAAGGAGGCGTTCGCCGGCGCCGACGTCGTCGTGCACCTGGCGTTCCTCATCACCGGCAACGCCTCGCGGCAGACCACGCGGGCGATCAACGTCGACGGCACGCTCAACGCGTTCCGGGCCGCGGCCGCCGCCGGTGCGCGCCGGTTCGTCTACGCCTCCTCGCTCGCCGCGTACGGCTTCCACCGGGACAACCCGGTGGGCATGACCGAGGACTGGCCGGTGCGCCCGGCGTCCCGGCTGTTCTACGCGCAGGAGAAGGCCGAGCTCGAGCAGCTGCTGCAGCAGGAGGCGCAGGACCACCCGGAGCTCGGCCTGTACCTGCTGCGCCCGCCGGTGGTGCTCGGTCCGCACACCGTCGGCGCCAAGGACCTGCTGCCCGGCCCGCTCGCCCCGCTGGGACGGTGGCTGGCCGAGCAGAGCACCCGGCGGCTGCCGGTCCCGGTCCCGGTCGCGGTGCCGGCGCTGCCGCTGCAGTTCGTCCACGAGGACGACGTCGGCTCCGCGCTGCTGCAGTGCGTCGTCGCCGCCGGCCCGCCCGGGGCCTACAACATCGCCGGCGACGGTGTCGTGACCGCCGCCGACGTCGCCCGCGAGTACGGCGCCCTGCCGCTGCCGCTGCCGGCCGCGCCGGCGCAGTTCGCGGCCCGCGCGGTGTCCCGGCTGCCGTTCCTGCCGCCGGCCGTCGAGTGGGTGGAGGCGGCCAGCCACCCGGCGATCATGGACACCACCAAGGCGAAGCGGGAACTGGGCTGGCAGCCGCGGTACACGGGCCTGGAGGCGCTGCGCGCCACCCTCGACCGGGGCTGAGACCGGCCCGCGCCGCGCGGGAGCAGGATCGGCGCCTCCGCCGGCGCCGGCCCCGTCACCGGCGGGGCGCCCGCCCGTTGGACCCGGCGCCGGCGCGCCGCGACGAGCCCCGAGGAAGGAGTGCGCATGACCCCCGGAGCGGACGACGACGTCCCCCGCATCGTGCTGGTCGACGCCGCGAGCGAGGTCGAGCGGCGGATGGTGACCGAGGCGCTGCCCCCGGGCGGGACGGTCCTGCCGCTGAGCGGCGCGGCGCTGGCCGGGCCGCTGGCCGACGCCGACCCCGCCACCGTGGTGACCGCGACCCGGGTGGCGTGGACGCCGCTCGGCGGCGCCGAGGTGACCCGCCGCGGGCCCGGCCGGCGCGGGCGGTGGTCGGCGGCCCGCCCCTCGCTGCTGCGCCGCCCGCCGGCCCCGCTGCAGGCGGCCGCGGTGCGCCGCGACCCGGACCGGGCGCGGGTCGTCGTCGCCGAGCCCGCCACCGTGGGCGAGCTGACCGGGCGGTGGGACGGCACCGGCAGCCTCGCCGCGTTCGTCGCGCACCAGGCGGCGCTGGCGCTGGACCGGGCCGAGCGGCAGGTGGTCGGCGACCGGGCCAAGGTGCCCCGGCACGTCGCCGAGGCGATCCGGCACAGCCCCGAGTGGCGCGCGGAGGTCGCCGCGCTGGCCGAGCGGCTGGAGCGGCCCGAGGAGGAGGTGGCCGCCGAGGCCGCCGCCGACCTCGACGAGCTCGTCGCGGCGATGGACCCGGCCGCCGTCGAGGTGTTCACCGGGCTGCTGCGGCCGGTGCACGCCCGCGCCTGGGACGTGCAGGCCGACACCGCGCGGCTCACCGACCTGCGCGAGCTCAACCGGACGCACCCGCTGGTGTTCCTGCCCAGCCACCGCTCCTACGTCGACCCGCTGGTCCTCGCCGACGTGCTGGCGCAGCACGACTTCCCGCGCAACCACGTGCTCGGCGGGGAGAACCTGCGGTTCTGGCCGGTCGGGTCGATCGCCAAGCGGGCCGGGCTGATCTTCATCCGGCGCAGCTTCGGCGACGACCAGGTCTACAAGACCGCCGTCCGCGAGTACCTGGCGTTCCTGCTGGCCAAGCGGTTCAACCTCGAGTGGTACATGGAGGGCGGCCGCTCCCGCACCGGCAAGCTGCGTCCCCCGCGGCACGGGCTGCTCGGCTTCGTCGCCGACGCCGTGGAGCGCAAGCGGGTGGAGGACGTCTACCTCGTCCCGGTGTCCATCACCTACGACCAGCTCCGCGAGGTGTCGGGGATGGCCGCCGAGCAGGGCGGCGCCGCCAAGCGCGGCGAGGGCCTGTCGTGGATGGCGTCCTACATCCGCGAGCAGGTGCGCACGCCGCTGGGCACGGTGCACGTCGGCTTCGCGGAGCCGCTGTCGCTGGCCGCGGCGCTGCGCGGCGCCGACCCGGCCGACCCCGGCTCCCGCCGGCTGAGCCTGCAGAAGGTGGCCTTCCAGGTCGCCGTCGGCATCAACGACGTCACCCCGGCGACGGCGACGGCGCTGGTCACCCTCGCCCTGCTCGGCGTGCGGGACCGGGCGCTGACGCTGGCGCAGGTGCAGCGGGTGCTCGAGCCGCTGCTGCGCTACCTCACCGAGCGGGACCTGCCGCACTCCGGCGCCGCCCTGCAGACGCCGCGCGGCGTGCGGCGGGTGCTCGGCGCGCTGGCCGGGCAGGGCGTGGTGACCGCCTACGAGGGCGGCGAGGAGCCGGTCTACGCGATCGGACGCGGGCAGCACCTGGTCGCCGCCTTCTACCGCAACAACGCGATCCACCACTTCGTGGACCGGGCGATCGCCGAGCTGGTGATGCTGCGCGACCCGGCCGACCGCTGGGACGAGGCCTACCGGCTGCGCGACCAGCTCAAGTTCGAGTTCTTCTTCCCCGAGCGCGACGCCTACCGCGACCGGCTGGCCGGCGAGCTCGAGCGGCTGGACCCGGGGTGGGAGACCGCCGACGGCCGCGACGTCCTCTGCCGCGCCGACCTGCTGGTGGCCCACCGGGTGCTGCGGTCCTTCGTCGACGCGCAGCTCGTCGTCGCCGAGCGGCTGGCCGCCCGCGACCCGCGGACGCCGGTCACCGAGCCGGAGTTCCTCGCCGAGTGCTCCGGCGTGGGCCAGCAGATGCTGCTGCAGGGCCGGCTGCACGGGCCCGAGTCGCTGTCCCGCGAGCTGTTCGCCGGGGCGCTGCGGCTGGCCGCCAACCTGGACCTGGTCGACCCCGGCCGGGACGACCTGGCCCGCCGGCGGCAGGAGTGGGCCGCTCAAGTCCGGGACGTCGTCGGCCGAGTAGTGGTGATCGACGAGTTGGACGCCGCGGCGCGGCGGGAGAGCGTGGGGGTGGAACCGTGACGGCCGAGACGTCGACGGGGGGCGGGCTGCGCGAGCAGGCGGCCGCCATGGCCCGGAGCAACGTCTGGACCGAGGACCAGCTGATCGCCGACGTCGAGGCGGCGCCGCCCGGTCCGCGGGTCGGGGCGTTCTTCGACTTCGACGGGACGGTGATCGACGGCTACTCGCTGGCCGCCTTCGCCCGCCACCACCTGCGCTCGCTGCACGTCACCCCGACCGACCTCGGCCAGCTGCTGCTCACCGGTCTGCGCGGGGTCACCACCGAGGAGGACTTCGCGCGGTTCACCGTCGCCGGCATGCGCGCCTGGGCCGGCCGCAGCGAGGACGAGCTGGCCGAGCTCGGCGAGCGGCTGTTCGTCCAGGGCATCGCGGGCTCGCTGTACCCCGAGGCCTGGCGCCTGGTCACCGCCCACCTGCAGGCAGGGCACACGGTGGTCCTGGCCTCGTCGGCGACCCGGTTCCAGGTGGAGCCGGCCGCCCGCGCGATGGGCGTGGAGCACGTGCTGGTCTCCCCCGTCGAGATCGTCGACGGCGTCTGCACCGGCCGCCCGGGCGGCCCGCTGCTGTGGCGGGCGGGCAAGGCCGCGGCCGTGCGCGCGTTCGCCGAGGAGCACGGCATCGACCTGCTGCAGAGCTACGCCTACTCCAACGGCGACGAGGACGTCCCCTTCCTGCGCACCGTCGGCCGCGCCCGCGCGCTCAACCCGGGCAAGGGGCTGACCGCCGCGGCCCGGCACTACTCGTGGCCGGTCGCCCGCTTCAAGCGCCGCGGGAGCACCTCCCCGGCCGACGTCGCCCGGACGCTGGCCGGCGTCGGGGGCATGTTCGGCGGCTTCGCCACGGGCCTGGCGGTCGGCGCGCTGGGCGGCTCGCGGCGGGAGGCGGTCGACCTCGGCCTCACCCTCGCGGGTGAACTCGGCAGCGCGCTGGCCGGCGTCCGGCTCGACGTCCAGGGCGCCGAGCACCTGGCCACCCGGCCCGCGGTCTTCCTGTTCAACCACCAGAGCCAGCTCGACGTCCTCATCCTCGCGAAGCTGCTGCGCGGTGGCTTCACCGGCGTGGCCAAGAAGGAGCTGGCGCGGACGCCGGGCTTCGGGCTGGCGTTCCGGCTGGCCGACGTCGCCTTCGTCGACCGCGGCGACCCCGCCCAGGCCCGCCGCGCGCTGGAACCGGCCGTGCAGCGGCTCAAGGAGGGCATCTCGCTGGTCGTCGCCCCCGAGGGCACCCGCTCGGCCACCCCGACACTGGGCCCGTTCAAGAAGGGCGCCTTCCACGTCGCGATGCAGGCCGGCGTGCCGATCGTCCCGGTGGTCATCCGCAACGCCGGCGAACTCATGTGGCGCGGCGCGACGACGGTCTCCCCCGGCACCGTGCAGGTGCGGGTGCTGCCCCCGGTCGACACGAGCGACTGGACGGTCGAGGACCTCGACCGGCACGTGACCGAGGTGCGCGACTCCTTCCTGGCCACGCTGGCCAACTGGTCCGGGCGCACCCGGCGGCCGGTGGTGGCCGAGTCGCCCACCGCCGAGGACGGCGCGCCCGCTCCCGCGGTCCCGGCCGCGCCGCTGGACTGGGGCACCTCGCCGGAGATGAACCCCATCGAGACGGCGATGTGGCGCGCCGAGGCGGCCGACCCGCGGCTGCGCGCCAACGTCACGCTGCTCGAGGTGCTCGAGACCGCGCCGGACTGGGACCGCTTCCTCGGCGCGCACGAGTGGGCCTCGCGCATGGTGCCGCGGATGCGCCAGAAGGTGGTCGAGCCCGCGCTGGGCGTCGGCGCGCCCCGCTGGGCGACCGTGGACGACCTCGACCTCGGCCGGCACGTGCGCCGGGTGCGGCTGGAGGAGCCGGGCTCGACGCGGCAGCTGCTCGACGTCGTCGGGGAGTTCGCCTCCGCGCCGCTGGACCGCGACCGGCCGCTGTGGGAGGTGCTGCTGGTCGAGGGCCTGGCCGAGGGCCGCGCCGCCTACGTCGTGAAGACCCACCACAGCACCACCGACGGGCTGGGCGCCGTCCAGCTCATGGGCCTGCTGCACCGCCGCAGCCCCGACCGCGACCCCGCCCGCCCCGAGCCGCCGGCCCCGGTGCCCGGCGAGGTCTCCCGCGTCGGTGCGCTGACCGAGCAGCTGGTCGGGACGGCGCGGTCGGTGCCCCTGGCCGCGCTGCGCCGCGGCGTGGAGGCGCTGGGCACCCTGCGCCACCCGCGGGAGGTGGCGGCGCAGGCGCTCGACGCCGCCCGCGCGGCGACGAAGACCCTCGCGCCGCCGCGCGGCAGCTCCCCCGCGCTCGCCGCCCGCGGCGGCGACTGGCGGTTCGAGGTGCTCGAGGTGCCGCTCGCCGACCTCAAGCGGGGCGCGAAGGCGGCCGGCGGGAGCCTCAACGACGGCTTCCTCGCCGCGGTGGTCGGCGGCTTCCGCCGCTACCACCAGCGCACCGGCGCCCCGCTGGCCACGATGACCGTCGGGATCCCGATCAGCCTGCGCGCCCGCGACGACGCCCAGGGCGGCAACCGGTTCACCGGCGCCCGGTTCACCGCGTCGCTGGCCGAGGCCGACCCGGCCGCGCGGATCGCCACCATCCGCCAGTTCGTCCTCTCGGCGCGGGAGACCAGCGCCGGCGGCGTCACCGACGACCTGCTCGGCCCGGCGCTGCACTGGCTCCCCGCGCCGGTCGTGGGCGCGGTCTCCGGGCGGCTGACCAGCGCCAACGACGTCCAGGTGAGCAACATGCCCGGCGTGGCGCACCCGGTGTACATCGCCGGCTCGCGGATCCTGCGGATGTACCCGTTCGGGCCGCTGCCGGGCACCGCGGCGATGGTCACGCTGCTCTCGCACGAGGACACCTGCTGCATCGGCGTCAACCTGGACAGCGCCGCGGTCACCGACCCGGCGGGCCTGGTGGCCGACCTCCAGGCCGGGCTGGACGAGGTGGTGGCGCTCGGGCAGGTGTGAGCGGGGGCTCCCGCGGTACTGCACCGGGTTGTAACCCGCGTCACAGCCCAGGGAGCGGCCATGACCTTCAACCTCGCGACGATCCTGCGGGAGTCCACCTCCGCCCACCCCGACAAGCCGATGCTGCAGCTGGGCCCGCTCACGCTCACCTACGGCCAGGTCGACCAGCTGTCGGCCCAGGTGGCGGCCGGGCTCCGGGAGGCCGGGCTGCAGCGCGGCGACAGCGTCGCGCTGCAGCTGCCCAACGTGCCGCAGTTCGTGATCGCCTACTTCGGCGCGCTGCGGGCCGGGATGACGGTCGTGCCGCTCAACCCGCTGCTCAAGGCACCCGAGGTGAGCTACCACCTCTCCGACAGCGGCGCGAAGGTGCTCGTCACCTTCGACGCGTTCGCCGAGGAGGCGGTCAAGGGCGCGGCCGAGGCCGGCGGCGTCCGGGTGTACGTGGTCTCCGCGCCGGGCGGCCCGGAGGCGCCGCCGGACACCACCCCGTTCGACGCGGTGGTCGCCGCCGGTGCCGGCGCCGACCCGGCCGACGTCGAGCAGATGTCCCCGGACGACACCGCCACGATCATCTACACCAGCGGGACCACCGGCCGCCCCAAGGGCGCCGAGCTCACCCACTTCCAGATGTACATGGCGGCGTCGGTGGCCGCGGAGACCTTCCAGTACCGGGACGACGACGTCGGCATGGCGGTGCTGCCGCTGTTCCACGTCTTCGGCCTGTCCAGCGTCATGAACTGCGCGATCCGCGCCGGCGCGACGCTGTCCCTTGTCCCCCGCTTCGACGTCGGCGCCGTGCTCGACGCGATGGAGGAGCACCGGGTCACGGTGTTCTGCGGCGTCCCCACCATGTTCGTGGCGCTCATGCACGCCGACCTCACCGGCCGCGACGTGTCCCGGCTGCGGGTGTGCGTCTCCGGTGGCGCGTCGATCCCCGGCGAGGTCATCAAGGGCTTCGAGACGGCCTACGGCGGGGCGACCATCCTCGAGGGCTACGGGCTGTCGGAGACCTGCGCGCTGGCGACGTTCAACCGCAGCGCCGAGGAGCGGCGGGTCACCTCGATCGGCAAGCGCCTGTGGGGCTGCGAGGTCCGCGTCGTCGACGGCGAGGACCGGCCGCTGCCGCCCGGGCCGGACAACGTCGGCGAGATCGTGCTGCGCGGGCACAACGTCATGAAGGGCTACCTCGGGCGCCCGGAGGCCACCGCCGAGGCCGTGCGTGGTGGCTGGTTCCACACCGGCGACCTCGGCTACGCGGACGAGGACGGGTTCTTCTTCATCGTCGACCGGAAGAAGGACCTGGTCATCCGCGGCGGGTTCAACGTCTACCCGCGCGAGATCGAGGAGGTCCTGCACGCCCACCCGGCGGTCATGGAGGCCGCCGTCGTCGGCCGGCCCGACGAGCGGCTCGGCGAGGAGGTCGTGGCCTTCGTGAGCCTGCGCCCGGGCGCCTCGGCCGAGCCGGACGAGGTGATCGCGTTCTGCAAGGAGCGGCTGGCCGCCTACAAGTACCCGCGGGAGGTGGTCGTCATCGACGAGCTGCCCAAGGGACCGAGCGGCAAGGTCCTCAAGACCGAACTGCGGGGCCGCTGACGGTCTCGCCGATCCAGGAGAGCACCAGGCCGGCCAGGCGGTCGGGCACCTGCAGCTGCGGCACGTGCCCGACCCCGGCCAGCTCCTCGTACCGCCAGCCGGGGTGCGCCCGCGCCACCTCGCGCCCGGCGTCGACGGGCACCAGCCGGTCGCGGTCGCCGTGCACCAGCAGCACCGGAGCGGCCACCCGGGCCATGGCCGACCGGTAGCGGCGCGGGTCGGCCAGGATCCCCAGCAGCGAGCGGGCCGCGGTGAGGAAGGCACGGTCCATCCCGGCGACGTCCTCGCGCTGCTCGAGCAGCGTGACGGCGCGGTCGATGACGGGGGCGGGCAGCTCGTCGGGGTCGACGCCGACCAGCTGCAGCATCGACCGCACCCGGGTCAGCGGCGTCGAGCGGGCCCGCCGCAGCGCGAGGAACCGCTCCCCCAGGCCGGGCAGGGCGTACAGGGCGAAGGTGCCCGCCACGAGCGGGTCCAGCCGCCGCCGGCCGCCGGGCAGCGCGGGGTCGAGCAGCACCAGGCCCCGCACCGCGTCCGGAGCGGCCGCGGCGGTGAACAGCGAGACCATCCCGCCCATCGAGTTGCCGACCAGCACCGCTGGCTCGCCCACGACCTCGCGCAGGAAGCGCTGCAGGACCGCGACGTTGGCCGGCACGGTGGCGCGGCGCTCCCCCGGCTCGCTGCGGCCGAAGCCGGGCAGGTCCAGCGCCCACACCCGGGCCGACGGCGTCAGCAGCGGCGCGAGCAGGTCCCAGTTGCCGTGCGACCCGCCCAGCCCGTGCACCAGCACGACCGCCGGGCCGTCGTCGGTACCGCCGTAGTCCACGACGTGCACCGGGCCGCCCAGGTCGACGGTCCTGCTCGTCCCCGGTGCCTCGTCCACCCCGACGGTCCCCCTCTGGTGCGCGTGCCGACGGCGCCCCGGGGCACCCTCCGCCAGTGATTCCGACACGGGAAAGTGCCCTGGCCGGACGCCTGGGACCCGTGCGACGCGTGTGATCAGGGCCACACTGGACACAGCGAGTCGTCGCAGTCAGGTGTGACCGGTCCTCCATGGTGGGTACCGGCCCGGGCGAGGCGGTGTGGACCGCCGGCGAGGAGGACGACGTGTCGCGACAGCCCAACGACGGGCCCGGTCTGCCGCTGTACCTGACCGAGGTGAGCCGCGCGATGGCCGACTACGGCCTCTACCTGGCGGCCCGTCCGCTGATGCCGCGCCTACCGACCGGCGACGGCCACCCCGTCCTGGTGCTGCCCGGCCTCATGGCCGACGACATGTCGACGGCGACGCTGCGCCGCAACCTGCGGCGGCTGGGCTACCGCGTCCACGGCTGGCGGCTCGGGCGCAACATCGGCCCGACGCAGGAGTGCGTGGAGGGCATGAGCCGCCGCATCGAGGACCTCAGCGACCGCTACGGCCGGCCGGTCAGCCTCATCGGCCAGAGCCTGGGCGGCATCTTCGCCCGCGACCTCGCCCGCAAGACCCCGGACGCGGTACGCCAGGTGATCACCCTGGGCAGCCCGTTCGGTCTGCAGCGCGACAGCCAGACCCGCGCGCACAAGGTGTTCGAGCGCTACTCGCACCTGCACGTGGAGAAGCGGACGCTGCCGCTGGAGAGCGAGGCGACGCCGCTGGCGGTGCCGTCGACGTCGATCTACTCGCACCAGGACGGCATCGTCGCCTGGAAGGCGTGCCTGGACCGGCTCTCGCCGCACGCCGAGAACGTCGCCGTGTACGCGAGCCACCTCGGCATGGGCCACAACCCGGCGGTCCTCTACGCCGTCGCCGACCGGCTCGCGCAGCGGGAGGGCACCTGGCGGCCGTTCCGCCCGCCGCTGGCCCTGCGCCCGGCCTTCCCGCGCCCCGACGTCCCCGAGGTCCCGCTGCGCCCGGCCGCCGCGGCCTGACGCGGCTGCGCCGCACCCCGACACCGCCGCTCGTCGGCCTGCGGCTGTCCCCACACGCCTGGGACGGCCGCAGGTCGACGACGGGCGTCGTCGCCGACCGCGACCGGTCAGGTGCCGGGGTCTCCCGGCCCCCGTGACCCCGGCAGCCGACCACTCGGCGACGGGATGCGCCGGACGGCGGACGGCGCGGAGGTGGGCGCGGCCGGGATCGAACCGGCGACCGCTCGCTTGTAAGGCGAGAGCTCTCCCGCTGAGCTACGCGCCCCGCCCGCCCAGGGTAGGTGCCCCCGGGCGGTGGGTCCCGGACCCGGGCCTCAGGCCGCGATGTCCGCGACGGCGTCCTTCCAGCCGGACTGCTCGCGCGCGTCGCCGGGCTGGTTGACCTCGGCGAAGGCGATCTTCCCCTCGGCGTCGACGAGGAAGGTGCCGCGCAGGGCCATGCCCGCCTTCTCGTTGAACACGCCGTAGGCCTTCGCCGTGGCGCCGTGCGGCCAGAAGTCCGACAGCAGCGGGAAGTCCAGGCCCTCCTGCGCCTTGAACGCCTTGAGGCTGAACACCGGGTCGGTGCTGATCGCCAGGACCTTCACGCCGGCGTCGGTGTAGGTGGTCAGCTCGTCACGGAGCTGGCACAGCTCGCCGGTGCAGATGCCGGAGAAGGCGAACGGGTAGAAGACGACGAGGACCGGCGTCCCGCGCAGCTCGGCGAGCGAGACGACCTGGCGGTCCTGGTCGGGGAGGCTGAACTCGGGCGCGACGTCACCGACGGAGAGGCTCATGCGCCCGATCGTGCCGCACGGGCGCGAGCGCCCCCGCGGCGGGACGGCGTCACCGTCTGCTGCGGGCGGCCTTCGGGGTGACCAGGCGGATGCCCGACCAGTCCTTGGCGGCCGAGATGCTGCTGGTCTGCGCGAGCCCGGCGGTGGGCGCCACCTCGGTGACGTCGCCCGGCTCGACGTGGCCCGGCCGCCCGGACTTGGGCACCAGCAGCCACACGACGCCCTCGTCGGCGAGCGAGGTGAGCGCGTCGGTGAGGGCGTCGAACAGGTCGCCGTCGTCCTCGCGCCACCACAGGACGACGACGTCGGCGACCTCGTCGGTGTCCTCGTCGACCATCTCGCTGCCGGAGACCTCGACGATGGAGTCGCGCAGGTCCTCGTCGGCGTCCTCGTCCCAGCCGAGCTCCTGCACGACCATGCCCGGCTTGATGCCCAGCCGGGCCGCCATGCCGGCGCTGCCCGAGTCGACGCTCATCCCTGCTGTTCCTCCGAGAGATCACGAACCGCCGGTGGGGCACCGGCGGGCACGGAGCGCCGGCTGACGGGCGCGTGGGGTGGACGGGGGCCGACGGCGGACACGACCGGCGGGGAGGACACCCGCTGCCTGGTCATGTCACCCCTCTCGTGCCCGGACGCGCGGGTGCCGACGGCGTCGGTCCGCGTGGGCAGGAGCGTAGGGCATGCCTGGTCACGCGCAAGCCGTCGTCGACGACGCGCCCGGGGCGCCGCGCACACCGCTGAGCGGGAGGTCCTGCGTGACGCGGACCATCCCGGCGCGCGACGATGGGGGCATGAGCGCACCGCAGCAGGGTGGAGACCCCACCCGCGACGCCGGACAGCCCCGCGCGGTCATCACCGACGGGCTCCCGAGCCAGCTGGTCGACACCGACCCCGACGAGACCCAGGAGTGGGTGGAGTCGCTCGACAGCGTCGTCGAGCACGCAGGCCGCGGGCGAGCCCGCTACCTCATGCTCAAGTTGTTGCAGCGCAGCCGTGAGCAGCAGGTGGGCGTCCCGTCCCTCCGCAGCACCGACTACATCAACACGATCCCGCCCGAGCGGGAGCCCTACTTCCCCGGCGACGAGCACGTCGAGCGGCGCATCCGCGCCTACATCCGGTGGAACGCCGCGATCATGGTGCACCGCGCGCAGCGGCCGGGCATCGGCGTCGGCGGCCACATCTCCTCCTACGCCTCCTCCGCGTCCCTGTACGAGGTGGGCTTCAACCACTTCTTCCGCGGCAAGGACCACCCCGGCGGCGGCGACCAGATCTGGTTCCAGGGCCACGCCTCCCCCGGCATCTACGCCCGCGCGTTCCTCGAGGGCCGGCTCACCGAGCAGCAGCTCGACGGGTTCCGGCAGGAGGTCAGCCACCCCGGCGGCGGCCTGTCCAGCTACCCGCACCCGCGGCTGATGCCGGACTTCTGGGAGTTCCCCAGCGTCTCCATGGGCCTGGGCCCCATGAACGCGATCTACCAGGCCCGGTTCAACCGGTACCTGCACGCCCGCGGCGTCAAGGACACCTCCGACCAGCACGTGTGGGCGTTCCTCGGCGACGGCGAGATGGACGAGCCGGAGTCACTGGGCCTGATCGGCCTGGCCGCTCGCGAGGAGCTGGACAACCTCACCTTCGTCGTCAACTGCAACCTCCAGCGGCTCGACGGCCCGGTGCGCGGCAACGGCAAGGTCATCCAGGAGCTGGAGTCCTTCTTCCGCGGCGCCGGCTGGAACGTCATCAAGGTGATCTGGGGCCGCGAGTGGGACCCGCTGCTGGCCGCCGACCGCGACGGCGCGCTGGTCAACCTCATGAACCAGACGCCCGACGGCGACTACCAGACCTACAAGGCCGAGGACGGCGCCTTCGTGCGCGAGCACTTCTTCGGCCGCGACCCGCGCACCCGCAAGCTCGTCGAGCACATGAGCGACAAGGAGGTCTGGGACCTCTCCCGGGGCGGGCACGACTACCGCAAGGTCTACGCGGCGTTCAAGGCGGCGGTGGAGCACAAGGGCCAGCCGACGGTCATCCTCGCCAAGACCATCAAGGGCTGGACGCTGGGCAGCCACTTCGAGGGCCGCAACTCCACGCACCAGATGAAGAAGCTGACCGCCGAGGACCTCGCCGCCTTCCGCGACCGGCTCTACCTGCCCATCCCCGACGAGGCGCTCGACAAGACGCTGCCGCCCTACTACAAGCCCGACCCGGACTCCGACGAGATGCAGTACATGCTCGAGCGGCGCCGGGCCCTGGGCGGGGCGGTCCCGCGGCGGCGCTCGGAGTTCAAGCCGCTCAAGGCGCCCGACGACAAGGCGCTCGACGTCCTGCGCCGCGGCTCGGGCAAGCAGGAGGTGGCGACGACGATGGCGTTCGTCCGCCTGCTCAAGGAGCTGCTCAAGGACAAGGAGCTCGGCCCGCGGTTCGTGCCGATCATCCCGGACGAGGCCCGCACCTTCGGGATGGACAGCCTCTTCCCGTCGCAGAAGATCTACAACCCGGGCGGGCAGCGCTACACCTCGGTCGACCGCGAGCTGATGCTGGCCTACAAGGAGTCCGAGCAGGGCCAGATCCTGCACGAGGGCATCAACGAGGCCGGCTCCACGGCGTCGTTCACCGCCGTCGGCACCTCGTACGCCACGCACGGCGAGCCGATGATCCCGATCTACATCTTCTACTCGATGTTCGGGTTCCAGCGGACCGGCGACTCGTTCTGGGCCGCCGCCGACCAGATGACCCGCGGCTTCGTCCTCGGGGCCACCGCCGGCCGCACGACGCTCAACGGCGAGGGCCTGCAGCACGAGGACGGGCACTCGCTGCTGCTGGCGCACACCAACCCGGCCGTCGTGTCCTACGACCCGGCGTTCTCCTACGAGGTCGGGCACATCACCCGGGACGCGCTGCTGCGCATGTACGGCGAGGACCCGGGCGCGCCGCTGGGCGGGCACCGCAGCCCCGACGTCATGTACTACCTGACCGTCTACAACGAGCCCTACAACCAGCCGGCCGAGCCCGAGGGCCTCGACGTCCAGGGCCTGCTCGCCGGCATGTACCTGTACGCGCCGGGCTCCGGTGAGGGCCCGCGGGCCCAGGTGCTGGCGTCCGGCGTCGCGGTGCCGTGGGCGCTGCGGGCGCAGGAGCTGCTGCGCGAGGACTGGGGCGTGTCGGCCGACGTGTGGTCGGTGACCTCGTGGACCGAGCTGCGCCGGCAGGCCGACGAGGTCAGCGAGCACAACCTGCTGCACCCGGAGGACGAGCCGCAGGTGCCCTACGTGACCCAGCGGCTGCAGGACGCCGAGGGCCCGGTCGTGGCGGTGTCGGACTGGATGAAGTCGGTCCCCGACCTCATCGCGCCGTTCGTCCCCGGGGGCATGGCCACCCTGGGCACCGACGGGTTCGGCCTGTCCGACACCCGCCCGGCGCTGCGCCGGCACTTCCACGTCGACGCCGAGTCGATCGTCGTCCGGACGCTGGCGTCGCTGGCCGACCGGGGCCAGGTGGACCGGTCGAAGGTCCGCGAGGCGGTGGAGAGGTACCGGATCCGCGACGTGCAGGCCGCGCCGGCCGAGGAGCGGACCGACCCGAGCCCGGCGACCTGAGCGAGGACCCCCTTGCCCCCCGCCACTCGCCAGCTCGCGGCGGGACCCTGCAAGGGGGCCGGGTCCAGGACCGCCGCCGACGACCGCCGCACCGTGGCGGTCGTCGGCGGCGGCGTCGTCGGGCTGACCTGCGCGCTGGAGCTCGCCCGTGCCGGGCACCGCGTCCGGCTGCTCACCGCCGACCCGTGGGAGGCGACCACCTCCGCGGTGGCCGCCGCCATCTGGTCCCCCTACCGGGTGGCGCCCGCCGACGCCGTGCTGCGGTGGGGCGCCACCTCGCTGGAGGTCCTCACCCGGCTCGCCGCCGACCCGGCGACCGGGGTGGCGCTGCGCCCGGGCACGTACGTGCACCGCACCCCCGACCCCGACCCGTGGTGGGCGCCGGGGGTGCCCGGGGTCCGTCCCGCGTCCCCGGACGAGCTGCCGCCCGGCGCGCCCGCCGGCACCCGCTGCACGCTGCCGGTGGTCGACACCGGCCGGTACCTGCCCTGGCTGGCCGCCGCGTGCGCCGCGGCCGGGGTGACGACCGTGCCGGGCCGGGTCGGGTCGCTCGACGAGGTGGCCGGGGACGTCGTCGTGGTGGCCGCGGGGCTGGGGTCCGGGCACCTCCTCGACGACGACACCTGCGTGCCCGTGCAGGGCCAGGTGGTCCGCCTCGCCGACCCGGGCCTGCCCGGGTGGGTGCTGGACGAGGACGGCCCGGCCGGGCTGACCTACGTCGTCCCCCGAGGGCGGGACGTCGTCGTCGGCGGGACGGCGGTGGAGGGGGCCACGGGCCGCGACCCCGACCCGCAGGTGGAGGCCGCGATCCTGGAGCGGGCGTGCGCGCTCGTCCCGGCGCTGCGGGGACAGCCGGTGCTGTCGCGGGCGGTCGGGCTGCGGCCGGGCCGGCCCACCGTCCGGCTGGAGCGGCTCGAGGTCGGCGGGCGGCCGGTCGTCGCCTGCTACGGGCACGGCGGCGCCGGGGTCACCCTCTCCTGGGGCTGCGCGGCCGACGTCGCCGACCTGGTCTGAGCGTCGGCCGGGAGCAGCCGGGCCTGCGCCTCGGGCGAGTGCCCGGGACGGTGGACCGAGGGGCGGCCGCGGCGCCCGTGACCCGCCCGAGCCCGTCCACCCGCGCGACGGCCGTGGCGAGCAGCGACCGCCCGGCCGCGGCGTAGGACCGGGGGCCCGTGCGCGACCCCCGCACGGGCCCCCGGTCCTCAGGCCCCGGCGCGGTGCCGGCGCAGCAGCTCGGCGTAGGCCCGGCCGCTGTCCTTCACCGTGCGCCGCTGGGTGGCGTAGTCGACGTGCACCAGCCCGAACCGCTGCGCGTAGCCGCGGGCCCACTCGAAGTTGTCCAGCAGCGACCAGGCGAAGTAGCCCCGGACGTCGGCCCCGCGCTCCATCGCCGCCGCCATCGCGCCGAGGTGGCGGACCAGGAAGTCGACCCGCTCGGGGTCGTGCACCGCGCCCTCGGCGTCGACCTCGTCGTCCCAGGCCGAGCCGTTCTCGGTGACCACCAGCGGCAGGCCGGGCGCGCGCTCGGTGAGCCACAGCAGCAGGTCGGTGAACGCCTGCGGGCTGATCCCCCACCCCATCGTCGTCGTCGGGCCCTCGGGGTCGAGCTCGACGACGTCCTCGCCGCCGATGAACGACGTCGGCGGCGCGTCCGCGGGGCGGGTGCCGGCCCGCACGGTCTGCTCGAAGTAGTAGTTGACGCCCAGCCAGTCCAGCGGCGCCGCGATGGTCTCCAGGTCGCCGTCGCGCACCGGCAGCGGGGCGCCGGCGGCCTCGAGGTCGGCGACGACGTCGGCCGGGTAGGCGCCGTGGACCACCGGCTCGAGGAACATCCGGTTCTGCTGGCCGTCGAGCCGGCGGGCGGCGTCGACGTCGGCGGGGTCCTGGGTCGCCGGGTGCATCGGCGTGAAGTTCAGCGTGACGCCGAGGGAGGTCACCCCGGCCGCCCGCAGCCGGGCGGCGGCCAGGCCGTGCCCGAGCAGCAGGTGGTGGGTGGCGCGGGCGCCGGCGACCGGGTCCTGCAGGCCGGGGGCGTGCGCGCCGGACACGTGGCCGAGCAGCGCGCTGCACATCGGCTCGTTGAGCGTCGACCAGTGCCGCACCCGGTCGCCCAGGGCGTCGACGACGACCGCGGCGTAGTCGGCGAAGCGCTCTGCGGTGTCCCGATCGGCCCAGCCCCCGCGGTCCTGCAGCGCCTGCGGCAGGTCCCAGTGGTACAGGGTCAGCCAGGGCTGCACCCCGACGGCGAGCAGCTCGTCGACCAGCCGCCGGTAGAAGTCCAGCCCGCGCTGCTCGACCCGGCCGCCGCCCTCGGGCAGGACCCGCGGCCAGGCCACCGAGAACCGGTACGCAGACAGCCCCAGGTCCGCCATCAGCGCGACGTCGTCGCGGTAGCGGTGGTAGTGGTCGACGGCGACGTCGCCGGTGTGGCCCCCGAACGTGCGGCCGGGCGTGTGGCTGTAGGTGTCCCAGATCGACGGTCCCCGCCCGTCCTCGGTCACGGCGCCCTCGATCTGGTACGAGGCGGTCGCGGCGCCGAACACGAAGTCGGGCGGGAAGGTCAGCCCGGCGAGGGCGTCCTCGTGGGTGTCGGTGGTGGTCACGGCAGGGGTGCTCCTCAGGGCAGGGGTGAGCGGGGCGGGGCCAGGGGGAGGCGCGGCGGCAGCGGTCGCCGCCGACGGGAGGACGGTAGGGGCTGGTCGACGCGCGCCTGCGTCACGGGGTCGAGGACGTGCAGGCCGCCCTCGCGGACCCGCAGGGGCGGAAGCCGACGGTGACCCCCCGGTGCCGGCGGCGGCCCGGTCGAGCAGGTCCCGCGACGCCGGCAGCAGCGCGCCGGCGAGCCGATGGACCCGGCGGCGAAGGTGGTGGCCGGGCGGTCGCGCAGGGCGCCGGGGTGTCGCACTGCTGCAGGGCGCCGTCGCGCAGCACCGCCACGCGGTCGCCCGTCGTCATCGCCCCGACCTGGTCGTGGGTGACGTGGACGGTGGTGACCACGGTCGCCCAGCCGCTGGGCGAGATGACCCGCCACATGACCGACCTGCTGCTGCGCCAGGTCGAGGGCTCCGCGGAGGTGGAGGCGCGGGTCTGCCCGACCCGGCTCGTGCGGCGCGCCTCCGCCCGAGGTCGCGAGGGTCCTCGCTCAGGTCGCCCAGACGGGGCGGGCGGCATCGACGCGCCACACGACGGCGACCCCGCCGCCGGGGCGCAGCACGACGCCGTCGGGGACGTCGGGGCCGTCCGCCCCCAGCCACAGCCGGGCGTCGGGGCGGCCGAGGTCGACCCAGCCCGCGGGGGCGCGCACGACCTCGTGCGCCGGGGCCGCGCCCGGGTCGGCCGCGCGCAGGTAGGCCTGCAGCACCCGGGCGCCGCCGGGTCCGGCGACCTCGTCGTGGTCCAGCCCGGTGCCCGCGCGCAGCACGCCGACGTCGCCGGCCGCCAGCGGGGCGTCCCCGCCCCACCGGTGGGTGAGCGAGCCGGCCAGCACGACCGCGACGACGTCGACCGCGCGGTGCAAGTGCACGCCGTAGCCGGCGCCGGGCGGCAGCCGGTCGTCGGTGACCCGCAGCAGCGGGCCGAGCGAGCCGTCGCCCGGCTCGAGCAGCGGGGCGCCCTCGACGCCGGTCACCGCGCGGCGTCCCGCCCGGGCAGCGCCGCCGGACCGCCGGGCAGCCCGCCGGCGACCAGGGCGACCAGCAGCGACCACGCCGTCCCCAGGCACAGCCCGCCGACGACGTCGGACGGGTAGTGAACCCCCAGCCACACGCGGGTCAGCCCGACCAGCACCGCGAGCGCGACCCCCGCGGCGACGGCGGCGCGGCGGCCGGGCGCGGTCAGCCGCGGCCAGGCCAGCACCAGCGCGACGGTGACCAGCGTGGCGATGCCCGAGGAGTGCCCGCTCGGGTAGCTCAGCCCCTCGTACACCAGGCCGCCGTTCTCGAACGCCGGGCGGGCGCGCCCGACCAGCTCCTTGAGCGCGGTGGTGAGCGGCCCGACGGCGGTGACCGCGACGACGACCCACAGCACGGTGCGCCACGCCCGGCGGCGGACCAGCCAGACCAGCACCGGCAGGAACACCAGCACGCGGAACCAGGTGACGCCCGGGGTGGTGAGCGTCTCCAGCAGTGCGCTCACCGGCGCCGAGCGGTCGTCCCCGGCGTACAGCTCCCGGCTGACCGCGTCGTCGAGGCGCACCTGCGGGCCGAAGCGGGCCGCCACCCCGGTCCCGAGCAGGGCGAGGACGGCGAGGCCGGCCCCGATCGCGCGGAGCACCCGGCGGCGGGCCCGTGCGGGCGCGGTGGTCGGGGCGGTCACTCCCCCACTCTCCCCGACGCAACGGGCCGTGACACGCTGACCGCGTGGCCCACCGGGTGATCGACCGCCCGCCGACGGCGGCGACGCTGCGGCGGCTGGAGCGCGCCTCCGGGGCCATCGCCACCCGCGCCGTCGCCCGCATGGACGAGGACCTGCCCTGGTTCCGCACCATGCCCGCCGACCAGCGCTCGTGGGTCATGCTCGTCGCGCAGGCCGGCATCGCCTCGCTGGTCGAGTGGTGCCGCTCCCCCGACCGCCCGCCCCGGCTCACCGGCGAGGTGTTCGGCGCCGCGCCCCGCGACCTGGTCCGCGCCGTGCCGCTCAAGCAGACCGTCGACCTGGTCGAGCTCACCGTCCAGGTGATGGACGACCACGTCGAGTCGGTGGCCGAGCCCGGCGACGCCGACGCGCTGCGCCTGGCCGTGCTGCTGTTCAGCCGCGAGGTCGCCTTCGCCACCGCGCACGTCTACGCGAGCTTCGCCGAGAACCGCGGCGCCTGGGACGCGCGACTGGAGGCGCTGGTCGTCGACGCGCTGGTCCGCGGCGAGCGCTCCGAGGAGCTGCCCGGCCGCGCCTCCGCGCTCGGCTGGGACGGCACCGGCCCGGTGGCCGTGCTGGTCGGGGTCGCCCCCGCCGACGGCGACACGCACGCCGACGTCCGCCGCGCCGCCCGCTCGCACCGCTGCGAGGTGCTCGTGGGCGTGCACGCCGAGCACCTGGTGGTGGTGCTGGGCGGCGCCGAGGACCTGCGGTCGGCGGCCGAGCGGGTCACCGAGGAGTTCGGGCCGGGCCCGGTGGTCCTCGGCCCGGTCGTCGACCGGCTCAGCGCGGCCGGCGGGTCGGCCGCGGCGGCGCTGGCCGGGCTCCGGGCCGCGCGCGCCTGGCCCGGCGCACCGCGGCCGGTGCCCGCCGACGCGCTGCTGCCCGAGCGGGCCCTCGACGGCGACCCGCTGGCCCGCGCGGCGCTCACCGAGCGGGTGGTGCTCCCGCTGCGCACCGCCGGCGGCGACCTGCTCGAGACGGTGCGGGCGGTGCTGGCCGGCGGCGGCAACCTGGAGGCCACCGCGCGGGCGCTGTTCGTCCACCCGAACACCGTCCGGTACCGGCTCAAGCGGGCCGCCGAGGTGACCGGCCAGGTGGCCACCGACCCGCGCGGCGCCTGGACGCTCCAGGTCGCGCTCGCACTGGCCGACCTGGGCGGCGAGCGCTCCCTCTGGCACTAGCAGTGCCCGGGGCCGCAAGGGGTCCTGCAGTGTTGTCCACCACGGATCGGCACCGCGACGGCTCGTCCGGGCTCCGCTGTTGTAGGAACCCTCCAAAGCGCAGCGGTGTCCTTTCGTGCCGGACGAGCGCGCGGGGGGCCGTGACCAATGAGACGGTGGTGGGGTGCTGGCCGTCCTCGCACCCGGGCAGGGTGCGCAGAAGCCCGGGATGCTCACCCCCTGGTTGGAGCTCCCCGGCGCCGAGTCCTTCTTCCGCTGGGCCGGGGCGATCGCCGACGCCGACCTGCTGACCCTGGGCACCACCGGCGACGCCGAGGCGATCCGCGACACCGCGGTCACCCAGCCGCTGGTCGTCGCGATGAGCCTGTTCGTCGCCCGCGAGCTCGGCGGCCTGCCCGGCCCGGTCGCGCACAGCCCGCAGACCGGCCGCGACGTCGTCATCGCCGGGCACAGCGTCGGCGAGCTCACCGCGGCCGCGCTGGCCGGCGTGCTGTCGGTCGAGGCGGCGATCGCGCTGACCGCCGTCCGCGGCCGCGCGATGGCCCGCGCCTGCGGGCTCACCCCGACCGGCATGTCCGCCGTCCTCGGCGCCGACCCCGACGAGCTGGAGAAGGCGCTCGAGCGGCACGGGCTGGTCGCGGCCAACCTCAACGGCGGCGGCCAGGTCGTCGTCGCCGGGCCGCTCGACGGGCTGGCCGCGCTCAAGGCGGAGCCGCCGGCGAAGGCACGGGTGGTGCCGCTCTCGGTGGCCGGCGCGTTCCACACCTCCTACATGGGCCCGGCCCGCGAGGAGCTCGAGGGCCTGGTCGGCGGCCTGCGCCCGGCCGACCCGAGCCGGCTGCTGCTGTCCAACGCCGACGGCGCCGCCGTCGACTCCGGCGCCGAGGCGCTGTCCCGCCTGGTCAGCCAGGTCACCAGCCCGGTGCGCTTCGACGCGTGCCTGGCCACCCTGCGCGAGCTCGGCGTCACCGCGGCCATCGAGCTGCCGCCGGCGGGCGCGCTGGCGGGCCTGGCCAAGCGCGAGTGGAAGGGTGCCGACGTCGAGGTGCTGGCGCTGGCCGGCCCCGGCGACCTCGACCGCGCCCGCGCGCTCATCGACGCCGCCCGCGGCCGCCCCGAGGCCGAGCACCAGCCCGACTGGCGCGTCGTCGTCTCCCCCGTCCGCGGCACGGTCAGCCCCGCCGACGTCCCCGAGGGCACCCACCTGCCCGCCGGCACCCCCCTCGGCTGCGTGCGCAGCCGCCGCGAGGAGGTCAAGGTCTCGGCCGGGTACGACGGCGTCCTCGCCGAGTGGCTCGTCCAGGACGGCGACCTCGTCGACGCCGGCGACCCGCTCGCCCGTCTCTACCCGGAGGTCCCCGCGTGAGCATCCGACTGCCGAAGGGCGCCCCCGGGGCGCGCATCCTGGGCCTCGGCGGCTACCGGCCCCGCCGGCGCGTCACCAACGACGAGCTCGCCCAGGTGATGGACACCAACGACGAGTGGATCCAGACCCGCGTCGGCATCGCCGAGCGCCGCTGGGCCTCGGAGGACGAGACCCTGCAGGAGATGGCCGTCGCCGCCGGCGGCAAGGCGCTGGCCGCCAGCGGCCTGGCGCCCGACGAGGTCGACCTGGTGATCCTCGCCAGCGCCAGCCTCAAGGAGCCGATCCCCGGCATCGGCCCGCAGGTCGCCCACCGCCTGGGCATCCCCCGCCCCGGCGCGTTCGACCTCAACGCCGGGTGCGCCGGCTTCTGCTACGCGCTGGAGGTGGCCTCGGCGGCCATCCGCGCGGGCTCGGCGCGCAACGCGCTGGTGGTCGGCGTCGAGCGGCTCACCGACGTCGTCGACCAGACCGACCGCTCCACCGCGGTGATCTTCGCCGACGGCGCCGGCGCGGCCGTGGTCGGCGCCTCCGACGAGCCGGGCATCGGCCCGGTGGCGTGGGGCAGCGACGGCGACCAGTTCTCCGCGATCGAGATCGTCGCCGGCTCCAGGGGCATCTCGATGGCCGGCCAGGCGGTCTACCGCTGGGCGACCACCCGGCTCACCGACACCCTCATCCAGGCGATGGAGTCCGCCGGCGTCGGGCCCGAGGACATCGACGTGTTCGCCCCGCACCAGGCCAACCTGCGCATCGTCGAGTCGATGACCCGGCGGCTCGGCTTCGGCAAGGAGACCGTCGTCGCCCGCGACATCGTCCAGGCCGGCAACACCTCCGCGGCGTCGATCCCGCTGGCCCTCACCGCGCTGATGGAGTCCGGCGAGGCCAGGAGCGGCGACCTCGCGCTCGTCCTCGGCTACGGCGCCGGTCTCACCTTCGCCGGCCAGGTGCTCGTCCTGCCCTGAGCGGCACCCCAGACACCCGGGACGTCCGGGCCCGACGGCGGGCAGCGCCCGCCCCCACCGAGAGAGAGGACCCCCGCGTGAGCGAGGACATCCAGGCAGGTCTGGCCGAGATCCTGGAGGAGGTCGCCGGGGTCGCCCCCGCCGACGCCACCCCGGAGAAGTCGTTCACCGAGGACCTCGACGTCGACTCCCTGTCGATGGTCGAGATCGCCACCGCCGTCGAGGACAAGTTCGGCGTGGCCATCCCCGACGACGAGCTCGGCAACATCAAGACCGTCGGCGACGCCATCAGCTACATCCAGAAGAACCAGGGCTGAGCCGGGTCCCCGGCCGCCCGCGCCCGCACGCCCCCAGGAGAGGACCCGTCATGAGCTCGAACGACGACGTCGTCGTCACCGGCCTCGGAGCCACCACGCCCCTCGGTGGCGACGTCGCCAGCACCTGGGACGCGCTGCTGGCCGGACGGTCGGGGGTCCGCCGCCTCGACGACGACTGGGTCAAGGAGTTCCCGGCCCAGCTGGCCGCGACCCTGGCCACCGACCCCGTCCAGCAGCTCGACCGGGTCCGCGCGCGCCGGCTGGACCGCAGCCAGCAGGTCGCGGTCATCGCCGCCGAGCAGGCCTGGGCCGAGTCCGGTGCCGCCGACGCCGGGGTCGAGCCCGAGCGGATCGCCGTCGTCTTCGGCACCGGCATCGGCGGGGCGCTGACCCTGCTCGGCCAGGACGACGTCCTGGAGGAGAAGGGCCCCAAGCGGGTCTCCCCCTTCACCATCCCGATGCTCATGCCCAACGGCCCCGCCGCGGCCGTCGGGCTGGCCATCGGCGCCCGCGGCGGCGTGCACGCCCCGGTCAGCGCCTGCGCCTCCGGCGCCGAGGCGATCCGCTGGGGCCTGGACCTGCTGCGCTTCGACCGCGCCGACGTCGTCCTGGTCGGCGGCGCCGAGGCCGTCGTCCACCCGCTGCCGATGGCCGGGTTCGCCGCCATGCGGGCGATGAGCACCCGCAACGACGAGCCCGAGCGCGCCTCGCGCCCGTTCGACAAGGGCCGCGACGGGTTCGTGCTCGGTGAGGGCGCGGCCGCGCTGGTCCTCGAGCGCGCGGGCTCGGCCAGGGCCCGCGGCGCCCGGGTGCACGCCCGGCTCGCCGGTGCCGGCGCCACCGCCGACGGCTACGACCTGGTCGCCCCGCACCCCGAGGGCGAGGGCGCCGCCCGCGCGATCGGCGCCGCGCTGCGCGACGCCGGCGTCGACCCCGCCGACGTCGGCCACGTCAACGCGCACGCCACCTCGACCCCGGTCGGGGACACCGCCGAGGCCGCCGCGATCCGCAGCGCCGTGGGCGACCACGCGCTGGTCACCGCGACGAAGAGCCAGACCGGCCACCTGCTCGGCGCCGCCGGCGCCCTGGAGTCGGTGTTCACCATCCTCGCGCTGCGCGAGCAGGTCGTGCCCGCGACGGCGAACCTCGACGACCCCGACGACGACGCCGCCGTGCAGGCCCTCGACATCGTCCGCCGCGAGCCGCGCCAGGCGTCCCTCACCGCCGCGGTCAACGACTCGTTCGGCTTCGGCGGCCACAACATCGCGCTCGTCTTCACGACCGCCTAGCGCACTCCCCGCCCGGCCCCCGGGCCGGCCCCGCACTCAAGGCCCGCCCCTGGAGGTCCGGTGACCACCGTCCACGCCGTCCCGACGCTGCCCAGCCCCGACCCGCGCGACCCCGAGGACCGCCTCGCCCGCTTCTTCGACGCCGGGTCGGTGGCCCTGCTCGCCCCCCGCGACACCTCGGGCGTCATGGCCGCGCGCGGGACGGTGGCCGGCAGCCCCGCCGTCGCCTTCTGCACCGACGCCACGGTGATGGGCGGCGCGATGGGGATCGACGGCTGCCGGCACATCGTCGACGCCATCGACACCGCGCTGCGCGAGCGCGTGCCGGTGGTCGGCATCTGGCACTCCGGCGGCGCCCGCCTGGCCGAGGGCGTGACCGCGCTGCACGCCGTCGGCGAGGTGTTCGCCGCGATGGTGCGCGCCTCGGGCCGGGTGCCCCAGGTGTCGGTCGTCCTCGGCCCGGCTGCCGGCGGCGCCGCGTACGGGCCGGCTCTCACCGACCTGGTGATCATGGGGCCGGCCGGGCGGGTGTTCGTCACCGGCCCCGACGTGGTCCGCTCGGTCACCGGCGAGGACGTCGACATGGAGCGCCTCGGCGGCCCGGACACCCACGGCCGGCGCAGCGGCGTCGTGCACGTGGTCACCGAGTCCGAGGCGGCGGCCCTGGAGACCGCCCGGCAGGCGGTGGACCTGTTCGCCGCGCAGGGCTCCTTCGCGCCGGCGTCGGAGGCCCCCGACGTCGACCTGCGCTCCCTGCTGCCCGAGCAGCCGCAGCGGGCCTACGACGTCAAGCCGCTCGTGGCCGCCGTGCTCGACGGGCCCGGGCTGGAGCTGCACCCGCGCTGGGCGCCGAACGTCGTCACCACGCTCGGCCGGCTGGGCGGGCGGACGGTCGGCGTGATCGCCAACAACCCGCTGCGCCTGGGCGGCTGCCTGGACTCCGCGTCGGCGGAGAAGGCCGCCCGCTTCGTGCGGATGTGCGACGCCTTCGGGGTGCCGCTGGTCGTGCTGGTCGACGTCCCCGGCTACCTGCCCGGCGTGGGCCAGGAGTGGGACGGCGTGGTGCGGCGCGGCGCGAAGCTGCTGCACGCCTTCGCCGAGGCGGTCGTGCCGCGTGTGACGCTGGTGACCCGCAAGTCCTACGGCGGGGCCTACATCGCGATGAACTCGCGCTCGCTCGGCGCCACCGCCGTCTTCGCCTGGCCCGGCGCCGAGGTCGCGGTCATGGGCGCCAAGGCCGCCGTCGGCATCCTGCACCGCAAGAAGCTGGCCGCGGTGCCGCCGGCCGAGCGCGAGGCGCTGCACGCGCAGCTGGCCGCCGAGCACGAGCGGATCGCCGGCGGGGTGAACCGGGCGCTGGAGATCGGCGTCGTCGACGAGGTGGTGGAGCCCTCCCGCACCCGCCGCCGGCTGGTCGAGGCCCTCGCCTCGGCCCCGGCCGGCCGCGGCGCCCACGGCAACATCCCGCTCTGAGGAGGTCCCCGCTGCCCCGCGCAGCGGGGCCGACCGCCCACCGGACGAGTTCCCGTCCGGACGCCGAGAGGCCCGCCACCGCTGCACCGGTGGCGGGCCTCTCGTGTGGAGGTCGCCCGGACGCCGCTTCCCCGACGGCGTCCGGACGACCTGGTGTGCAGCCTACGACGAGGGGGCGGGGTGCCTCACGTCGTGTGCCCTGATCGTGACCTGCGACTCCGCTCCGGACGCTCAGACGACCTGGTGCAGCCAGGTGGTCTGGCTGCCGTCGCCGGCGTAGCGGTACACCTCGAGGTCGGCGTCCCAGGCCGCGCCGAGGAGCTGGTCGACGCCGTGGCGGAACGCCTCCACCGACGTGGCGGTCGCCGCGAGCGTCCGCAGCTGCTGCTCGGTCACGACGATGTCGCCGTTGGCGCTCGTGGGCGCCCGGAAGACGCCGTGCCCGGGCACGTAGGACATGCGCTCGCCGTCGTTGCCGTGGCTGGCCTCTTCGGTCACCTCGAAGCGCAGCATCGGCCACGCGCGCAGCGCGGCGACCAGCTTGGCGCCCGTGCCGGGGACCCCGGTCCAGGCGACCTCGGCACGGTAGGCACCGTGCGCCGCGGGCTGGTCGGCCCACGACAGGGAGACCGGCGCGCCGATGACGCGTTCGAGCGCCCACTCGACGTGCTGGCAGAGCGCCTTCGGGCAGGAGTGCACGAAGACGACACCCTGGGTAGACCGTCGCTGCACGAGGCACCTCCATCGACTCGATCGGTCTCGTCTTCCCCAACGGACGATCGATTCGGTGACAGGCTGTGGTCAACGGCGGCGGACCAGGGCTTCCGGTGACAGTGTGCACGATGAGGTGCCGGTCGCGCCAGTGCGGATGCAGCGACTGTTCCGGATGTGACCACACCCGCCACGCGCGTCACGGAAGTGCTGGTCAGCGCCATACCACGACCACCGGCGCAGAGTCCAACCCGGGGTCGGACCGCCTCGACGCTACACCGTGGCTCCCGTCACGGGCCGTTGCGGGAGCCCGTGTCGCATACGGAACTCCGTCGACCGCCGGTGACGCTCGGTGAGCGGCCTGCGGGAGTGTCGGTCACCCTGCGAGATCGGCGACCCGGTCCCCGCCGGCCGCCTTGGCCCGGTACATCGCCTCGTCGGCGCGGTGCAGCACGCCCGCGACGTCGTCGTCGGGGTGCACGGGGGCACAGCCCACGCTGGCGGTCACCCCGCAGCCGGTCCCGACCTCCGCGACGGCGGCGCGCAGGCGGTCGGCCAGCAGGACGTCGTCGGCGGGCAGCAGGGACCCGGCGAGGACGGCGAACTCGTCACCACCGAGCCGGGCGACGGTGTCGGTCTCGCGGACCACCCGGCCCAGCGCGGCGGCGACCGAGCGGAGGACCTCGTCGCCGGCGGCGTGGCCCCGCCGGTCGTTGACCGCCTTGAAACCGTCCAGGTCGACGATGCAGACCACCGCCCGCTCGCCCCGGCCGGCGAGGCGCACGGCCCGGCCGACGCGGTCGAGGAAGACCCGGCGGTTGGGCACGCCGGTGAGCGGGTCGGTGGTGGCCAGCGCCTCCTGGGTGCGCAGCAGCAGCACCTGCCGGTCGTGGGCGGCCCACTGGTTGGCCGAGGACAGCGTGCAGATCAGCGTGACCGTGCCGAGCACGGTGGCCACCAGCAGCGAGTGCGCATCCGGCGGGCCGGCGACCACGGTCGCGTACGCGGTGGTCATGAGCGTGCCGGTGAGCACCACGCCGGCCGGCGGGTAGGCCACCGCCATGTAGACGAGGACCAGGAAGAAGATCACCGACAGCGGGCTGTCGGTGCCGCCGTCCAGCCGCGCAGCGGTGGCGACGATGGCCGTCACGGCGGCCGTCCAGACGGAGAACAGCAGCGGGCCGCGCAGGTCGCGGACGATCCGGTGCAGCGGCAGGAGGAGCAGCAGGGGCGTCAGGACGACGACCGAGCCGGCCAGCGCCAGGAGCACGGGGTGCCGGTGACCGGGGGTCGGGGTCGTCAGGGTGTAGACCAGGCAGGCCCAGCCGGCGATCTCGCTGAGCAGCACGCCGGTGTGCACGTGCCGGACCCAGAAGCGGGCGCGCTCGTCGTCCTCGGCCAGCGGCCGGTAGAGGCCGGCGCCGAGCCAGGCGGGCGCGGCACGCCGCGGCCGGCGCGGGGTCCCCGCCTCGGCACGCCGCACCCCTGCCCCGTCCACGCTGGGGTTCTCGGCCGATCTCGTTCCGTTCTCCACTCGGACGCACGTGCCACTCCCCCGACGGGGTGGGTAGGGGCCGGGGCATGGGACGGGACGACGGGACGCGCGGGATGGCCGATGCCGGCCGGGACGTGGTGGGGCCGATGGTGCTCGGCGCCTGGGACGCCTTCCTCGAGCAGGCGGCCGCGGTGGACCTGGACCGGCCGACGCGGCTCCCGGGCTGGCGGGCGCACGAGGTGTGCGTGCACCTGGGCTGCTGGCCCGACCACGCCGCCCTGGCCGACCTGGTGACCTCCGCCCGGGCCGGCGGCGCCGGGACGCCGGCCGACGTCGACGCGACCAACGCCCGGGTGACCGCCACCCACCGCGACGCCTCGCGGGAGGAGGTCCTCGCCGCGCTGCGCCGCAACCGGGAGGCGACCGAGCGCTACCTGACCGAGGAGCCCGTCGAGCTGGACGCCGCGCCCGCGGTCTCCACGGTCGGGCGGCTGCCGATGCTGTCGGTGGTCCTCGGTCAGGCCTACGAGCTCGCCGTGCACGGCCTGGACCTGGTACCGCTGGGCGCTCCCCCGGTCCCGGCACGGGTCCTGGACGCCGGGCTGGCCGCGCTGGCCGACGTCACCGGCGCGCTGGCCGCCTCCTCGGGCATCGCCGGCGGCGCCGCCCTGGTGACCCCCGGCGGCGGGTGGGTCTTCGCGGCCGACCCGCCGGGCTGGACGGTGCGGCCGGTGGGCGGCACGCGGCCCCGCGGCGCCGTCGTCGAGGCCGCGGCCGACGTCCTGCTGGAGGCGGCGTCGGGGCGGACCAACCCGGCCGCGGCGCTGGTGCGGCGCCGGCTGCGGGTGCGGGACCTGCCGGAGCTGATGCGGCTGGCCCCGATCGTCGAGTCGGCGCCGGGCATCCCCGGCGGGCCGATCCTGGCGCTGGCCGCGCGGACCGTCGGGGGCGCCGGCGACCTGCTCGGCCGGTTCCGCGGACGCCGCTAGCAGGCGCCGCCCAGCGAGATGCCGTGCGCCTGCAGCCACGGCATCGGGTCGACCCGGCTGGCGTAGAGCCCGCCCTCGTGCACCTCGAAGTGCAGGTGCGGCCCGGTGGACTGGCCCTTGTTGCCGACCTCGGCGATCTGCTGGCCGGCGCCCACGACCTGGCCGGCCGAGACGAAGAACCGGTTGACGTGGCCGTAGAGGGTGATCGAGCCGTCGTCGTGCTGGACGTAGACGGCCTGGCCGAAGCCGCTGGCCGGGCCCGCCTGCAGGACCACGCCGCCCTCCGGGGCGAGGACCGGGGTGCCGATCGGGGCGGCGATGTCCACGCCCTGGTGCATGGTCCCCCAGCGCGGGCCGTAGCAGGAGGTCACGCGGCCGGTGGTCGGGGCGGTGCCGCCACCGGCACTGGACTGGACGTCGACCGCGGCCCGCTGCTCGGCGGCCTGCTGGGCCTCCCAGGCGGCCTCGGCCTCGGCGACGCCGCGCAGCCGCAGCAGCTCGACCTCGGCCGCGCGCAACTGCTCGTCCAGGCGGGCCTTCTCACCGGCCAGGGCGTCGTAGTCGCCCTGCGCCTGGGCCAGCCGTGCGTCGGCGGCGGCCTGGGCCTGCGCGGCGGCCGCGGCGGCCGCGTCGCGTTCCTGGACCGCGGCGCGGGCGGCGGCGTCGGCCTCCTCCTCCTGGGTCTCCAGCAGCTCGTACTGCTCGAGGGTCTCGGCGCGCTGGGCGCCGAGCAGGTCGAGGGTGGCGGCGCGCTCGAGGACCTCGCGGGGGCCCTGGCTGTCCAGCAGCACCGAGGCGGTGCCGCCCAGGTCTCCCCCGCTGCCCATGTAGGCCTCGCGGCCGAGCTCGACGACCTCGTCCTGCGCCTGCGCGACGGCGTCGCGCGCGGCCTGCAGCTCGGCCGCGGCCACGGCGGCGGCCTCCTGCGCGGCGGCGAGCTCGGCCTGGGCGACCAGTGCGGCGTCCGCGGCGGCCTCCGCCTCGACGGTCATCCGCTGGAGCTGCTCCTCGGCGGCGGTGACCGCCCCCTGGATCCGGCTCACCTCGGCGACGAGGGCGGCCTCGGCGGCCTCGGCCGCGGCGACGTCGTCGTCGGGGTCCGCCATCGCCGGGACGGGCGCCGCCATCAGGAGCGCGGCGGCGCCGGCGGCGAGCACGGCGCGGCGGAGCCGGCGGGAGGTGGAGCGGGCGGTCCGGTGGTGCGCGGTCGCCAAGAGGGCGGATCTCCCTTTCTCGCGGCCGCCTGCCGGATCGGCGCCCGTCCGGCGGGACGGGCGGCCTGCCCGCGTCCGGCGTCCGCGGGCGCGACCGAGCCGGGGACCTCCGTGCGGTCCCCGCTCCCGGCGCGTGCCGGGACGGTCAGGCGGAGTCCGGCCGGGGTCCTCGTCGTCCCGAGGCGCAGCGGCCCGGCAGGACCGCGGGCGAAGGTACTACGGATGGGACGGGTGAGGTCACGGGGACATAACGGCCCCGGCGTGTCCGCTTGCGCGCTCAACCGTTTCGACACCGCGACGACCTGCGAGTCTCACGGATCGTGGCCGGTTTGACACGCAGTGCCACTCCCGCCTTCGAGGCATGTCCCGTGGTGGCCGGGCTCACAGGTCCGTCACAGGAACCGCGGGCACGCTGGCCGGCCGGACCGGCTCTCGTGGGGAGGAACGACATGGACGGGACCCCGATCCCAGGACCGACGACGCCGTTCGGCGGCCGGACGCGGTACGCGGCCGCCGCCGACGGCACGGTGCGACCGGGCGCCGTGCCGCCGGCACCGCCGGTGCGCGCGACCGACGCCGACCGGCTCGCGACGGTGCACCGGCTGCAGGACGGCGTCGCCCGCGGGGCGCTCACGCCCGACGAGGGCGGGGACCGGATGGCGGCCGCCTGGGCCGCCGTCCACCTGCGCGACCTCGCGCCGCTGACCGCCGACCTCCCGCCGGTGGCGGCCCCGCCGCAGGTCACCGCGCCGGGCTGGCGGCCGCTGGGGCTCATGGCCTGGGAGCAGCTGCGGACCACCGTCGCCGGGGCGCGCGCCGGCCGTCCCGCGGCGGTGCGCATCGCACTGGTCGGCCTGGTCACCCTCCTGGTGCTCGTGGCGTTCGGCTCGCTGGTGCTGCACGGGCTGGCCGAGGGGTTCGACGCCGGCCCGGACGGGTTCCGCGGCGGGCCCGGCGGCTTCGACGGCTTCGGCGACGGACCCGGCCGGGGCTGAGTCCCCGGCCGGGCCCGCCCGCGCACGGGTCAGGCGCTGTCGCCGGTGGTGCCCTCGTCGAGGCCGGGCCGGGGGCCGGGGACGCCGCCCCGGGTGCCGTCGGTGGTGCCGGGCCGGACCACCGACGTCGTCGCCGCGGTGCCCTCCCCCGCGGCGGCCGAGCCGAGGGCGTAGCGGCCGACGCCACTGATTCCCAGCAGCGCGGCGGCGGCCGCACCGACCGCGGCCCGTCGCCGGACCTCCGGGGGCAGGGCCCGGCGCGGCGGCGACCGGCGCTGGGACCCGGCGGCGCGGCGCCTGTGGGTCCGCTGAGCGCCGGTCCGGCGTCTGGCAGGCTGGGAGCGTCGTTCCGGGGCGGTAGCTCAGCCGGTCAGAGCATGGGACTCATAATCCCTGGGTCGTGGGTTCGAGCCCCACCCGCCCCACTACCAGGCAATACCCGGGTACTCGATCCCGTACAGCGCTCGAAGAGCCGGGGACTCCCGCCTAGCTCTAGACGGATCCGGTCCTCCTAGGGTCCGCCGTATGACCCAGGCTCCGGCTCGGCGCGCGGCCGCCGCGATCGACGATCTGACCACCATGCTCCCCGACTGGCGGACTCATCTCCGCGCCCGGAACGTCGCCCCGACGACGATCGCGAGCTATCTCCGTGTCGGCGAGAACTTCCACGCGCACCTTGTCCGGGCCGGGATGCCGACGACCGCGAGCGCTATCAGCCGGGAGCACGTCGAGGCGTTCCTTGCCGCGCTTGTCGACCGGGTCGCGCCGGCTACGGTCGCGAAGCATTACCGGTCGCTCCAGCAGCTCTTCCGGTGGCTCGTCGACGACGGCGAGATCCCCCGGTCGCCGATGGAGAAGATGCGCCCGCCCGCGGTCCCCGAGCAGCCGGTCGCCGTCCTGTCCGAGGACGAGCTGCGCCGCCTGCTCGACGCCGCAAAGGGCAACACGTTCGAGAACCGGCGGGACACCGCGCTCCTGCGGATGCTGTTCGACACCGGGATGCGCGCTGGCGAACTGGCCGGCCTGCGCGTCGACGATCTCGATCCGGAGCAGAGCGTCGCGCATGTTATGGGCAAAGGTCGGCGCGGCCGGGCCGTCCCCTACAACCCGAAGACCGCCGATGCACTCCGGCGCTACCTCCGCGCCCGCGCCCAGCACCCGCAGGCTGGGCTCTCCGCGCTCTGGATCGGGAAGAAGGGCCGGATGACCGACTCCGGCGTCCGGCAGATGCTGGAGCGCCGGGCTGCCGACGCCGGGGTCGAGGACGTCCACCCGCACCGGTTCCGGCACACGTTCGCGCACCGCTGGCTCGCCGATGGGAACCAGGAGCAGGACCTGATGCGGCTCGCCGGGTGGCGGTCGAGGGAGATGGTCGGCCGGTATGCCGCGTCGGCCGCCGACGAGCGCGCCCGCGCCGCGTTCTATCGCGCCGGGCTCGGGGACCGGCTGTGACCGGCCCCGAGCGCGACAGCCACCCGGACGCAGGCGGAGCGGCCGACCACTACCCGCGGATGCGCGACGAGGAGCGCGCCGTGCAACGGACGGTCGCGCACTGGCCGGAGGTCGTCGCCGCCCTGCGGGAGGCCGAGCCGTCGGTCGTGCGGCTCCTGTGCCCCCGCGGGCACCTGCTCTTCCCCGCGATCCTCGCCGACATGGACGGCTGGGGACTGCGGGTCGTCCCGGCGCAGCAGGACCGCCCGGACCGCGGCCGGGTCACCGCCACCCGCGTCGATCCGATCCCCCTGCTCCAGCCCGGTCCCCTCCGGGACATGACCGACGGGCGCACCCGGCTGGACTGCCGGAGGTGCTCCTACAGCGGCGTCGTCCGTCCGGCCCGACTGCTGGAGCTGTACGCGGTCGCTCTACGTCTCGGTCGTCGCGAGATCACAATGCCGCGCTGATCACAGGCTGTAGGTCCTTCCTAGCGGAGCGTCCGCGCTGTGCGGTAGCGTTCCGGGCGCTGTCCTAACGTCTAGGTCAGCAGCCGCCCGGGTGGCTACGGCGCTCCTCCACCACCCGTACTGCGCGCAGCGCGGGGTCTCAGCGGGCCTCTTCTCAGGGAGAGGTCTGTCCGTTGAGCCCCAACGAGCGCGCCCTGCGCGCCCGCATCGCCGCCCATGCCTCGTGGGCCAAGACCGCCGACCGTTCGGCTCGGACTGCACCGGCGCGCCGGGCGCAGCTCGATCGGTTCGAAGCCCGTGTCGACCCCGACGGGATCCTTGACCCCGTCGTGCGCGCCCGGATGGCCGAGTCGGCCCGCAAGGAGTACTTCACTCGGCTCGCCTACCGCTCGGCGCAGGCGCGTCGGCGCGGGAAGGCGACGCCGGGCCGCACCGAGGGTCAGGCGGGTGCCGCGTGACCGCGGACGAAGGGGCGGCCCGCTCGACCGGGACCGCCCCCTCCGAGACCCACGTCGCCGCCAAGCAGGTCGTCAGGCTCGCCCCCGAGGGCACCGCCCGTGACCTGCCCGCCCCCGCCCTCGCGGACCCGACGGCCGAGGTCGTCGAGATCCGCCCGTACCGGGAGACGCGCGGGCTCCGGGTGCGCTGCCCGTTCGGCAGGCACCAGCACCTCCACGGCTACGGGTGGGAGACCGACGAGCCCGTCGAGCCCCGGGTCATCCACCGCGTCGCGCACTGCGGTAGCGGCGGCTACTACGTCGTGATCCCCGCGTGGGCGGCCGAACTGGTCCGGCCGGGGTCTGCGCGCCGCGGTGGTGTGCGGTGACCGCTCCGACGACGACCGCTGCGAGGACGGCGATGCTGGACCCCGAGGCCGCGTTCGTCGGGGCCGTGCTCCATCTCTCGGCCGTGGCCGCGCTGGACGCTCTGCACCTCGTGAACGGCGAGGACTTCGCCGACCCCCGACTGGCGCTGGTCGCCGACGTGTGCCGGGAGCTGGCCGCGCGTGGCCTCGCCCCTGACCCGACCGTCGTGTTCGCGCACGCTCAGGCGAAGGCGGTCGTCACCGGCTCCGAGGCGGTGGGCAACCTGGCTCTGCTGCTGGCCGACCTGTACGGCGGTGTCCCGACGCCGGCCTCGGTCGGTTGGTACCGGCAGGGCCTTCTGAACGGGGCGCTGCGCCGCCGGTGCGAGATGCTCGCCACCCGTCTCAATCAGGCGGTCGGTCACGACAGCATGGAGTCGCTCCTCGGCCTGGTCGTCGCGGAGGTCACGGCGGTGCTGGCCGTCCAGCAGCGGCGGGCCGCTGCGGAGGCGGTGAACCGGTGAACGCCAACGATCTGTTCACCGACGGCGAGGACGAGATCCGCGAGAGCGTGTTCGCCGCAGCGGTGACCCTCGACGCGGAGCCGATGGCGGCGTCGACCGAACCGGACACCACCGTCCCGGACCGCGTGGAGAAGAAGTCGGCGGCCACCATGCTGGTGGAGATTGCTGCCGAGCTGTACGAGTTCGGGATCAGCACCGAGGGGCACACCTTCGGTGACCCCCGCTCCGGCCCTCCGGTGATCCGGCTGCTGCGCGGCGGCAAGACCTCGCTGCGCGGTCAGCTCGCGCGGGCCTACTTCGAGCGCACCGGTCGGGCCGCACCCCAGCAGGCGCTGGCCGACGCCCTCCTGGTGATTGAGGGCACGGCCGAGGACGGTGAGCCCCAGCGGCTGCACCTTCGGGCGGCCCAGCGCGGCGGCGCGCTCTGGCTCGACCTCGGCGATGCGACCGGCCGGGTCGTGCGGATCACCGCCGACGGCTGGACAGTCGCGCCGCAGGCCCCCGTGCTGTTCCGGCGCTCGGAGCTCAACGCGGCTCTGCCCGAGCCGGTGGTCGGCGGCGCGCTCGACGAGCTGTGGAACTGGCTGAACGTGGACCCGGCGGACCGGCCGCTGGTCGCGGCGTGGCTGGTGGCGATCCTCTGGCCCGATATGCCCCACCCGGTGCTGTCGATCTTCGGTGAGCAGGGCACCGGCAAGAGCAGCGCGACCAAGCTGCTGGTCAGCGTGCTCGACCCCTCGCCGGTGCCGCTGCGCAAGCCGCCGCGGGACGCAGACTCGTGGGTGACTGCGGCGACTGGCTCCCTGGTGGTCGGGCTCGACAACCTCTCCGACATCCCGGCATGGCTTTCGGACTCGATGTGCCGGGCGGTCACCGGGGACGGCGACGTTCGTCGCCGGCTCTACACCGACGGCGACTTCGCGGTGTTCGCCTTCCGCCGGTGCCTCCTGCTCAACGGGATCGACATCGGGGCCATCCGGGGCGACCTCGCCGAGCGGATGCTGCCGATCCACCTGCAGACCATCTCCGAGCAGGGGCGGCGTACCGAGGAGGAACTCTGGTCGGCCTGGGACCAGATGCACCCTCGGCTGCTCGGCGCGGTGCTCGACCTCGCAGCGGGTGTCGCGGGTGTCCTTCCCTCTGTCCGTCTGGAGAGCAAGCCCCGGATGGCCGACTTCGCGCGCATCCTGGCCGCCGTCGACCGGGTGCTCGGCACCAACGGGCTGGACCGCTATCTCGGCAAGCAGGGGGCCGTCGCCGTCGACACCCTCACCGGCGACCCGTTCATCACCGCCATCGAGCGCATGTACGCCGGCAACTCCTTCACCGGCACCGCGGTCGAGCTGCTCACCCGGCTGGCGTTCATGGCCGACACCCGCGCCAAGGGGTGGCCGGGCGACGCGCGGACGGTCACGCAGGTGCTGCGGCGGCAGGCCCCGACCATGCGCAGGGCCGGCTGGACCGTCCACGACGACGAGGGCAAGAACCACGACAAGGTCATCCGCTGGACGATCACTCCGCCCGAGCGTCCGGAGATGACCGGCGATCCTGGCCCGCAGCCCCCGCACCATCCCGCCGTCGCCTCGATGGGCGCGGGTAACGCGGGGGCCGCGGGTGCCGGATACACCGCATCTCGGGACGGCGGCCAGCTTCCCATCGCCGCCGTGCCCACGGTCAGCTCCACCGACTGCGGCCACCCGCTGACCGCCGCCGGCAAGTGCGTCACCTGCATCGTCGCGAAGCACAACCTTCGCGCCGGGACTGTTTCCGGCGAGCCGGCGGCGGAGGCTTCGTGATGCCCGGGGAAGGGGCGGTGCCGATCTTCCCGGCCTCGGCCGCTCTCGACCGCGCCGTCGGGATTTCCCTCCCCACTGAACGACCGCCTCCGCCGCCGCCCTGACGGCGGCCTCAGTGGGAGCTGCCCCGTACGCCTGCCGGAGCCCCGCGGGGGTGCTCCCGTTGCCCGGAGCCGGTCCGGCAGGCGTAGCGGGGCGCTCCGGGCAGCCGCCGGCCTGTCGACGCTCCTCGCCGAGCGAACTAACCGAACGACGACCGAACGAAGGAGTACGACCGTGAAGATCAACCAGCACGACATCGCCCAGCTCCCGGACGACACGATCCGCCGGATCGTCCTCGGGCTCCGCGACACCGCCGAGGGCGAGCCGGTCTCGGCCCGTCGCTTCACCGATCGGCTCGCCGCCGCCCTGGTGCGTGCTCTCCACGAGCGGCGGCGGCTGCTGGCCGTCGCCGAGCTGGAGCTGACCGAGGAGGACGAGGCCGAAGGTGCGCTCGTGACGCCTGGTGTCGACCCGGTCGCTCAGGCGCTGGACGAGCTGCGGCGCGGTGCCGCATGATCAAGTCCTCGGCTGGGGTCACCGCGCCCCGGAGCCACTGTCACCGCACAGGACGGCAGGCCGGATCAGCAGCGCTCCGCTGCATCCCCCTCCATGCCCTTCCTCTCCTGTGGAGCCAGTGACCCCATGCCTAAGCCCTCCGTGATCTTCCGTACCGCCGAGCAGTTCCGCGCCGACGACGCCTCGCCGGCCGACGTGCTCCGCGAGGCTGAGAGCGTCCGCGCTCGGATCGAGTACCTCCAGCGCAGCGCCGCTCCCACCGACGCTGAGCAGGCCGAGGTCCGCGGCCTCACCAAGACCCTTGATGGACTGCTGAACCTCGTCGAGGACCTGACCGTGATCGACCGGACCGGCGTCATCCCCGAGGGCGGCATCCTGATGGAGGGCGACGGCAGCGGCCGCCGCGCCTTCGTCGACGTCGGCGGCGACTACCGCGACGGCGTCCCGCTGACCGACCGGCAGTCCTTCGCCGGCTTCCTCCGCACCCGCGGCCTCGTCCGTGAGGAGGAGACCGGGCTGTCGCTGCGCAAGTACCTGCGCGGCGCGATGTTCGGCGAGTGGAGCGGCGCGGAGGCCGAGCGCCGGGCCATGACCGGCACGGTCGCCGCCGACGGCGGCTTCATGCTCCCGGCTCCGCTGGCCGCCGAGATCATCGACCTGGCCCGCGCCGAGACCCGCGTGTTCCAGGCCGGTGCGCGGCTGGTGCCGATGGCGAACCGGACGCTGGACGTTGCCCGCTGGGCCGAGGACCCGACGCCTGCATGGCGCGGCGAGGGCAACCCGCTCGCCGAGGACGACGCGGCGCTGGACAAGGTCACTCTGTCGGCGAAGTCGCTCGCGGTGGTCACCAAGATCACCCGGGAGCTGCTCGAGGACGCCAGCGGGATCGAGGAGCAGCTCCGGCGCGCCTTCGCGATCGGCTTCGCGCTCAAGGTCGACGGCGCGGCGATGTACGGCACCGGGACCGGCGACGAGCCCAGCGGCCTGATCAACACCACCGGCGTGACCAAGACCAACGTCGCGGCCAACGGTGGCTCGCCGACCTGGGACATCCTCGTCGACTCCGTCGGCCGCGTGCGAGACGCCAACGAGTCCCCGACGGCGCAGATCATGGCCGACCGGACCGCCCGCTCGCTGGGCAAGCAGAAGGACGGCCAGGGCACCTACCTGGCCGCCCCGGGCTACCTCGACGGCGTTCGCCGGCTGACCACCTCGCAGGTGCCGGTCAACCTCACCACCGGAACGAGCAACGACACCTCCGACGTGTTCACCGGCGACTTCTCGCAGCTCTACGTCGGCATCCGCACCGCGCTGACGATCACCGTGCTGCGCGAGCGGTACATGGTCGAAGAGGGTTCGTTCGGCCTCGTCGGCTGGTACCGCGGCGACATCGCCGTCGCCCGCCCCAAGGCGTTCGACATCGTCCGCGGCGTCCGGCTCTGACAGCCGGGGTCCCTTAATCCTCGGCCGGTGTGCCGTCCTCGTCGCGGAGCTGCTGCGGCGCACCGGCCGAGCTCAGCTGTACGCCTATTCGCTGGCTGGCCTTGCCTCTACAGAGTCTTGCGAGAGCCGCTCGATGAGCTCCTGGCGTTCTCGTTCGCGCTCCGCGGGTACGGGCATCTCTCTCGCCACGGCGAGTAGTGCAGCGCGTCGTAGGGGGCCGATATCGGCACTCGACCGAGCGGCGAAGACTGCAACGCCGAACCTTATGGCCTCATAGGCTGTGGCCAAGACCTTGAGAAGGGGCTCAAACTTGGGAGTTCGCATCACGCGGTGCTGGCCCGGCTCATACTCCTCCCTCAACTCCACCTCGTTGAGGTCTAATGCAGCCCAGCGCTTGCCGTGTGTAGATCCGCTTGCCAATCTCCACAGGTACTCAACGGCGTCCGGATTCATTCCCATCTCTGTTGAGGCTCCTCGGATCGTGTCCAAGTACGTGACGCGTCGTTTCACGTCCGCCTCTTGCAATTCCGGACCGACGCGAGAGAGAAAGCGGTCGATCTGTCGCTTTGCCTGTTCTACGCGGTTCCCCTGTAGCTTGTACGCTTTGCGCTGTTCCTCGAAATCGGCATACATGAGACGGAGGTGTCGGATAGCCAACTCCTCCGGTGAGTCGGCGGTCATTACCCAGATAGCCTGAGATGCCGATTCAAGCGCCGAGCGAGCGAGGCCCTGTATGGGACGCGGCCTCAGTCGGACGCGGGCAGATTCATGAAACTCCAGCGGCGCACTGAAGTCTGCCCACATCAGCCCGCTTTCAATGGCAGCCGAGAGGTACTCGTAGCACCAGTCGGAAGCCTTCTCCCAGCGATATAGCGCGTTGGCCTCCGCAAAGGGGCTGCTCGACGTAGGGTCCCCAATCGAGTGGAGAAGGTGACCTTCAACCCGGAGGCCTACCGCCAACTCTTTCAGCTGTTCGTATTGCGGGCCGCGATCAACGATGACTTCCTCCAGCATCGGCGAAGTCTAGCCATCGCTCATCAGCCGCGAGGGATGAGCCTATCGAGGGCGTTTCGCTGAATGTTCACTGACGCAACCGAGGGGCGCGTACGAGGTCCCAACGCATGGCGTCTTGCAGGGTGGGGCCGTGCCTGGTCATGCGCTTGGCCTCCGCCGCCTCGCGTATGTAGGCGGGGACGTCCGCGAGCACGCTGTTGACGGCCTCCGCCACGCCGTTGCTCCCGACCATCTGACAACGGATGCTGGCCCTGAAGATGTCCCCGCCTAGTCGTGACCGCTCCCGCGCGTCGACCTGTGGCCCCGCGTCCATGATCGCCTGGATGGCCGTGAGCAGTTCGGTGTAGACGTCGCTACGGCGGTCAAGTAGCCACTCCTGATGTGCCCACCGACGGGACTGCCAGCCGGTGAGAAGCGAGATGGTTCCGCCGATGAGCGCTCCCAGGACGACGCCACCGACACCGACGACCGCCGGCCAGATGTTCATGCCTCCCACCCTGCACCGCCGGGTCCGCCCTTCAACTCAAGGCTCGCGGGCGCACGCCGACTCGGAGACCTTGCAGGCGGACCTAGTTGCTGGCTCCGTCTACCTGCCTCTTGAACGGCTCCGAGAGCTCCGAGCGCGGCCACGCCTGGCGGTAGCTGCACACCGCCGGGAGGCAGGCCGGATGCGGCACGTTGTCGCCGGTTGACCTCTTCTGCATACATCACCATTGCGAAGACCATGGATTGCATCTGCGCTGCTGAGATGCGGATCGGTCGCCCGAGTTCCAACCCGAGATCGGGGCAAGTCGAAATCAGCCGTGCGTCCACCCTTCCACCCTTGTGAGCGACGACGTTGCGAAAGCCCTGCGCGATACGGAGGACACTGCGGACATCAGGGTCAAGAGGGCCGTCGAGGCCGATCGCGTCGAGTAGTGCTTCGAATTGGCCTGCGCCTGTTCGTAGGGGTGTCCCCTTCTTGCTCTTCAACTCCGCGACGACGTGGCGCTTCTGTTCAAGCGGGTCCAGGGCGAGAAACTTGTTCAGTTCGACCTGGATCTTCGGGAAGTGTTCAGAAGTCATGGTCTCAGGGTGAACATCAAGCCAGTTTGCGCTCACATCTTCAACCATTACCTCGAGCGCTCCCCAGAGCCCCATCAAGGAGTGATTGTGCAGGAGTGGAAACCCGCGCTCAATCTCGGATTCTGCAAGCTGGGCGCTGCGCTCTGCTCTCTCCAGTCGCGCCGCATCATCGGCTGTCCACTTCGACTCCTGATCACTCAACAGATCTTTGATGTGGAGGTTGATGCTTCGATAGCCCAGTAGGGCTCTCGCTCCGCCCTCGGTAAGATCTATCAAACTCATGGTGTCAGCGGCATAACGCAGGAAGTCGGAAAGAGCATTTCTGATTCGCTGCATCCCCGGATGCTCTTTGTCGCCGTCTTCTTGAGCCATGAAGGCGAGGCTAACAGCGAAGACGAGATCGCGAGTCGCGGTTCTCCCGGAGCGAGCGCCGCTCGGGACTCAGCTGCTTGATGCTTGATCGAGACCCCGCTAGGCCAGGAACCTGGCCACCCCTACGCGGTGACGGTGTAGCGATAGGTGATGGGGGTCAGCGCCGCATCCTCGGGCGACCAGGGCGATATCACCTTGAGGACCCCGCCGGAAGCGACGGGCTTCTCGCCCCGCTGCAGCGTGATGCTGTGGACGACGATGAGCGCCGTGTTCGGGTAGCACGCCTTGTGCAACTCGACCTCGGCCTTGGTCAGGATCACTTCGACGCCGGCCGAGACCGTGCCCTTCACCTCGACGTAAAGGCGCTGGCCCTCTTTACGCGCGTCGATGTCGTACGACTCAGTCGAGCCGACGTCCTTGATCGTGGTGAACTGCTGCTCCTTGAGGTACTGGCACGCCAGCCGTACCGCGTGCTGCTCGATCGCCAGGCGCTCGGCGGTGTTGAGGCGGTAGCCCCGCCCCTGGCGTCGCCGACGCGGCTCGGCCACCTCTTCGGCGGCGTTGACGGCATCGGCGACCTCGGGCGCGATTTCCCCGGGAGCTATGACGTCGGATGCGTACACGGCCCCGAGCAGCTCGGCGAGCCGCTGCAGGTCCTCGTTCAGTTGACCGTCCGCAGGGATGGCGTCGATGGGGTATTCGAGAGCGACGACGTTGCCGCGTTCGTAGCCGCGTCCCAAGTTCGATGAGCGAGCGTCGAGCTTGATGTCGTAGACCGCTCCGGCGAACGCCTTCAACCGGTCGGCGAGGAGAGCCCTGGCCCACTCCACGCGAGCCCGGAGCTGCTCGGCAGGCCGGGGGCGGAACTCTCCGTTGACCCAGACGGTGGTGCCCTGGTTGAGCGACAGGTAGACCCGGTCGCCGAGCGCGCTGAAGAGGTAGACCAGGTACCAGCCTTCCTGGGGGCTCGGGGAGTGGGTGGCCGAGAAGATGCGGATCCATGGCACCTCGGCCTTGAGCCCGGTGGAGTCCCGGCCGGTCACCGCGAGATCGCGCGCGTCCGGAGGCATCGCCGTGGTAACGGCATCCAATCGGTCCCGTAGCCAACCTGCCGCCTCCGTGCGGATGAGGACTCCGCGACGCTGCATCGCGACGGAGTTGCCTGAGGTCCAATCCGTCTGGAGCAGGAGGATCTCTTCTAGCTCGGGCTGCACGAGCGAGGACTGTATGCAGCCGGTAGGCGACGTCGGTGGACCTCCGCCGGTGCGGCGCTGGTCCGCCGGCCCCCGCAACGCTGGCAGCCGGACTGCCGGAGCTCGCTGCAAGAGACGGGTACTCGACCGCCTACGCTTCTTGCCGACCGGCGTTTTCCCTGGTCAGCACAGCGCTTATTGGCTAAGTCCTCATAATCCCTGGGTCGTGGGTTCGAGCCCCACCCGCCCCACACACGAGAGCGTGGGTCGGCGCAGCGGTCGCCGGTCCCGGGCGTGCTCGGGCGACGGGGCGCTCGAAGGTCACCAGGCTGCCCTCCACGCTGCCCGGCCCGATGCGGCCCTTCACGTCGACGGACGTGATCGCCTTGAGCTGCCAGCCCTCGCGGGCGTGCTCGTCGAGCAGCCTCTCGAGCTCGTCGCCGGACGTCTTGCCGCCGATCACGCCCTCGCGGAGCTCCTCGACCTCGTACTCGTGGCGTCCGGCCACCGCCCGCTCCCCTCGTCGGTGCTCGACGGGTCAGTCCGTCGGCCGGACGCCATGGCGTCCACGTCGGCCGACGCGTCCGGCACCGCTCGGCCCGGGTACGGGCACGGAGGACCACCAGGCAGGTAGTGGTGGACGCACGCGGTCGCCGGCGAGTAGACCGAACCCCTCACCCGAGTGGAGGGAGCGAGCCATGACCACCACCAGCGGCCAGGAGGCCGGGCAGGTCACCGGCACCCAGGACAAGGACTACAACCTCATCTGGTTCACCGAGCAGTGCCTGAGCAACGCGCTGCGGCTGGAGACCTACATCCAGGACGCCGACCGCGACGGCGACGGCGAACTCGCCGAGCTCTTCCGCAAGGCCCAGGCGGACAGCCGCAAGGGCGCTGAACAGGGCAAGCAGCTGCTCAGGTCCCGGCTCGGCGGCTGAGCCGACCGGTCGGACGGGCCCCGGGGAGACGCGGCACCGGTCTCCCCGGGGCCCGTGGTGTCACGGGCGGACACACCGGCGGTCCCCGCGAGGACACGGTCGGCCCGGCGCCGGCCGCCGGGCCGGGATGGTCGACGCGGCGTGTCGCGCGCGGCCGCACGAGAGCGCAGTGCCGGTCGCCCGGGACGGCGACCGGCACGGGACGCCCCTCAGCCGCCGAGGACGATCCGGAACGTCCCGCGGGAGCGGAAGTCCAGCCCGGCGCCCTCGAACTCCTCGATGTGGATCTCCCCCGACGCGGAGGCGAACTCGCCGGTGCCGCCGGTCACGGCCCAGCTGCTCGGCTCCCGCAGCACCGGGGCCGTGATGCCGGTGCGGCTCACGCCCTGCACGCTGAGCGAGCCGCGCGGCCCGACGTTGGTCGCGGTGCAGTGCAGCACCGTGCTGTCGGCGGCGAGGTCCACCTGGTGGAACACGCAGTGGCCCCGGTCGGTGGCGTCCCCGAGGCCGCCCGTGCTGGTGTTGGTGTAGACGAGCTCGTCACCCAGCGAGGGCACGCCGTTGGCGTCGTGGTCGAGGAAGACCTCCTCCACCCGGTCGGTCTCGAAGGTCCCCTCGAAGACCTCGCCCTCCGGGGCGGCTGCCGCGCCCGCCGGCCACACGACCACCCCCGCGACGAGGGCGGCGGAACCGGCGAGGGCGAGGCTGGTGCGCTTCTTCGGGGTGCGCATGGCGTCCACCTCCGGGGTGAGCGGGGATGCGGGGACACCGGCCGCGTCTGACCGGACACCGGGGTCAGCTCGCCCCGACGCTAGGACCGCGCCGTTCCCCGGAGAAGACACGAAGGTCCCCGCCGGAGGGGTCCGGGCTCCCTCAGGTCGCCCCGGGCGGACCGGCGAGCACCGTGGGGACGAACTCCAGCAGCTGGAGCCGGCCGTCGAACAGGCGGCTGTCGACCAGGTCGAGAGCGACGTCGGGATAGCCGTCGTAGACGCGGTCGGTCCCGGTGGCGCCGGTGATGACCGGGAAGACGACGACGCGGTAGCGGTCCACCAGGCCGGCGGCGAGCAGCGACCGGCACAGGCTGACGCTGCCCACCGTGCGCAGCGGTCGCGTGCCGCGCTCCTTCATCGCCCGCACGGCGGCCACGGCGTCGCCGTCGACCAGCTCGGTGTTCGCCCACGACAGCGGCGCGCGCAGGGTCGAGGAGAAGACCACCTTCGACATCGCCGTCAGGCCGGCGAGACCGGGGTCGTCGGGGATCTCGGCGGCGAAGCCGGACATCAGCCGGTACGTCGTCGCCCCCATGAGGACGGTCTGCTCCAGGGCGCCGTCCTGCCCCAGCCAGCCGAGGTACTCGGGCCCCTCCATGCCCCAGTAGCCGGGCCAGCCCTCCGCGGCCCCGTAGCCGTCGAGCGAGACGATGAAGTCCACCACCAGGTCGGACATCGGGCTCTCCTCCCCATCCGCAGCGTGCACGGTGGTGACCGGCCGGACGACGGGGACTCGTCGCCGGGTGCATCCGGGAGGCGGCCCGCGCACGAAGATCGTCCGTGAGCACGATGCCGGCGGACCCGCGGTGGGTCCTGCAGCCGTTGACCGACGCGGGCCTGGCGGGCGACCAGGTCAGCGACCTCGTCTTCCGCCTCGCCTTCGGCACCGTCGTCGACCCCGGCCGGCTCGACCCCGCCCACCTGGGCTCCCTGGTCGACGACCAGCCCGTGCACGTCCGTCGGGCGTGGCTGGAGGTGCTGGACCGGATGACGACGGGATCCGCCGGCTGACGGGAGCGGCGTGGGGTTCCTCACGGGCGCGGGACCGGCGGTAACTCGGCGGTGACACGACGCGCCTCGGGCGGAAACGAACGTCGGCGAGTGTCGGGCGCCGCTGACCGCGCAGCCGACCCGAGCGAGGACCCCGATGACCTTCCCGCCCCCCACCCGCTCCCCTCTCCGGCGGGCCGCCGCGGCGACCTCCGCCGTGGGCCTGGCCCTGGCCCTGGGCGCCTGCGGCGGGTCCGACGACCCCGGCGGACCGGGGGGATCCGGCGAGGGCGGCTTCGGCGAGCTGTCCGTCCAGCTGTCCTGGATCAAGAACGCCGAGTTCCTCGGCGAGTACGTGGCCGACACCAACGGCTACTACGCCGACGCCGGCTTCTCCTCGGTCAACCTCGTCGCCGGCCCCTCGACCGGCGTCGCCGAGCTGGTGCAGGGCTCGGTCGACGTCGCGCTCAGCGACGCCGTCTCGGTCGGCACCGCCGTCGCCAACGAGGACGCCCCGGTCCGGATCATCGGGACGACGTACCAGAAGAACCCGTTCACGATCCTGTCGCTGGCCGACGGCGGGGACATCGCGACGCCGCAGGACATGGTCGGCAAGCGGATCGGCGTCCAGGACTCCAACACCAGCCTCTTCCAGGCGCTGCTGGCCGCCAACGGCATCGACCCGGGCCAGGTCACCGTCGTCCCGGTGCAGTACGACCCCTCCGTGCTGGTCAACGGCGAGGTCGACGGCTTCGTCGCCTACCTGACCAACGAGTCGATCACCGTGGCGAGCCAGGGCCTGGCCGTCACCAACCTGCCCTTCGCCGACAACGGGCTGCCCTTCGTCGCCGAGACGTTCACCGCCACGGAGCAGTCGATCGCGGAGGACCGCGAGAGGCTCAAGGCGTTCCTCGTCGCCGAGATCCAGGGCTGGACCGACGTCCTGGCCGACCCCGAGGCCGCCGTCGACGTCTGCCTGGAGAGCTACGGCGCCGACCTCGGCCTGGTCCGGGAGAACGAGGTGCAGTCGGCGCACACCGCCAACGACGAGCTGATCACCACCGAGGACACCGAGGCCGAGGGCCTGTTCACGATCACCGACGAGCTGCAGCAGGAGACCGTCGAGTCCCTGGCCGGCGCCGGCGTCGAGATCCAGGCCGACGAGCTGTTCGACCTGTCCCTCCTCGAGGAGGTCTACGAGGAGAACCCGGAGCTCAGGGACTACCGGCCCTGACGACCCGGTGACCGAGACGACCACCACGTCCGGTGCCCGGGGCGCCGCCCTGGGCACCGGCGTGCAGATCACCGGCCTGTCCAAGACCTTCTCGATGGGCACCCGCCGGGTCGAGGCGCTGTCCGCGGTGGACCTGCACACCGACCGCGGCAGCTTCCTCTCCCTGCTCGGCCCGTCGGGCTGCGGCAAGTCCACGATCCTGCGGGTGCTGGCCGGGCTGGAGCAGCCGACCGGCGGCTCGATCCGGGTCGACGGGAAGAGCCCGCAGGAGCTGCGCCGCGGGCACGAGCTCGGCATCGCCTTCCAGGACGCCGCACTGCTGCCCTGGCGCAGCGTGCTGTCCAACATCCGGCTGCCCTTCGAGGTGGCCGGGGTGCGGGTCGACGACGCGTACGTGCGCGATCTGGTCGCGCTCGTCGGGCTCGAGGGCTTCGAGAAGGCCAGGCCGGCGCAGCTGTCCGGCGGCATGCGCCAGCGCGTGTCGATCGCGCGGGCGCTGGTCCTCAGGCCGTCGGTGCTGCTGCTCGACGAGCCGTTCGGCGCCCTGGACGACATGACCCGCCAGCGGCTCAACCTCGAGCTGCTGCGGATCTGGACCGAGAAGCCGGCGACCACCCTCATGGTCACCCACGGCATCACCGAAGCGGTGTTCCTCTCCGACCAGGTGGCGGTCATGAGCCCGCGGCCGGGCCGCGTGCGGGAGGTCATCGACGTCGACCTCCCCCGCCCGCGGACGCCGGAGATGCAGCGGACGCCGGAGTTCCACGCCTACGTCGACCGGGCGTCGGAGCTGCTGTTCGGCACCGGCGCGGGGACGGACGGGGACGGCGGGTGAGCGGCGTCCGGCTGCCGTCCTGGGCGGTCGGCGCGCTCGGGTCGGCACTGGTCGTCGCGCTGTGGTGGCTGGCCGCCGTCACGGTGCTGTCCGACGTCGGCGCCGGCTCGGTCGACGCGGTCCCCACCCCGCCCGAGGTGGTGGCCCAGTGGGCCGCCGACGGCTGGGCGTTCTACGGCCGCAACCTCGGCGTGACGTTGGAGGAGGGCGCACGGGGCTTCCTGTGGGGCAACGGGCTCGCGCTGCTGCTGGCCGCCGTCGTCCTGGTGGTGCCGCGGACCGAGGGCGTCGTCACGCAGCTGGCGACCATCACCTACTGCGTGCCGATCGTCGCCGTCGGCCCGCTGGTGCTGATCATCACCGGCGCCCCGGACGTCGGCGAGGCCTCCGGGACGGCGGTCTTCCTCGCGGCGCTGAGCTGCTTCTTCACCACCGTCGTCGGCACGCTGCTCGGCCTGCGCGCCGCCGACCGGGCCGCACTCGACGTGGTCGCCGTCCACGGCGGCGGGGCGCTCACCCAGCTGCGCAAGGTCCGGCTGGTCGCCGCGCTGCCGGGCGTCCTCACCGCGCTGCAGATCGCGGTGCCGGCCTGCTTCCTCGGCGCCGTCCTGGGCGAGTACTTCGGCAAGGTCGACGTCGGCATCGGGCCGGCGATGACCGCCGCGCAGCAGGGCCTCAACCCGGCGCGGGTGTGGGGCATCGCGCTGGCCTCCGGTGCGGTGGCGACCGTCGGCTTCGCCCTGCTCGGGCTGGTCGCCCGGTTCGTGACCCCCTGGTCGAGAGGACGGCAGTCCTGATGGCGCAGACGCCCGGCGGGCCCCGGACGGCGGCCGCGGCGGGGGACGCCGCGGCCCGGCGCGGGGAGGTCCGGCGGCAGGCCACCCGGGCGGTGCTGCGCGCGCTGGCGCGCTCGCTGCTCACCTCCCTCGGGACGCTGGTCGTCGTCGGGGTGCTGTGGGTCGGCGTGATCGAGCTGTTCGGCATCTCGTCCTACGTCGCCAAGGGCCCGCTGGACGTGTGGGCGTACCTGGTCACCGACGACGACGCCGGCGAGCACCGGTCGCTGCTGCTCGACCGGCTGGGCACCAGCCTGGGGCACGCCCTGATCGGCTTCGTCGCCGGCCTGGCGGCGGCGTTGCTGGGCGCGACGGCGTTCCGGCTGTCGCGGGGCGTGGAGCACGCGCTCATGCCGATCGCGATGCTGCTGCGCTCGGTGCCGCTGGTCGCGATGGCGCCGCTGATCATCCTGGTGTTCGGCCGGGACGTCGCCACGGTCGCGGTGGTCGCCGGGATCGTCGTGCTGTTCCCCGCGCTGGTGACGATCGCCTTCGGGTTGCGGTCGGCGTCCCCGCAGGTGCTCGACGTCGTGCACGTGTACGGGGGCGGCCCGCTGACCGCGCTGCGGAAGGTGGCGCTGCCCGCGTCGCTGCCGGCGTTCTTCGCCGCCGTCCGCGTCTCCGTGCCCGGCGCGCTCACCGGGGCGCTGCTGGTCGAGTGGCTGGCCACCGGCGACGGCATCGGCTCGGCGATCCAGACCGCGTACGCGCAGGTGCAGTTCTCGCTGGTCTGGTCGGCGGTCGTGGTGGTGACCGCGGTGTCGCTGGTGCTCTACCACCTCGTGCAGATCGGGGAGACGGTCGTGCTGGCCCGGATGGGGATGACGCCGGGCGAGGGCACCTGAGACGGGGGCCGTCCGTCCTCCCACCTCAACGTATAGCGCCCCCCGGGGCTTGCGGCAAGGCCCGGGTCGGGGCCCACACTCGCCCGCCGTGACCCCCCTGAGCACCACCGTGTTCGCCCTCCCCGACGACCTCGCCGCCAAGGCGGACCCGGCGCTGGTCGCCGACGACGCCGCGCACCTCGCCGCCGTCGCGGCGAGCCTCGAGCGGACCGTCGCCGAGCTGGGCAACCGCCTCGACGCCGAGCGCCGGTCCCCCGGCGGCCACGGCCAGGCGGCGCTGGACCGGGACCTGGAGGTGCACCGGCTCACCTCCCGGCTGCGGACCCTGCGCCGCTTCGGCCTGGACCTGTGCCTCGGGCGCACGGTGCCCGCGGACGGCGGCGAGCCGGTCTACGTCGGGCGGCTCGGCCTCACCGACGGCGCGGGCCGCCGGCTGCTGGTCGACTGGCGTTCCCCGGCCGCCGCGCCGTTCTTCGGCGCCACCCACGCCGACCCGATGGGGCTGGCCAGCCGCCGCCGGTACCGCTGGACCCGCGGCCGGATCACCGACTACTGGGACGAGGTGTTCACCCCCGACGGGCTCCGGGGGCACGCCGCGCTCGACGACCAGTCCGCGTTCATCGCCAGCCTCGGCAGCGACCGGTCGGACCGCATGCGGGACGTGCTCGCCACCATCCAGGCCGACCAGGACGCGATCATCCGCGCGGGCTCCCGCGGCGCGCTCGTCGTCGACGGCGGCCCGGGGACGGGCAAGACCGTCGTCGCCCTGCACCGCACCGCCTACCTCCTCTACTCCGACCCGCGCCTCGGGCACCACCGGGGCGGCGTGCTGTTCGTCGGCCCGCACCAGCCCTACCTGGCCTACGTCTCCGACGTCCTGCCCGGCCTCGGCGAGGAGGGCGTGCGGACCTGCACGCTGCGGGACCTGGTGCCCGAGGGGGCGACGGCCGGTGTCGAGGCCGACCCGCACGTGGCCGGGCTGAAGGCGTCCGCGCGGATGGCCGAGGCGGTCGAGGCGGCGGTGCGCTTCCACGAGGAGCCGCCGTCCCGCGGGACGACGGTCACGACCCCGTGGGCCGACGTGTGGCTGGGCCCCGACGACTGGGCCGAGGCGTTCGAGGCGCCCGACCCCGGCACACCGCACAACGAGGCGCGCGGGCAGGCGTGGGAGGCGCTGGTCTCCATCGTCGTGGACGCGCACGACGACGAGGACGCCGAGCCGGACGAGGTGCGGCGGGCGGTGCGGCGGGACGGCGACCTGCGTGCGGCGTTCGACCGCGCCTGGCCGCTGCTGGAGGCCGCCGACGTCGTCGGGGACCTGTGGTCGGTGCCGGCCTACCTGCGCCGGTGCGCGCCCTGGCTCGCTGCCGACGACGTCCGGGCGCTGCGGCGCGCGGACCCGCGGGCGTGGACGGTGTCGGACCTGCCGCTGCTCGACGCGGCGCGGCAGCGGATCGGCGACCCGGACGTGGAGCGGCGGCGGCGCCGGCACGACGCGGTCGTCGCGGCCGAGCGCGAGCGGATGGCCGGCGTCGTCGACGAGCTGATCGCGGCCGACGACTCCGAGCTGCTGCTGATGACCTCCCTGCGCCACCAGGACCTCCGCGACGCCCTGGTCGACGAGGCCGCGCTGCCCCAGGCCGACCCGGACGTGCTCGCCGGCCCGTTCGCGCACGTCGTCGTCGACGAGGCGCAGGAGCTGACCGACGCGGAGTGGCAGGTGCTGCTGCGCCGCTGCCCGTCCCGCAGCCTCACCGTCGTCGGGGACCGCGCGCAGGCCCGGCACGGGTTCCCGGAGTCGTGGGAGGAGCGGCTCGGGCGGGTCGGCCTCCCCGACGTGCGGCTGGCCTCGCTGACCGTCAACTACCGCACGCCGGAGGAGGTCATGGCCGAGGCCGCACCGGTCATCCGGGCCGCGGTCCCGGACGCCAACGTGCCGACGTCGGTCCGCAGCACCGGCGTCCCCGTCGCGCACGGGTCCGCCGCGGACCTGCGGGCGGTCGTGGACGGCTGGCTGGCCGCGCACGCCGAGGGCGTCGCGTGCGTCATCGGCGACCCGGCGTTCCCGGCGACGTCGCGCGTGCGGTCGCTGACGCCGGTGCTGGCGAAGGGGCTCGAGTTCGACCTGGTCGTCCTCGTCGACCCCGACCGGTTCGGCGAGGGGATCGAGGGGGCGGTCGACCGGTACGTCGCGATGACCCGGGCGACGCAGCGGCTCGTCGTCCTCACGAGCCGCTGACGGCGGCGCGGGCCCCGCGGGACGGGGCCCGCGCCACGGGTCAGCGGAGGGTGGCGGTGTCGATGACGAACCGGTAGCGGACGTCGGAGGCGAGCACCCGCTCGTAGGCCTCGTTGACCCGCTCGGCGGGGATGACCTCGACCTCGGCGCCGATCCCGTGCTCGCCGCAGAAGTCGAGCATCTCCTGGGTCTCGGCGATGCCGCCGATCATCGAGCCGGCGTAGGTGCGCCGGCCGCCGATCAGCGACATGGCGTGCAGGCTCAGCGGCTCGGCGGGCGCCCCGACGTTGACCAGCGCGCCGTCCACGGCCAGCAGCGACAGGTGGGCGTCGAGGTCGATCGGCGCGCTCACCGTGTTCACGATCAGGTCGAACCGGCCGGCCAGCCGCGCGAACGTGTCCGGGTCGCTGGTGGCGGCGTAGTGGGTGGCGCCGAGCCGCAGGCCGTCCTCCTGCTTCTTCAGCGACTGGGACAGCACCGTGACCTCGGCGCCCATCGCGGCGGCGAGCTTGACGGCCACGTGGCCCAGCCCGCCGAGGCCGACGACGGCGACCCGCCGGCCCGGCCCGGCGCCCCAGCGGCGCAGCGGCGAGTACGTGGTGATGCCGGCGCACAGCAGCGGCGCGGCTGCCGCGGGGTCGATGCCGTCGGGCACCCGCAGGACGAAGCCGGCGTCGACGACCACGTGGGTGGAGTAGCCGCCCTGGGTGGTGGTGCCATCCCGGTCGGTGCCGGCGTAGGTGGGCACCATGCCGTCCAGGCAGTACTGCTCGTCGCCGTTGCGGCAGTTCGCGCACTCGCCGCGGGAGTCGACCATGCAGCCGACGCCGACGCGGTCGCCGACCCGGTGGGTGGTGACGTCGGCGCCGACCTCGGCGACGACGCCGACGATCTCGTGGCCGGGGACGACGGGGAAGGGCTGCGGGCCCCAGTCGCCGTTGACCGTGTGGATGTCGGAGTGGCAGATGCCGGCGTACTCGATGGCGATGAGGACGTCGTCCGGGCCGACGTCGCGGCGCTCGATGGTCGTGGGGGCCAGGGGCCGGCCGGCGGCCGGGGCGGCGTAGGCGGTGACGCGCACGAGGGGGTGCTCTCCGTTCTGGGGGCCGTCAGTCGACGGCGGGGCGGCGGCGTGCTCCTCGTCGGTGACGGGGGTCAGCCAGTGGACGGCGGCGTGCTGGTCGTCGGCCTCAGGGGCGCAGCAGCGCCTTGATGGCGCGGCGCTCGTCCATGGCGCGGTAGCCCTCGGCGGCCTGCTCCAGCGGGAGCTCGAGGTCGAAGACCCTCCCGGGGTCGATGGTGCGGCTGCAGATCAGGTCGATCAGCTCGGGCAGGAACCGGCGCACCGGGGCGGGGCCGCCGTGCAGGTGGACGCCGGAGAAGAACAGCTCCTCGCCGGGCAGCGAGACGTCGTGGCTGACGCCGACGTAGCCGACGTGGCCGCCGGCGCGGGTGGCGCGGATCGCCTGCACCATCGACTCCTGGGTGCCCACGGCCTCGATCACCGAGTGCGCGCCCAGGCCGCCGGTGAGCTCCTCCAGCTCCGCCACGCCCTCGTCGCCGCGGGAGGTGACGACGTCGGTGGCGCCGAACTCGCGGGCCAGCCGCTGCCGGTCCTCGTGCCGGCTGAAGACGACGACCCGCTCGGCGCCGAGCTGCCGGGCGGCCAGGACGCCGAGCAGGCCGACCGCGCCGTCGCCGACGACGGCGACCGTCCTGCCGGGGCCGGCCTCGGCGGCGACGGCGGCGAACCAGCCGGTGCCCAGCACGTCGGAGGCGGCGAGCAGGCCGGGGACCAGGTCGTCCGACGGCAGGTCGGGGGTGGCGACGAGGGTGCCGTCGGCCAGCGGGATCCGCGCGTACTGCGCCTGCGCGCCGGTCGGGGCGCCGGGCTGCCGGTTGACGCAGTGCGTCTGGTAGCCGGCGCGGCAGATCTCGCAGGTGTTGTCGGAGGCGAAGAAGGAGCCGACGACGAACTGCCCGGGCCGGACGGTGCGGACCTCGCTGCCGACCTCCTCGACGACGCCGACGTACTCGTGCCCCATCGGCGACGGGCCGGCCACCGCCTCGATGCCGCGGTAGGGCCACAGGTCCGAGCCGCACACGCAGGCGGCGGCGAGCCGGATGACGGCGTCGGTGGGCTGCTCGATCCGCGGGTCCGGGCGGTCCTCGACGCGGACGTCGCCGGGGGCGTACAGGACGGCTCCTCGCACGGTGCTGCTCCTCGTGGGTCGTTCGGGGTGTGCACCCCACGGAACCCCCTCCGGCGCACGCGCGGGGGGTCGGCCTTGTGGGGGTACTGGCACGACCCCCCTGGCCCGGCGGGCCGCCGTACCGTCGGACGAGTGGACAACCGCGCCGACATCCGCGACTTCCTGGTCAGCCGGCGCGCCCGGATCAGTCCGGAGCGGGCCGGGCTGCTGCCCGGCGGCGGACGCCGGAGGGTGCCCGGGCTGCGCCGCGAGGAGGTCGCCGTCCTCGCCGGGGTGAGCACCGACTGGTACACCCGGCTGGAGAAGGGCCACATCGCCGGCGTCTCCGAGGACGTGCTCGAGGCCGTCGCCCGGGCGCTGCGGCTCGACGAGGCCGAGCGCACCCACCTGTTCAACCTGGCCCGCGCCGCCACCCGCCCGGCCCGCACGCCGCAGCGTCGCGGCAGGGCGCGGATACAGCCGCGGGTGCAGTGGATGCTCGACTCGATGACGGGCTCGGCCGCCCTCGTCGCCAACGGCCGCCTGGACGTCCTGGCGACCAACGCCCTCGGCCGGGCGCTGCACTCACCGCTGTTCGACGGTCCGCGGCGGCCGGCGAACTTCGCCCGCTTCCAGTTCCTCGACCCGGGTGCGCGCGACTACTACGCCGACTGGGAGCTCGCCGCCAACACCACCGTCGCGCTGCTGCGCGGGGAGGCCGGCCGCCGCCCGCACGACGCGCAGCTGCGCGAGCTGGTCGGGGAGCTGTCCACGGTCAGCGAGGAGTTCCGGGTCCGCTGGGCGGCGCACGACGTCCGCATCCACCACAACGGCGCCAAGCGGTTCCACCACCCCGTCGTCGGCACGCTCGACCTGGGCTACCACACGTTCGACCTGCCGGCCGAGGACTCCGCGGACCTGCGCATGACGATCTACACCGCCGAGCCCGGCACGCCGTCGGAGGACGCCCTCAGGCTGCTCGCCAGCTGGGCCGCGACCGCGGGACAGGAGCAGCCCGGCGCGGCGGCCGACCGCGTCTGACCCGGCGGGTGTCGTCCGGTCGGCCGGCCGGACTGCCGATGCGGGTGGCGTGGACACCGAGCAGCGCACCGTCCTGGTCACCGGGTGCTCCTCCGGGCTCGGCCTGGAGACCGCCGTCGAGCTGGCCCGCCGCGGCCGGCACGTCGTCGCCTCGATGCGCGACCCGGGCCGGCGGGCGGCGCTCGACGCCCGCACCCGCGAGGCGGGGCTGGAGCCGCTCGACGTCGTCCAGCTGGACGTGACCGACGCGGAGTCCTCCCGGCGGGCGGTGGAGGAGACCCTCGGCCTCACCGGTGGCCGGCTCGACGCGCTGGTGAACAACGCCGGCACCGCGAGCGGGGGCGCGTTCGAGGACACCGACGAGGACGAGTGGCGCCGGGTCCTCGACACCAACCTGCTCGGCGCCCTGCGGCTCACCCAGCTCGTGCTGCCGGTCATGCGGCGGCAGCGGTCCGGGCGGCTGGTCCTCGTCTCCAGCGACTCCGCCCGCTACGGCAACCCCGGGCTGTCGCTGTACTGCGCGTCGAAGTGGGCGCTCGAGGGCTGGGCGGAGTCCCTGGCCTACGAGGTCGAGCCGTTCGGCGTCCGGGTGGTGCTGGTCGAGCCGGGCAACTACGACACCGCGATCTGGGCGACGACGCCCCGTGTCACCCCGCCCGGCAGCCCCTACACCGGCCTGCTGCGGACCGTGGAGCGGTTCGTCGAGGAGGAGCACCTCCCCCGCTCGCGCGACCCGCGCGAGGTGGCCCGCGCCGTCGCCCGCGCCCTGGACGCGGACCGCCCGCGGTTCCGGGTGACCGTCGGGCCGGACGCGAAGCTGGCCGCGGTGTTGGACAAGGTGCCGTACCGGGTGGCGGCCGCCGCCGTCCGCCGGGTCACCGGCCTGCACCGCTGGAAGCCCTGAGCTCCGCGGGCGGGTCCGCCGCCCGCGGCGCAGGCTGAACCCGTGCGACGTCCCCTGCTGACCGCCTCGACCGCCGTCGGGCTGACCGCCCTGGTCGGCTCGGCCGGGACCGACGTCGGCTCGTCCTGGTACCGCGGGCTCGACACGCCGCGCCGGCAGCCACCCGGCCCGGTGTTCGGGATCGCGTGGACGGCGCTGTACGCGCTGCTGGCGTTCGCCGGCGGACGCCTCCTGGAGCGGGGCGACCCGGCGGACGCCCGGGCCCTCGCGGGCAACCTCGTGCTGAACGCGGGCTGGACGTGGGCCTTCTTCCGCGCCCACCGGCCCCCGCTGGCGGCGGCGGAGGCGGCGCTGCTGGCGGCGTCGACGGCCGACCTCACCCGGCGCGCCGGCCGGGTGGACCGCGCCGCCGGTCGGGCCCTGCTCCCCTACGCGGCGTGGACGGCGTTCGCGACGGTGCTCAGCGCCGAGATCGCCCGCCGCAACCGCCGCTGACCGGTCTCATCCGCCCGCGGCCTCGGCGGCGACGTCCACGAGGGCGTCGAGCACGCGGCGCACGACCAGCCGCTCGGCGGTGTCCGGCCGCAGCAGCGCGTCGACCTGCCGTCCGGCCCGCACCCCCGCCAGCGGCAGCAGCCGCACGCCGGGGTGGCCGCCGCGGGTGAACCGCGGCAGCAGCGAGATCCCGTGACCGGCGGCCACCAGCGCCTCGACGACGGAGAAGTCGTTGATCCGGTGGGTGATCCGCGGCGCGGTGCCCGACCCCGCGGCGACGGCGGCCAGCACGGTGGCGACCGGGAAGCCCTCGCGGACGGCGATCCAGTCCTCGCCCACCAGGTCCCCGGGCCGCACCCGCGACCGGCCGGCCAGCGGGTGGTCGCGGGGCACGGCGACGTCGAGCGGCTCGCGCAGCAGCGGGACGACGCGCAGCCCCGGGGCGGGCCACTGCGTGCCGTCGGGCCGGTGGGCGACGACGACGTCGACCCGGTCGGTGAGCGCGGGGAACTCGTCGAGCGCGACGTCCTCGTCCGAGCACTCGACGGTGATCCCGCCGAGCTCGCGCACCCGGGTGAGCAGCGGCGGCAGCAGCAGCTGGGCACCGCTCTGGAACGCCGACACCCGCACGGTGCCCTCGGGACGCTCGAGGAAGGCGGCGCAGGCGGCCCGCGCCCGTTCGACGGCGACCGCGACGTCGACCGCCGCCTCGGCCAGCGCCTCCCCCGCCGCGGTCAGCCGCAGCCCGCGCCCGACCCGCTCCGTGAGCGGCACCCCGGCCTCCCGCGAGAGCGCGGCCAGCTGCTGGGACACCGCCGACGGCGTCAGGTGCAGGACGGCGGCCGCGGCGGTGACGCCGCCCTGCGTCCGCACCGCGCGGAGGGTCTGCAGCGCGCGGACGTCCATGCAGCGACGCTACATCGTCGTGTCACGAGATCTCGCTGGTGCTGGAAGGTTGCAGGGCGCACGCTCGACGGCGTGCCGACCCGCGACCGCCTGCTCGCCCTCCTCGTGGCCGTCGTCTGGGGACTGAACTTCCCGGCGATCCACCTGTCGCTCGAGCAGTTCCCGCCGTTCTTCCTCGTCGCGCTGCGGTTCGCGCTGGTCGCCGTCCCGACGGTGCTGCTCGTGCCGCGGCCCGGCGTCCCGTGGCGGTGGGTGCTCGGGTACGGCACCGGCTTCGGCGTCCTGCAGTTCGTCTTCCTCTACGTCGCGATGGACACCGGCATGCCGACCGGCCTCGCCTCGCTGGTGCTGCAGTCCTCGGCGCCGTTCACGGTCGTGCTGGCCGGGCTGCTGCTCCGTGAGCGGCTGACGGGGCGGCAGGCGGCCGGGGTCGCGCTCGCCGTCGTCGGCCTGGCCGGCATCGCCGTCCACCGGGCCGGGTTGGACGGCGGCGCCACGCTGCTGCCGGTGCTGCTGACGCTGTGCGGCGGGCTCGGCTGGGCGCTGGGCAACCTGTGCAACCGGCAGGCGCGCCCGGCCCGCCCGTTCCGGCTGATGCTCTGGATGACCGTCGTGCCGCCGCTGCCGATGCTCGCGCTGTCGCTGGCGACCGAGGGCCCGGCCCGCATCGGCGCGTCGTTGACGACGCTCGGGACGACGACGGGGCTGCTCGCGCTGGCCGGCCTGCTGTTCACCGTCGTGGTCGCCACGCTGCTCGGCTCCGGCATCTGGACGGCGCTGATGAGCCGGCACCCCTCGGGCACCGTGGCCCCGTTCTCGATGCTGGTGCCCATCGTCGGGATGGGCTCGGCGTGGCTGTTCTTCGGCGAGCGGTCGCCGCTGGTCGAGCTGGCCTGCGGCGCCCTCGTCGTGGCCGGCGTCCTGTTCGGCAGCCGGCCGCCCCGGACCCGGCCGGCACCTCGCGTCCTGGAGCACTCCACCGCCTGACCGGACCAGCCCTGCACCGCGCTCCGGGACCGACCTCGACCTGCCGCCGTGCCGAACGCCCGGTCCCGGCCCTCTCCCGGGGGGTTCCCGCGACACACGGGTGAACAGCACCGACATTCGTGGACGTACGGAACGGCCCGGGTCAGGATTGAGGGCGCAGTGACAGCTCAGGGGGAAGCGTCCATGGACAAGAGGCGACGCGGGGTCCGATCCGCCCGGTTGATCCCGGGGCTCGGCGCCAGCGCGTGCGCGCTCGGGATGGCGGCCGCGCTGGCCGCGGTCTCCGGGCCGCCGGTCGCGGGTGCGGTCGGAGCGGACACGACGTCGGCCGACGCCGAGGCCCGGCGGGGCGGTTCGGGCGACGACGGCCTGCCCGAGGGCGGCCCGCTGGTGATGCCGAGCATCGGCGTCACCGCGCCCGGGTTCGAGGACGGCTGGGCCCCCGCGGCCGCCACCCGGGCCACCCCGGACGACGACGCAGACGACTCCTCTCCCGGCACCCTCCCCCGGAACTCGTTCCCGCGCGGGTCCAGCGACGACCGGTCCCTGCCGACGGAGGTCCCGTTCGATCCCGCGCCCCTCGACCCCGCGCCCCTCGACCCCGCGCCCGCTGTCCCGGCCCCTGCCACTCCGGCGCCCCGAGCGCCCGCCCCGGCCGCCCCGGCTCCCGTGGCTCCCGCGGTCGAGGCGCCGGCGGACCGGCCGGCTCCGGTCGAGCAACCGCCCGCCGAGCAGCCTCCCGCCGATCAGCCTCCCGCACCGGCGGACCCCGCGCCGCCGGCACCGGAGCCGGGCGAGGAGCCACCCGCGGACCAGCCGCCGGTCGAGCAGCCGCCGGTCGAGCAGCCGCCGGTCGAGCAGCCCCCGGTCGAGCAGCCGGTCGAGGAACCGCCCGCCGAGGACCCGCCCGCCGAACAGCCGCCGGTCGACGAGCCGCCCGCTGACCAGCCGCCCGCCGACGAGCCGTCGTGCGGGGACACCGGGACCACACCGGACCCGGCCACCGACCCGACGGCCGCCCCGACCACGGACCCGACGACGGATCCGGCGGCGGCCCCGGCCACCGACCCGGCCACCGACCCGGCCACCGACCCGGACGCCACCACGCCCGGGTGCCCGCCGGTCCCGGCCTGCCCCGAGCCGCCTGCCGACCCGTCCACCGCGGAGTCCCCCGAGCCCCCGGCGCCGGAGGGGCGCACCGCGGCGGAGTCCCCCGCCGGCGAGCCCGCCCCGGCTCCCTGAGCCGGGCGCGGACCGCTCAGTCCAGGTCCCGGACGTACCAGACCTCGCGCAGCCGCCGGCCTGCCCACTCGCGCTCGAGCACCTCGCCCGTCGGCCGCCACCCGGCCCGCTCGTAGAAGGCGCGCGGGCCGGCGTTGCGCTCCTCGGTGCGCAGCCGGGCGCGGTCCCACCCGGCCGTCCGCAGCAGGTCCAGCACGGCCGCCAGCAGCGCCCGCCCGGTGCCCCTGCCCTGCTCGGCGGGGTCCACGTAGAGCAGCGCGACCTCACCGGTCGCGACGTCGGCCCGCCCGAACCCGACGACGACGCCGTCCCGCTCGGCCACGAGGAACCCGTCCGCGGCCACCCGCTCCCGCCAGAGGGGCACGTCCGGCTCGGCCAGGACGTCGCCGAGGAACGCCGACCACGCCGCCCGCCCGGCCCGCGCGTGCACCCCCGCGACGGCGGCGGCGTCCGCGGGACCCGCCGGCCGGATGACCACCTCGCCCACGGCCGCAGTCTGACCCCGCCGGGCGGCGCGCTGGGGCACAGCCGAGGATGGGGCGTGCCCATCGACGCCACCACCAGCTACACCGCCGCCCCCGACCGCGTGTTCGCCGAGCTCACCGACGAGGTCTTGCTGCGCGAGGTCGCCCAGGCCCTGGACGCCGAGGTGCACGAGGTCTCGAGCGAGGCGAACGGGGCGGGCACCACCACCCGGGTGCGGCTGTCGGCGCCGACGACGGGCATCCCGCCGGTCTTCGCCCGCTTCGTGGGCAGGACGGTCCCGGTCACCGAGACCACCACCTGGCGGCCCGACGGCGACGGCGGCTACCGCGGCGCCCTCGACCTGCGCGCCGAGATCATGGGCCGCGAGGCGCGGGTCACCTGCGAGCGCCGGCTGACCCCCGCGGCCGGCGGCGGCACCCGCGCCACCGTGACCGGCGACGCCAGGGTCGACGCCCCGCTCATCGGCCGTCAGGCCGAGGGCGCGGTCCGCGACCTGGTCACCCAGGTCGTGCTGCGGCGCGAGCACGAGGTGCTGCAGCGCCGCCTCGGGGAGAGCTGAGCTCAGGGCGCGTCCGAGCCCCAGCGCGCCACGTCGCCGCCGGCGCCGTCGACGAGCACGTACTCCGCGGCACCGGGCGGGTCCTCCGCGCGGTGGCGGGCGACGACGTCGACGGCCTCGGTCTCGGCGGCGGTCGCGTCGGCGGCGTCCCACTCGTGCAGGACGGCGCCGTCACCGGTGGTCAGGCGGAACTGCGGCATGGCCGGACGGTAGCCGCGGGCGCCGCCCACTGCCTGCTCACGCCAGTCCGGCCAGGGCGCGGACCAGCACGTCGCGGGTGTCCGCGGGGTCGACGACGTCGTCCACCTCGAACGCCGACGCCACGTTGAGCGCCCTGCCCTGCGCGTAGGACGCCGCGACCAGCTCGGCGAACCGGGCGTCGCGGTCCCCGGGCGGCAGCGCCGCCAGCTCGCGCCGGTACCCGAGCCGCACCGCCCCCTCCAGGCTCATCGGCCCGAACTCGCCGGTCGGCCAGGCCAGCGTGAGCAGCGGGACCTGCAGGTCGCCGCCGAGCATCGCCATCGCGCCCAGCCCGTACGCCTTGCGCAGCACCACCGCCAGCAGCGGGACGCGGAGCTGCGCCCCGGCCACGTACAGCCCGCCGAAGCGGCGCACGGTGCCGGTGCGCTCGGACTCCGGGCCGACCATGAACCCGGGGGTGTCCACCAGCGACACCACCGGCAGCCCGGCCGAGGAGCACAGCCGCAGGAACGCCGCGGCCTTGTCCGCCGACTCGCCGTCGATCGCCCCGCCGAGGTGCCGCGGGTCGTTGGCCACGAACCCCACCGGCCGCCCGTCCAGGCGGGCCAGCGCGGTGACGATCCCGCGCCCGAACGACGGCCGCAGCTCCAGCACGCTGCCGTCGTCGGCGAGCGTGGCGACCACCGGGCGCACGTCGTAGCTGCGCACCCGGTTGGCCGGCAGGGCCGTCCGCAGCGGCCGCTGGTCGGCGGCCTCCCCCGGCACGACCCGCCCGGTCAGCAGCCCGACCGCCTGCCGCGCGGCGGCCACGGCCGCGGCGTCGTCGGGCACCACGACGTCGACCACGCCGTTCGCCGCCTGCACCGCCGTCGGTCCGACGTCCTCCGGCGCGACGACGCCCAGCCCGCCGGCCTCGATCATCGCCGGGCCGCCCATCCCGATGCTGCTGTCCGCGGTGGCGATGACGACGTCGCAGCAGCCGACCAGCGCGGCGTTGCCGGCGAAGCAGTACCCCGAGACGACGGCGACCGTGGGCACCCGCCCGGCCAGCCGCGCCATCGTGGTGAAGGTCGGGACGTCGAGCCGGGAGAAGCCACCGCCGTCGGTGTCGCCGGGTCGTCCGCCGCCGCCCTCGGCGACCAGCACGACGGGCAGGCCGCGCTCGGTGGCGACCTCGAGCAGCCGGTCGGTCTTGCGGTGGTTGGTGCGGCCCTGGGTGCCGGCCAGCACGGTGTAGTCGTAGACGAGGACCGCGCACGGCACGCCGCCGACCTCGCCGACGCCGGTGACCATGCCGTCGGCCGGCGTCCGCGCGACCAGCTCCGCCAGCGTCCGCCGCGCCCGCTGGGCGGCGATGCCGAGCTGGCCGTACTCGACGAAGGTGCCCTCGTCGACCAGCGCCGCCACCGTCTCCCGCGCGGTCATCCGCCCCGCCTCGTGGCGGCGGGCGACCGCCTCGGGCCGGGCGTCGTCGAGGGTGGCGGCGCGCCGCTCGTGCAGCTCGGCCAGCTCGGGGCGGACGGCGTCCGGGTCCTCCCCGCCCGGCCCGCCCCCGGCGTCGCCGGCCTCGCCGGGGACGACCCCGCCGAGCACCGTCCCCGCCGTGACGACGTCGCCGACCCGCACGGCCAGCCCGGTGACCACGCCGGCGGCCGGCGCGGGCACGACGTGCTCCATCTTCATCGCCTCGAGCACCAGCAGCGTCGCCCCGGCGGCGACGGCGTCGCCGTCGGCGGCGGCCACCTCGACCACCGCGCCCGACAGCGGCGCGGTCACCGGGAGCACGCCGTCGACGGCCGCCGCGACCTCGGCCGGGCGGTCGGGCACCAGCCCGGCCAGGCGCGCGTCGACGAGGTCGGTGGTGGCGCGGCCGCCGGCCACCTCGGGGAGGTCCAGCAGCGCCGCGAGCAGGTCCGCGTTCACCGGCACCCCGGCGACGTCGAGCTCGGCCAGCGCGCGGCGGCAGCCGGCCAGCGCCCGCGGCAGGTCGCGGTCGGCGACGACCACCTTGGCCAGCAGCGAGTCGTAGCGCGGGCCGACCTCGTCGCCGGCGACCACGCCGGTGTCCACCCGCACGCCGCGCCCGGTCGGCGGCACGAACCGCTCCAGCCGGCCGGCGCCGGGGTGCACGGTGCCGTCGGGCAGCAGCGTCTCGGCGTTGACCCGCGCCTGCACGGCGGCCCCGCGGGACGGCGGCGGCGCGGACAGCCCGAGGTCCGCCAGCGTCGCGCCCTCGGCCAGCCGGATGCCGACCTCGACCAGGTCCAGCCCGGTGACCTCCTCGGTCACGGTGTGCTCGACCTGCAGCCGCGGGTTGACCTCGAGGAAGGCCACCTCGTCGCCGCGAACCTCGTCGTGGCGGACCAGGAACTCCACGGTGGCCAGCCCGCGGTAGGCCAGCGACCCGCACAGCGCGGTGGCGTACCCGGCCAGCCGGGCGCGCAGGCCGTCGTCGAGGCCGGGCGCGGGCGCGACCTCGACCAGCTTCTGCCGCCGCCGCTGCAGCGAGCAGTCGCGGTCGCCGAGGGCCACCACGGCCGCGCCGTCGCCGGCCACCTGCACCTCGACGTGCCGGGCGCCGGTCAGCAGCCGCTCGACGTACACCGCGCCGTCGCCGAACGCCGCCCGCGCCTCCGAGCGGGCCCGCTCCAGCGCGGCGGGCAGGTCCGCGGGGTCGCGCACCGGGCGCATCCCGCGGCCGCCGCCCCCGGCCACCGCCTTGACCATCCCCGCGCCGCCGTCGCCCAGGCCGGCGAGGAAGGCGGTCGCGGCGGCGAGGTCGGTGTCGCCGTCGGTGGCGGCGAGCACCGGCAGGCCCAGCTCGCCGGCGCGGGCGCGGGCGGCGGTCTTGTCGCCGAGCAGGGCGAGCGCGGCGGCGTCCGGGCCGACGAACGCGATCCCGGCGTCCGCGCAGGCGCGGGCCAGGTCGGGGCTCTCGGCGAGGAAGCCCCAGCCCGGGTGCAGCCCGTCGGCGCCGGCGCGGACGGCGGCCCCGACGACGGCGCCGACGTCCAGGTACGCCGCCGGTCCGGTCCCGGGCAGCCGGACGACCTCGTCGGCGCGGCGGGCGTGCAGACTCCCGGCGTCGTCCTCCGGCGCGACGGCGACGGTGGACAGGCCCAGGGCGGCGGCGCTGCGGAACACCCGGACGGCGACCTCGCCGCGGTTGGCCACCAGCAGGCGGGTGATGCTCATCGGCGCCGGAGTCTAGGTGGCGCCGGTCACGCCGCGACGCCGTCCCGGGGAGCGGACCGCGCCGTCGGCGGGCAGGCTGCGGTCATGACGACGCCTGAGCCGGACCAGCCGCAGCCGCGCGACATCGCCCTCGAGATGGAGGACGCGGAGACCGAGGCCTCCCTGGAGGCGCAGAGCGACCCGGAGCCGGCGCAGGACGGGACCGACTGAGGGCGGGACGCCGGCTCCTCCACCGGCGTACCGTCCGCCCATGTCCGCCGACACGGGTGCAGGGCGGCTGGTCGCCGGCCGCTACGCGGTCACCGGGATGCTCGGCCGCGGCGGGATGGGCGTGGTCTGGAGCGCGACCGACCAGGTGCTGGGCCGGCCCGTGGCGCTCAAGGAGGTGACCTTCCCGGCCCACCTCGGCGACGACGAGCGCGCGGCGCTGCGCGACCGCACGCTGCGGGAGGCCCGGGCGGCGGCGCGGCTGGTGCACCCGTGCGTGACCACGCTCTACGACGTCGTCGAGGAGGACGGCCGGCCCTGGCTGGTCATGGAGCTCGTCGACTCCCGGAGCCTGCAGGAGATCGTCGAGCGGCAGGGCCCGCTGCCCTGGCCCACGGTGGCCCGCATCGGCCTCGACGTGCTGGCCGCGCTGGAGGCCGCGCACGCCGCCGGGATCGTGCACCGCGACGTCAAGCCGGCCAACGTGCTCGTCGGCCGCGACTGCGCGGCGCACCTCACCGACTTCGGCATCGCGGTCGCCACGGGCGGGCCGTCGATCACCACGTCAGGGGCGATCATCGGCTCGCCGTCCTACATGGCGCCGGAGCGGGCGCGGGGCGAGGAGCCCGGCCCGGCGGTGGACCTGTGGTCGCTGGGCGCCACGCTCTACACCGCCGTCGAGGGCCGGCGGGCCTTCGACCGGCCCGAGTCGATGGCCACGCTGCTGGCCGTCGTCTCCGAGGACCCCGCGCCGGCCGAGCGGGCCGGCCCGCTGGCGCCGGTGCTCGAGGGGCTGCTGACCAAGGACCCCGCGCGGCGCTGGGACGTCGCGCGGACGCGCGCCGCCCTGCAGGCCCTGGCCGAGCGGGCCGGGCCGGCCGCGGCGCCGGCGTGGACCCCCGCCGCCGAGGACCCCGGCACCCGCCACGACGGCCCGCGCCTCGCCCCCGGGGACCGGGTCGAGCGCTTCGACCTCGAGGACCTGCGCGGGCTGGCCGCGGTGCTCGGCACCGTCGCCCGCGACGCCCGGGACCAGGCGCGGTACCTCGCCGACCGGCGCCGGGAGCGGCGCGCCGAGCGGCACGCCCGGGCCGCCGCTCCCCCGCCGGCACCACCCCCGCCCCCGCCCCCGCCGCGGCCGGCGCGGCGGCGGCGGTTCCGGCGCCGCTGGGTCGTCGTGCCGGTGCTGATCGCGCTGCTCGCCGTGCTGGCCGCCGTCGGCGGGCTGCTGGCGCTACTGGCCGCCGCGGTCGGCGTGTGGTGAGCGGTCCAGCCGCGTGACGTCCAGCCGCTGCGCCGCCACGTAGTACAGCGTCGCGCCCTGCGGGACCGGGGTGTCCCAGGCGGGGCTGACCCGCAGGTCCTCGGCGGTCCGCAGCGCCAGCACGGTGGCGCCGTGGTCGCGGCCGAGGGCGGTCTGCCACTCGCCGAACGTCCGCGGCCGCGCCCCGGCCGGCACGCGCAGCGAGTAGGTGTTGCCGTGCCCGCCCGCCGTCATGAGCTCGTTGTAGATCTCGGTCAGCCCGGGGTCGGCCGCCTCCTCCGACAGCAGGAAGGGCATGTGCCACTGCACGACCTGCACGCCGGGGTTGACGTAGCGGAGCGTGTCGCGCCGGCCCAGGTCGCGGACCGCGGCGACCATGTGCACCCGCGGGTTGGCGTGGTCGACGGCGACCGCGATGGCCAGGGTCTCGTTGTCGTCGCGGCCGTCGACGACGACCGTGCGGGCGCGGGCCACGCCGGCGCGGTCCATGACGTCGGCGTGCGTGAGGTCGCCGCGGACGAAGGAGACCGCCGCCTCCTCGGGCATGGGGTTCACCGTCACGTCGTCGTGGGCGCACAGCGCGATGCGGGTGCCCGGCTCGACGGTCAGCTCGGTGACGATCCGCTCGGTCCGCCCCGGGGTGTAGCCCAGCACGACGACGTGGTCCCGGAGGTCCAGGCCGACCACTCCTCTCAGTCGCCTGCCCCGCGCGGTCTGCAGGGCGGTGGCCAGCTCGGTGAACAGCAGGGTCAGCGTGACGATCCCGCCGACGACGACGTAGGCGCCGACGACCCGGCCACCGACCGACGACGGGTACAGGTCGCCGTAGCCGACGGTCGCGGCGGTGATGACGAAGTACCACCAGTAGCTCTCCGGCGCCGCGATGCCGGTCCCGGCCGGCTCGACCAGCGCCATCGCCGCCCAGCTGGTGAGGAACACCAGCAGGATGACCGCCAGCGGCAGGCGCCAGCCCGAGAGCCGGACACGGAGGGCGCGGAGCAGCCGCTGCAGGACGAACACCAACGGGCTGGCTCCCTCGACGGCCGGGCGGACACCGCAACCTACCGTCGGCCGGCGCCGGCAGGCGTCCCCCGCGAGCGGGACGGGTAGCGGCCGCTCATGCGGACCCGTGACCTGCTCACCTACGCCTACTCGCAGATCGGCGAGACCCTGCACGCCGCCGTCGAGGGCCTGTCCCCCGAGCAGCTGGCCGAGCGCGTCGGCCCGGACGCCAACCCGGTCGGCTGGCTGGCCTGGCACCTGCTGCGGGTGCAGGACGGCCACCTCGCCGACGTCGCGGGCACCGAGCAGGTGTGGACGGCGCAGGGCTTCGCCGGCCGGTTCGGCCTGCCCGTCGACGACGCCGCCACCGGCTACGGGATGAGCACGGAGGAGGTGGCGTCGGTGCGGGTGCCCTCGGCGGAGCTGCTGCTCGAGTACGCCGACGCCGTCGCCGCCCGCAGTGCGGAGTTCCTCGGCGGGCTCACCGACGACGACCTCGACCGCGTCGTCGACGAGCGGTGGGACCCGCCGGTGACCCTCGGCGTCCGGCTGGTCAGCGTGCTGTCCGACGACCTGCAGCACGTGGGGCAGGCGGCCTACGTGCGGGGGCTGCTCGGCGCCTGACCCAGGACGCGGGCGGCGAGCTCCTCGAGGACGGCCGCGGGCTCGGCGAGGCAGCGGGCGACGTCGGGCTCGGCCTCGGTGAGCGCGTGCGCGGCGGCGAACCCGGCGGCGGCCAGCTCGTCGGGGTCCAGCGCGACCCGGCCGGCCAGCCCCACGCACGGGACGCCGGCCCGCCGGGCCCGGGCGGCGACCACGGCCGGCGCCTTGCCGCGCAGCGACTGCGCGTCCAGCGACCCCTCGCCGGTCACCGCCAGGTCCGCGCCGGCCAGCGCGTCGTCCAGCCCGACCAGGTCGGCGACCAGCTCGGCGCCCGACCCGACCGAGCAGGTCAGGACGGCGGCCACCCCGGCCGCCGTCCCCCCGGCCGCGCCCATCGCCGGCCGCCCCTCCAGGTCGATCCCGAGGTCGCGGCGGACCACCGCGGCGAACCGCGCCAGCGCCGCGTCGAGCTGCGCGACCTGCTCCGGCGTCGCGCCCTTCTGCGGCCCGTAGACCGCGGCCGCGCCGGACGGGCCGGTGAGCGGGTTGTCGACGTCGGTGGCCACCCGGACCTCCAGGCCGTGCAGCCGCGGGTCGCGGGTGCCGGCGTCGATCCGCGCGAGGTGCGCCAGCCCGGCGCCGCCGGGCGGGACGTCGCGGCCGTCGGCGTCGAGCAGCCGCACGCCGAGCGCCTGCAGCAACCCCGCGCCGGCGTCGGTGGTGGCGCTGCCGCCCAGGCCCAGCACCACCCGCCGGGCGCCGGCGTCGAGCGCGGCGAGCAGCAGCTCCCCCACGCCGCGGGTGGTCGCGGTCGTCGGTGCCGGCTCCGCGAGCAGCCCGAGCCCGGCCGCGGCGGCGAGCTCGACCACCGCCGTCGTCCCGTCGACGGCGAACGTGGCGCGCACCGGCCGGCCGTCGGGGCCGCCGACCGTCGTCGTCACCGGGCGGTACCCGGCGCGCACGGCGGCGGCCACCGTGCCCTCCCCGCCGTCGGCCACCGGGCGGGCGAGCACCTCGGCGTCCGGGTGCACCCGGGCCAGCCCGCGGGCGACGGCGTCGGCGGCCTCGGCCGCGGTCAGCGTGCCCTTGAATGAGTCCGGGGCGACGACGATCCGCACGCCCGGCAGCATGCCCTGCCCGCGCGTAGCGTCGGGCCGTGCCTGAGACCGCGAGCACCGACTTCTACGCCCTGGAGGAGCTGCTCACCCCCGGGGAGGTCGAGGTCCGCGACCGCGTGCGCGCCTGGTGCGACAAGGAGGTGACGCCGCGGATCAACGACTACTGGGAGCGTGCCGAGTTCCCCTTCGAGCTGGTGCCCGGGTTCGCCGAGCTCGGCATCGCCGGGGGCACGGTGCAGGGCTACGGCTCGCCGGGGATGAGCGCCGTCGCCGCGGGCCTGGTGGCCGCCGAGCTCGCCCGCGCCGACGGCAGCATCGGCACCTTCAACGGCGTGCACAGCTTCCTCGCGATGCAGTCGATCGCGATGCTCGGCTCCGAGGAGCAGAAGGAGCGCTTCCTCCCCGAGATGGCGCGGATGGAGAAGATCGGCGCCTTCGGCCTGACCGAGCCGCGCCACGGATCGGACGCCGTCGCCCTGGAGACCAGCGCCCGCCGCGACCGCGACGCCTTCGTCCTCGACGGGCAGAAGAAGTGGATCGGCAACGGCTCGATCGCCGACTACGTGCTCATCTGGGCGCGCGACGAGGGGGGCGCGGTCGGCGGGTACGTCGTCGAGAAGGGCACGCCCGGCTTCAGCGCGCGGGTCATGACCGGCAAGACGGCGCTGCGGGCGGTGTGGCAGGCCGAGATCAGCCTCGACGGCGTCCGCGTGCCGGCGGAGAACAAGCTGGCGAACTGCCGCTCGTTCAAGGACGTCTCCACGGTCCTCGACCGCACCCGGTACACCGTCGCGTGGCGCGCGCTGGGCGTGGCGACGGCGGCCTACGAGCTGGCGCTGGCGCACTGCCTGCACCGCGAGCAGTTCGGCCAGCCGATCGCGGGCTACCAGCTGGTGCAGGAGAAGCTCGCGACGATGCTCGCCGAGATCACCACCATGCAGCTGATGTGCTGGCGGCTGTCCAGCCTCGCCGACGCCGGCCGGATGACCGCGGCGATGGCGTCGCTGGCCAAGCGGCACTGCTGCGCCACCGCCCGGCGGATCGTGGCCGACGCGCGGGACCTGTTCGGCGGGGACGGGATCCTGCTCGAGCACCACATCGCCCGGCACCACGCCGACATCGAGGCGATCTACACCTTCGAGGGCACCGACCACGTGCAGGCGCTGATCGTGGGCCGGGAGATCACCGGCCTGTCGGCGATCAGCGGCCGGCGGCGCTGACCGCCGCGGTCAGCCGGCTCGGCTGAGGAGGGCCCGCTCCCAGGCCGGCCCGGACAGCCGCCGGCACTCCGGGCAGCCGGTGCGCCCGGCGCCGAGGCGCTCCCACCGCTGGTGGCCCCAGATCTGCACGATCGACCCGCAGAGGGCCAGCTCCACCTCGCCGTCGCGCTCCGCCGCCGGCCGCACCGACGAGACGGCGTGCCACGGGGTGCGCCGGGTGGCCGGAGTGCCCTGGTCCCAGCGGTCCGGACGGGCGAATCCGACCGCCAGGGAGTCCACACGCTGTTGATGTCCTGGACGGTTCCGTATCAAACCGCCCTCCGGGAACCGGCGACGCGCCCGCGCCCGGCACCTCGAGGGCGCCCGCGGCGTTACCGTCGGGGAGTCTGCGGAGCGGAGGAGCGACGACGGTGGAACCTGTCAGCCTGGTCATCGGTGCGGCACTGCTGGCCGCGGGCTTCGTGGCCGGCCGGCTCGGGCGCCGTCGTCCCGCGGGTCCGCCGCCGAACCCGACGCCGGTGTGCGGCTGCGGGCACACCCTGAGCCAGCACGACACCGAGACCAACACCTGCTACGCCGAGCTGCGCCGCGACACCTTCGACCGGCGCGGCCGGTTCGCCGGTCACACCTGGGTGCCGTGCACCTGCCGGCAGTACGTCGGCCCGCGCCCGATCGACGAGGTCTTCGTCCCCCGCATCCTGCCGCCGTCCGACTGAGGCGGGCGCCCGCCGTCGGGACTCGCGCGGACCGGACCGGTGTACCCGCGCGGCCCGTCCGGGCGCCCGCGGTGGGCCGCCGGCGTCCGACGGCCCCTGGTGCCCGGCCCCCCGTCGACTCGATCACGGAGTCGCGGCGGCGACACCCCGGTAGGTGACGGCGTGGCGCCGCCGGAGGTCCGCGATCGCGGGGACGGGTGCCCCCGCGGGCATCAGGCGGGTGGGTCCGCGAGGTCGGTGAGCGCGGTGACCAGCGCGGCGACCCGGGCCGGGCCGAGCTCGGTGGTCAGCGCCGCCTCGTGCGCGGACACCAGCGCCTCCAGCCGGTCCAGCCGGGTGCGGCCGCGGGCCGACAGGTGCACCCGCACGCGGCGGCCGTCCCCGGGGTCGGGCAGCCGGTAGGCCAGCGCGGCGTCGACCAGGCCGTCGACCATCCGGGTGGCGGTGGGCGCCGGGACGCACAGCGCCGCGCACAGCTCGCTCATCGTGCGGCCCGGTCCCGAGGCGAGCGCGCGCATCAGCCGGTAGGTCTCCGGCGTCGCGCCGTCCTCGGCGAGCACCGCCCCGACGCCGCGGGCGACCCGCCGCGAGACGACGGCCAGCAGCTCGACCAGCGAGGCGGCGGGCGCGGCGGGCACCGCGGTGCCCGTGGCCTGCTGCTCGACCGCCATGCCCGCACCATACTCAGGAGGTGCCCGGACCGACCGCCCCGATGGAGGCGTGGGAGGCGGCCGTCGTCGACCGGTCCCCCGACGTCGTCCGGATCGGGCTGGCCGTCCCGCTGACCGGGCCGCTGGCGATGACAGCGCCCTCCGCGCTGGACCTGGCCGCGCTCGCCGCCGACGAGGTGACCGAGGCCGGCGGGGTCGGCGGGCGCGCGGTGGAGCTGGTCACCGTCGACGCCGGGCGCCGCCCCGCGGAGGTGGCCGCCGACGTCGCCGCCCTGCACGCCGCCGGCGCGGTCGACGTCCTCGTCGGGTTCTCCACCAGCGACGTCTCCCGCGCGGTCGCCGCCGCGCTGGCCGGGCGCGCCGGCTACGTGTTCACCCCGCCGCACGAGGGCGGGCGCGGGTCCCGCGGGGCGCTGCGGATCGGCGCGTCCCCGCCGGCCCAGCACGCGGCCGCGCTCACCTGGCTGGTGCGCCACCGCCGGGCGAGGCGCTGGGTGCTGCTGGGCACCGACTACGTGTGGCCGCAGGCGGTGCACCGCGCCGCGCGGTCGGTGCTGCACGACCTCGGCGCCGAGGTCGCCGGCGAGCTGCTCGTCCCGTTCGGCCCGGCCGACCCCGGCCCGGCGCTGGACCTGGTCCGCCGCACCCGCGCCGACGCCGTCCTGCTCAGCCTGGTCGGCCGCGACCTGGTCGCCTTCAACCGCGCCTTCGCCCGGGCCGGGCTCGACCGCCGCGTCGTCCGGCTGTCCGGCGCGCTCGAGGAGAACGGCCTGTACGCCGTCGGCGGCGACGGCTCCGGCGAGCTCTACGCCTGCATGCCCTCGTTCGCGGCGGCCGACGGCGCCGGCGACGAGGGGCAGCTCGCCCTGCAGGAGCGGCTCGCCGCCCGGGTGGGGCCGAGCGCGCCGGTGGTCTGCGCCTACGCCCGCGGCGTGCACGACGGCGTCCGCACCGCCGCGCGGCTGCTGGAGACCGGCACGCCGGAGCCGCCGCGCATCCCCCGGCCCCGGCTGGCGCGCGCCGACGGGCTGGTGTTCCGCGAGGTCGGCGCGCGCGACTGACCCCCACTGCTTCCGATCGGAAGCAACGGGGCCTACCCTCCCCGCGTCCGGCCCCGAGCCGGCCGAGAGGAGGAGTCGTGACCGACCCCCGCACCACCCCGTCCGCGCACGCCACCGGGAGCACCGGTGCCGGCGCGGTCCCGGCAGCCGGAGCCGCCGGCGTCGAGGAGTTCGGCTACCGCCAGGAGCTCAAGCGCTCGCTGACGTTCACCGACCTGCTGGTCTACGGCCTGGTCTTCATGGTGCCGATCGCGCCGTTCGGCATCTTCGGCAGCGTCTTCCAGGGCTCCGGCGGCATGGTCGCCCTCGCCTACGCGATCGGCGGGCTGGCGATGGCCTTCACCGCGGCGTCGTACTCGCAGATGTCCCGGGCGTTCCCGATGGCCGGCTCGGTCTACACCTACGCCGGCCGCGGCATCGCCCAGCCGGTCGGCTTCATCGCCGGCTGGATGATCCTGCTCGACTACGTGCTGGTCCCGGCGCTGCTCTACCTCATCGCCGCGATCGCCATGAACTCGATCGTCACGTCGATCCCGGTGTGGGTCTGGCTGATCGGCTTCGTCGTCCTCAACACCGCCGTCAACTACTTCGGCATCGAGTTCACCGCGCGGGTCAACAAGATCATGCTGGTGGCCGAGCTGATCGTGCTCGCGATCTTCCTGGTCATCGGCGTCGTCGCGCTGGCCTCCGGCGAGGGCCGCGGCTTCGACTTCACGCCGATCTACAACAGCGACACGTTCTCGCTGGAGCTGGTCTTCGGCGCGGTGTCGATCGCGGTGCTGAGCTTCCTCGGCTTCGACGGCATCTCCACCCTCGCGGAGGAGAACCGCGACTCGGCCCGCTCGATCGGCAAGGCGATGATCGCCGCGCTCGCGCTGGCCGGGACGCTGTTCATCGTCCAGACCTGGGTCGCCGCGCTGCTGGTGCCCGACCCCGACACCCTCATCGCCGAGGGCGACGCCGCGGGCACCGCGTTCTACGACGCCGCGGAGGTGGCCGGCGGCGCCTGGCTGGGCACCCTGACCGCCGTGGCGACGGCGATCGCCTGGGGTTTCGCCAACTCGCTGGTGGCCCAGGCGGCCACCTCGCGGCTGCTGTTCGCGATGGCGCGTGACCGCCAGCTGCCCGGCTTCCTGCGCAAGGTGCACCCGACCCGCCGCGTGCCGGTCAACGCCACCCTCCTCGTCGCGGCCGTCTCCCTCGTGCTCGGCCTGTACATGGAGCAGCGCGAGGACGGCATCACGCTGCTGTCCACCCTGGTCAACTTCGGCGCGCTGTCGGCCTTCCTGCTGCTGCACGTCGCCGTGGTCGTGCACTTCGTCGGTCGCCTCAAGAGCCGCAACTGGTGGCTGCACCTGGCGGTGCCGGTCCTCGGGTTCGGCATCCTGGCCTACGTCGTCTACAACGCCCAGGTCGCCGCCCAGGAGCTCGGCTTCGTGTGGCTGGCCATCGGCGTGGTGCTGATGATCGTCCTGATCGCCACGGGCCGGAGGCCCGAGATCCGAGCGGAGGAGAGACTGTGACGGCGTCCCTCGAGATCGTCTCCCTGGAGCCGACCCCCGACCAGCTGCGCTACTCCTTCGGCGGCGGTGAGCCGCTGCTCACCGTGGCGCCGGGCACGGTGGTCGAGCTGACCACCGAGGACTGCTACGGCGGCAAGGTGCGCAGCGTCGAGGACCTGCCGAGCCAGGTGTGCCACTTCCCCTTCCTCAACCCGGTGAGCGGGCCGATCGCGGTCGAGGGGGCCGAGCCCGGGGACACCCTGGCGGTGCACCTGGTCGACGTCGCGCCGGCGCGCGACTGGGCGGTGTCCAGCACGTTCCCGCACTTCGGCGCGCTGACCACCACCCACTCGACGGCGATGCTGCACGAGCCGCTCGAGGAGCTGGTCTGGCTCTACGAGGTCGACCGCGAGCGGGGCACCTGCCTGTTCCGCCCCCGCCGCGGCGGGCCGGAGGTGGAGCTCCCGCTCGACCCGATGCACGGCACGATCGGCGTCGCGCCGGCCGCGGGCGAGGTGTTCGCCAGCATCACGCCCGGCGCGCACGGCGGGAACATGGACACCCCCGAGGTGCGGGCCGGCACGACCGTCTACTTCGGCGTCAACGTGCCCGGCGGGATGCTCTCCCTCGGCGACGGGCACTGCCGGCAGGGCGAGGGCGAGGTCTGCGGCACCGCGGTCGAGTCGGCGATGCGCACGGTCGTCGTCGTCGACCTGGTCAAGGGCGGCGGGCCCGCCTGGCCGCGGCTGGAGACCGACGAGTTCCTCATGTCGACCGGGTCGGTCCGGCCGCTGGAGGACGCCTACCGGATCAGCCAGCACGACCTGGTGACCTGGGCGGCCGAGCTCGCCGGCTGGGACGAGCTCGACGCCCTGCAGCTGGTCAGCCAGGCGGGGCTGGCGCCGGCGGGCAACGTCGTCGACACCAACTACACGATGGTGGCCAAGCTGGCGAAGCGGTACCTGCCCGGCGCGGTCGCCGCCGACGGCGTGCACGAGCGGCTGCGCGCCACCGCGGCGGCCTACCTGCAGGAGCGCTGACCCCGCGCCCGGGACCCGCCTTTCGCGCGCGGAAGGCGAGTCCCGGGCGCCCGGCCGGGTAGCGGTGTCGCAGACCCGCCACCGCCGTCGGAGGGACGACCGTGACCGACGCCCCCAACAGCCCGGAAGCCCGCCGCCGCCTGCTCGCCGCCACCGAGCCCGTGCGGGCGGCGGCCAGCGCCGGCGCGCTCGCGCTGACCTACCCCCTGCTGCGCGGCGCACCCCGCGGCGAGCCGCACGGGGTGCTCGTGCTGCCCGGCCTGATGGCCTCCGACGTCTCCACCGCGACGCTGCGCCGCTGGCTGCGCGGCCTGGGCTACCCGGTGGTCGGCTGGGAGCTCGGCCGCAACCGCGGCCCCACCAAGGAGATCACCGACGAGCTGCCCCGGCTGGTGCAGCGGCTGGCCGACCAGCACGCCGGCCCGGTGAGCATCGTCGGGCAGAGCCTGGGCGGCATCTACGCCCGGCGGCTGGCGCTGCGCGTGCCGCGCCTGGTCCGCCAGGTGATCAGCCTCGGCTCGCCGTTCGGGCTGGCCGGCGGCCCGCCCGACGACAGCCCCGGCGCCCGCGCCTACGCCCGCTACCGCCACCTGCACGCGGTGCCGCGCGGCCGGGGCGGCCTCACCGGCGGCCTGCCGGTCCCGAGCACCGCGGTGTACTCGCGCTGGGACGGCGTCGTCGACTGGCGGGCCTGCCGGCAGACGCCCGGGCCGCGCGCGGAGAACGTCGGCGTGCACGCCAGCCACCTCGGCATGGGCCACGACCCGGCGGTGCTGTGGCTGGTGGCCGACCGCCTGGCCCAGACCCGCGACGGCTGGCGGCCGTTCACCCCGCCGGCCCGGCTGCGGCTGCTCTACACGAGCGAGGACGACGTCACCGGCTGACGGCGTCGCGCCCGCAGCACCGCGTCGGCGGCGTGCGCCGATCCGTGCTCGTGCCCGCGCGCCGCGCGCGGCCGCGCCTCGGCCACCTGGACCTCCCAGTCGCCGGGGTCGAGCACCGCGGCCATCTGCCCGCCGGTGGCGTACCAGTCGGGCAGGCCCGGCCGCTGGATGCCGTAGGCGACGTCGCTGCCGTCGTGCATGGTCACCAGCAGCGTGCCGCCGGGCGCCACCGCCGACGCCAGCGTCCGGAGCACGGCGTCGCGGGTGCCGGGCGGGAAGTGCAGGAACGAGGCGGTCACCAGGTCCCACCGCTCCTCGCCGGGCTGCCACGAGGAGACGTCGACCTCGCGGGTCTCGAGCGACACCCCGGCCGCCTCGGCCGCCGCGGCCGCCCGGTCGAGCGCGGTGCGGGAGAGGTCGAGCGCGGTCACCGTCCAGCCGCGGCGGGCCAGCCAGACGGCGTCGCCGCCCTCGCCGGCACCGGCGTCCAGCGCGCGGCCCGGCGGCAGGTCGGCGGCCTCGGTGGCCAGGACGTCGTTGACCCGGCCGCTCCACACGCCGGAGTCGTGCGTGCGGTAGCGCTCCTCCCACCACTGCGCGCCGTACTCCGGGTCGCTCATCGCCCGGATGACGTCGACGGCGGCCCGGGTGTCCTCGGCGACCAGGTCCGCGTTGATCTGCGCGCCGGCCCCCAGCCCGGCCGCCGCGGCGCCGATCACCTGGGCGCTCGGGTCCGCGACGTTGCCGGCCGCCCACACGCCGGGCACCGCGGTGGCGCCGCGGGCGTCGACCGGCACGTGCGAGCCGACGACCGCCTCTCCCATCCGGAACGGCTGGGTCTCCAGCCCCAGCCCGGCAAGCACGGCCGAGCGGGCGGTGAACCGCGGGGCCACGACGACGGCGGCGCGCGGCACCACCTCGCCGCCGGCCAGCCGGACGCCGGTGAGCCGGCCGCCCTCGGTCTCCAGCGCCGCGACCTCGCCGCGCACCACGCGGACGCCGCGCGCGGCCAGCGCCTCGGCGGTGGCGTCGTCCGGCTCGGGCGCGGTGTGCAGGAAGAACACGACGTCGGCGCTCCACTGCCGCCACATTTGGGCCTGGTGCAGCGACATCGGGCCGGTGGCGACCACCCCGACCGCTCGGTCGCGCACCTCCCAGCCGTGGCAGTAGGGACAGTGCAGGACGTCGGTGCCCCAGAGCTCGCGCACCCCCGGGATGTCGGGCAGCTCGTCGGTCAGGCCGGTGGTGACCAGCAGCCGCCGCGCGCCGAGGACCCGCCCGGAGGCGAGCTCCACGGTGAAGGCGCCGGCCGCCCCGCCGACCGCGGTGACCGTGCCGTCGACCAGCACCCCGCCGTAGCCCGCCACCTCGGCCCGCCCGGCGGCGAGCAGGTCGGCCGGGGGCGTGCCGTCGCGGCCCAGGTAGTTGTGCATCTCGTGCGCCGGCGCGTTGCGCGGCGTCCCCTCGTCGACGACGGCGACCGAGCGCCGCGCCCGCCCCAGGGCGAGGGCGCCGGACAGGCCCGCCGCTCCCCCGCCGATGACCACCACGTCGTACGTCTCGTCCATGCCGCCCACGGTGCACCCGCCGTCGCGGATCAGGCAAACCCCTTTGCCATACTGGCAACGTGACCGATCCCGACGCGGACCTCGACGCCGTCCTCGACGCGGTGGGCCCGCGGCTGCGCGACCTGCGCCGGCAGCGCGGCGCGACGCTGACCCAGCTGTCCGAGGACACCGGCATCTCGGTGTCCACGCTGTCCCGGCTGGAGTCGGGGCAGCGCCGGCCCACCCTGGAGCTGCTGCTGCCGCTGGCCCGCGCCCACCAGGTGCCGCTCGACGAGCTGGTCGACGCCCCCGAGACCGGCGACCCCCGGGTGCGGCTGAAGCCGATCACCCGGCACGGCGCCACGTTCATCCCGCTCACCCGCCGCCCCGGCGGCCTGCAGGCCTACAAGCTGGTGCTGCCGCCGCGCCGGGGCGGGGAGCCGGGCGAGCAGCGCTCGCACGAGGGGTGGGAGTGGGTCTACGTGCTGTCGGGCCGGCTGCGGCTGCTGCTCGGCGACACCGACGTCGTCCTCTCCGCCGGTGAGGCGGCCGAGTTCGACACGCGCACGCCGCACTGGCTGGGCAACGCCGACGACCGGCCCACCGAGGTGCTCGCCCTCTTCGGCCCGCAGGGCGAGCGCGTGCACGTGCGCGCCGCACCCCGCGGCCGCTGAGCGCTGGACGGGCCCCCGGCGGGTCAGACGGCGCGGAGCACCGCCGGAGCGACGGGCCGGAGCCGCAGCCAGGGCAGCAGCTCGGCGGCGGGCATGGGCCGGCTCAGGTGCCAGCCCTGGACCAGGTCACAGCCCATCTCGCGCAGCAGCTCCCAGGTGGCGGCGTCCTCCACACCCTCGGCCACCACCTCCAGCCCCAGGTGCCGCCCGAGATCGGTGACGGCGCGGACGATCGCCACGTCCTCGGAGCCGTTCTGCAGTCCCGTCACGAAGCTGCGGTCGATCTTCACCTCGTGCACGGGGAGCCGCTTGAGGTAGGAGAGCGAGGAGTACCCGGTGCCGAAGTCGTCGACCGACAGCCGCACCCCCAGGTCGCGCAACTGGTGCAGCAGCGCGATGGCACGGGCGGGATCGGCCATGACCGAGCCCTCCGTCACCTCCAGGGTGAGCCGCCCCGCGGGCACGCCGTACCGCGCGAGCAGCCGGGCGACCTCGTCGACGAGGTCGGCGTCGTGCAGGCTGCGCGCGGACAGGTTGACCGCGATGCCGAGGTCGTGGCCCGCGGCCCGCCAGGCCGCGCAGGCGGCCAGCGACCGGTCGAGGACGCGGGTGGTCAGCGCGCCGATCAGACCCGTGCGCTCGGCGATCGGCACGAACTCCTCCGGGGAGATCCGCCCCGTCTCCGGGTGGTCCCAGCGGACGAGCGCCTCGACGCTGACGACCTCGCCGGTGGTCGTCCGCGCCTGCGGTTGCACGTGCACCTCGATGCCGCCGGTCGCCAGTGCGGTGCGCAGCTCCGAGACCAGCGCGAGCCGGCGCGGGTCGCCGGTGTCCAGGTCGGGCGCGTAGACGCGCAGGCCGCGTGCGGTGCCCTTGGCGTCGTACATCGCGACGTCGGCCCGCTTGAGCAGGCCGGCGGGGTCGGTGGCGTGTGCCGGCGCCAGGGCGATGCCCAGCGACCCACCGACCTCGACCTCGAGGCCGTCGAGGGCCACGGGCTGCTCGAGGGCCCGCAGCAGCCGCCGGCCGAGCCGGACGGCACGGTCCTCGTCGGCGGTGTCGGTCACCAGGACGGCGAACTCGTCGCCGCCCAGCCGGGTGACCGTGCCCGCCTCGCCGACCGCGGACACCAGCCGGGCGGCCACCTCGACCAGGAGGGCGTCGCCCTGCTGGTGGCCGAGCGTGTCGTTGACCTCCTTGAAGCCGTCGAGGTCGAGGATCATCACCACCGCGCCGGCGGAGCGGCCGTCACGGACGTCGTCGAGCGCGGGGGCGAGCCGGCGCTGCAGGAACGCGCGGTTGGGGAGTCCGGTGAGGGCGTCGTGCAGGGCGTCGTGCCGGAGCCTGTCGACCAGCTCGCCGTTCTGCAGCGCGACGCTGGCGTGGTTGGCGACGGTCTCGAGGAGCAGCACGTCCGACTCGTCGAAGGTCCGCACGTCGCCGAGCCGGTCGGTGACGACGAGGACGCCGACCGTGCCGGCCCCGCCGCGCAGGGGAACGGCGATCGCCTCGTGGGCGGCGCGGGCGGCCAGCCATGCGCGCGCCGGGGTGTGCCGGGTCGTCCGCGGCAGGAGCTGGGCCTCGTCGCCGCCGACCACCGCCTGCAGCAGCCACTCGTCCACGGGTGTCCGTGGCTCCTCCGACCGCGAGAGCCGGCCCGAGGGCCCCAGCAGGACGCGGGCGACCTGCCCGCCGCCCGGGGCGGGGAAGACCACCTCGGCGCGCTCGGCCTTGAGCAGCTCACGTGCCTCGCCGAGGACGTTGCCCAGGACCACGTCGATCTCGGGCGAGCTGGTCACCGCCTGGGTGAAGCGGTAGAGCCGCTCGAGGTTGAGGTGCCGGTCGCTGAGGGCGGCGTAGGCGCGGTAGGCGGCCAGCAGCCCCGCGGCGGCCAGCAGCAGGAGGACGGCGCTGCGGACGTCGGCCGCCAGGCTGGTGACGGCCACGAGGGCGACGGCCACCACCATCGGCGCGACCGCCTGCCCGGTCACCGCCTCGCGGGCCAGCGCCGCGGGCCGCAGCCCGCCCTCGAACACGGCGATCACCAGGCCGATGGCCACGATGCCCACGGCGTTGGCCAGCAGGGCCGCGAGGAGCGCGGCCAGCCACAGCAGGGGGCTCCCCTCCCCCAGGTGACCGACGGCGCCGAAGACGAGGACCGCGATCCCCGTCTCGGCCCCGGCGAGCGCGAGGTTGAAGGTGGTCTTGAGCGGTGCCGACCGGCGGTGGAACAGCAGCACCGCCGCCGACCCCACGAGGCGCCCGGCCAGCAGGGGGAGCGGGCCGGCGAAGAAGAGGCCGAGCACGAGGGGGAACTCGCTGACGGCGACCGTCTGGGCCTCGCGCTTGACCTGGATGTGCAGCACGGTGGCCTCGGTGGCCGCGAAGCCGAGGGCCAGGACCCACCACGGGAGGGACAGCCCGCCGTGCGGGCCGGTGTGCAGGGCCGGGGCCACGGGCGCCGCCCACAGCGCGAGGCCGGTCAGTGCGACGAGCGCGGTCGTGATGCCCAGCACCCACAGCGTGGGCCGGGACGGGCGCCGCCCCGCGTGCCCGCCGGTCTCCTGGTCGTCCACGTGTCGTCTCCTCGGTGGGGGTTCCTCCCCCACGACGACGGCAGGGCGGGGTGCGACCTGCAGTCGCACCCCGCCCTGGTCACCCGGGAGGGTCAGCCGCGGCGCGAGGGGCCGCGGCCCGCCCGACCCCACGTCCGCGTACCGCGCGGCGGACCGGCCGGTGGCCGCCCGCGAGGGGGCCGCGGCCCGGGGGGGGCGGGGGGGGGGGGGGGGGGGGCGGCGGCCCCCCCCCCCGTCACGGCCCCGAAGCCCGCCCCCCGTCCCCCGCAGCACAACCCCACGTCCCCCA
>NZ_JBJGZT010000011.1:0-150963 GCF_054050655.1 Geodermatophilus sp. SYSU D00663 | reverse complement strand
GGGGGTGGGGGTGGCGGGGGTGGGGGGGTAGGGGCCGGGGGGGGGGGGGGGGGGGGGGGCGGGGGGGGTTGGGGGGGGGGGGGGGGGGGGGGTGGGGGTGGGGGGTGGGGGGGCGGCCCCCCCCCCCCCCGGGGGCCGCCCCCCCCCCCGGCCGCACGCGCGGTGCGGCCGGGCGGTGCGGGAGTTCTCAGGCCTCGCCGGCGGTGGGGGCCGGGGCGGTGGCGGAGGTGTCCGAGGGCTGCTCGGTCGCGGTCTCGGCGCCACCGGTCAGCAGCTCGCGCTCCCAGTCCGGCAGCGGCTCGTCGCCACCGATGGCCTGCTCGGCGCCGTCCTCGCGGCCGGCGTTGGCCTGCGCGGCCGAGCGGGCCATGAGGCCGTCCGCGACGGCGTCGGCGATCACGCGGGTCAGGACGTTGATGGCGCGGATCGCGTCGTCGTTGCCCGGGATCTTGTAGTCGACCTCGTCGGGGTCGCAGTTGGTGTCGAGGATCGCGACGACCGGGATGCCCAGCTTGCGGGCCTCGCCGACGGCGATGTGCTCCTTCTTGGTGTCCACGATCCAGATGGCGCTGGGCACCTTCTGCATGTCGCGGATGCCGCCGAGGCTGCGCTCGAGCTTGGCCTTCTCGCGGGTCAGGCCCAGCTGCTCCTTCTTGGACAGGCCGGCCATCACGCCGGTCTGCTCCATGTCCTCGAGCTCCTTGAGCCGCTGGAGCCGCTTGTGGACGGTGGAGAAGTTGGTGAGCATGCCGCCCAGCCAGCGCTGGTTGACGTAGGGCATGCCGACGCGCTGCGCCTGCTCGGCGACGACCTCCTGCGCCTGGCGCTTGGTGCCGACGAACAGGATCGTGCCGCCGTGCGAGACCGTCTGCTTGACGAACTCGTAGGCCGAGTCGATGTACCCGAGCGTCTGCTGCAGGTCGATGATGTAGATGCCGTTGCGCTCGGTGAAGATGAAGCGCTTCATCTTCGGGTTCCAGCGACGGGTCTGGTGCCCGAAGTGGACGCCGCTGTCGAGCAGCTGCTTCATGCTGACGACTGCCATGGGGGGCGCAGCCTCTCGTGCTCGCGCGCGGCCGCCCGGCGGCCGCGCTCCTCGGTTGACGCGGGCACCGGGTGGTGTCCCGCCCTGGCGTCCCGCGGCGCCACCGACCCGGGTGGACCCGGGACCGAGGTGGGGCTGCCCCGCCGTGCTGGCGGGTGGAGGACGCGCGGAGTCGACCCGCGCAGACGGGTCGCACCGGACAGCATACGCGCCGGGCGGGACCGCTCCTCCCCCGTGTCCGGGCCGTCCACAGGTGCGCTGCCCGGGGCCCGCTGCGGCCCGCCGGCGGGAAGCCTCGGCGGCGTGCCCGCCCGCCCGCTGCTCGTGCTCCTGCTGGCCTGCGCCGCCCTGCTCGGGCCGGCGCCCGCCGTCGCGGAGCCGGGCGTTCCCGCCGTCCCCGCCTGGACCGCACCGCTGGGCGGGCCGCCGGTCGTCACCCGGCCGTTCGCTCCCCCGCCCTCGCCCTACGGCCCCGGGCACCGCGGCGCGGACCTCGCCGGCGCCGCCGGTGACGTCGTGGTGGCGGCCGGGGACGGCGTCGTCGTCTTCGCCGGGCAGGTGGCGGGCCGGCCGGTGGTGAGCGTCGACCACGCCGACGGGCTGCGGACGACCTACGAGCCGGTCGACCCCGCCGTCGCGGCCGGGCAGCGCGTCGCCCGCGGCTCCCCGCTCGGGACCCTGGCGGCCGGGCACGCCGGCTGCCCGGCCGCCGCCTGCCTCCACTGGGGTCTGCGGCGCGGCGAGGTGTACCTGGACCCGCTGTCGCTGCTGCGCCCGTCGCGCGTGCGCCTGCTGCCGCTCGGGTGACGCGCGGGGACCGCTGCCGGACCGGCCGCCGCCCCTAGCCTGCGCGGGGTGCAGACCGAACGGGGCCTCGACCGTTTCGTCGCGTTCCTCGACGCGGTCGTCGCCATCGCCATCACCCTGCTGGTGCTGCCGCTGACCGAGCTGCTCGACGGCGCGGAGCCGCGGACCGGTCTCGGCACGCTGCTGGCCGACGAGTCGTCACAGATCGGCGCGTTCTTCCTCAGCTTCGTCGTGATCGCGCGGCTCTGGCTGGTCCACCACCGGGTGGTCGAGACCGTGGGGTCCTACGACCAGGCGTTCCTCACCGCCAACCTGCTGTGGATCCTGACGATCGTCCTGCTGCCCTTCGCCACCCAGGTGTCGGCCCGCTACGGCACCGACCGGCCCGCGGTGGCGCTCTACATCGGCACCATCACGCTGAGCTCGTTCTGCCTCACGGCGATCAGCCTGCTGCTGTGGCGGCGCCCCGCCCTGCGCCGCGACGCCGCCGCCCCGGTCGGACCCCCGTGGCCGTCACTGGTCGCCAGCGGGCTGTTCCTCGTCGCCCTCCTGGCCGGCACGCTGCTGCCGGGCGTGCACTACTGGGCGATGTTCCTGCTGTTCCTGTCCGGGCCGATCGAGGCCGCGCTGCGGCGCCGCGTCGCGGCCTGATCCCCGGTCGCCACCACGTCGGTGAAGTGCTCGACCACCGGGAACGGGTCGTAGAAGGAGTGCAGCAGCGCCTTCCACTCCCGGTAGCCGACCGAGCCCCGGAACCCCTCGGTGTGGTCCTCCAGCCGGTCCCACTCGACCAGCAGCAGGTAGGTCCCCGGGCGCTCGAGGCAGCGGGACAGCCGCAGGGAGCGGAACCCCGGAGACGCCTCGACGAGCGGCCGCGCGCGCCCGAAGGCCGCCTCGAACTCCTCCTCCCGGCCGGGGCGGACCGGGAGGAGCGCGTGCTCGAGCACCACCGGCGGCTCAGGCGATGTCGGCGAGCTTGGTGCGCAGGTGCAGCACGGCCTTGGTGTGCAGCTGGCAGATGCGGCTCTCGGTGACGCCGAGGACGCGGCCGATGTCGGCCAGCGTCAGGCCCTCGAAGTAGTAGAGGCTGACGACGACCTTCTCCCGCTCGGGCAGCTGCTCGACGGCGCGGGCGAGCAGCTGGCGGGCCTCGCCGTGCTCGGCCATCGCCTGCGGGTCGAGGGCGTTGGCGTCCTGCAGCGTGTCGACCAGCCGGGGCGCGCCGCCGTCGTCGTCGGTGAGCAGCTCGTCGAGGGCGACGACGTTGACCAGGGAGAGCTGGCCGAGGAACTTGCGCACGTCCTCGACGTCCATCTCCATCGCCGCGGCGATCTCCTCGTCGGTCGGGCTGCGCTGGAGCTGGTTCTCCAGCGTGGCGACCGTCCGCTCGAACTGCCGGGCGCGCATCCGCACCGACCGCGGGATCCAGTCGGTGCTGCGCAGCTCGTCGATGATCGCGCCGCGGATGCGGGACATCGCGTAGCTCTCGAACTTGACCTCGCGCGAGGGCTGGTAGCGGGTGATCGCGTCGATGAGCCCGAAGGTGCCGTAGGAGACCAGGTCGGCCTGCTCGACGTGCGCCGGCAGGCCGCTGCCGACCCGGCCGGCGACGTACTTGACCAGCGGCGCGTAGTGCAGGATCAGCCGGTCGCGCAGCTCGGGGGCGCGGTCGGCGACGTACTGCGCCCACAGCTCGGCCAGCGCGGCGTCGGCGTCCTCCTCGGACTCGCCGCCGATCCGGTGGATGGTGGCCTCGGGCACGTCGGGTCTCCCGCTTCGTGGTGGCTGGGGTCCTGCCGGACCCGGGGACGGTCGTTCGGGTGGGCGCTCGGCTCAGGCCCGCGGGTGTGCCTGGGCGTGCACCGCACGCAGCCGCTCGACGGTCACGTGCGTGTAGATCTGCGTCGTCGCGAGGCTAGCGTGGCCGAGCAGCTCCTGGACGGAGCGCAGGTCGGCGCCGCCCTCCAGGACGTGGGTGGCCGCGGAGTGCCGCAGCCCGTGCGGGCCGACGTCGGGCGCGCCCGGCGCGCGGGCCACCGCGGCGTGCACGGTCCGGCGGGCCTCGCGCGGGTCCAGCCGCCGCCCGCGCCGGCCGAGCAGCAGCGCCGGGCCGGAGTCGGAGGTGGCCAGCGCCGGGCGGCCCCGGGTCAGCCAGGCGTCGAGCGCCCGCTCGGCCGGTGCGCCGTAGGGCACGCTGCGCTCCTTGCGGCCCTTGCCGAGGACCCGCAGCAGCCGGCGGCCGCGGTCGACGTCGTCGACGTCGAGGCCGACCAGCTCGCTGACCCGGATGCCGCTGGCGTACAGCAGCTCGAGGACGACGGCGTCGCGCAGGCCCACGGGGTCGTCGGCGCCGGCGGTGGACTCGACGACGGCGCGGGCCTGGTCGGGGGCGAGCACGTCGGGCAGCGTCCGGTGCGCCTTGGGGCTGACCAGCCGCAGGCCGACGTCCTCGGGGGTGTGCCCCGAGCGGCGCAGCCAGGCGGTGAACGAGCGGGCGGCGGCGGCGCGGCGGGCGGTGGTCGCGCGGCTGGCACCGCGCGTGCGGCCCTGGGCCAGCCAGCTGCGCAGCGCGGCGAGGTCCAGCTCGTCGACCCGCGTGCCGCCGCGGCGGGCGAGGTGGTCGAGCAGCCAGACGGCGTCGGTGACGTAGCCGCGGACGGTGTGCTCGGACAGGTCCCGCTCGTGCCGCAGCGCGTCCTCGTAGCCCTCGAGCGCGGCCGCGAGCGCCGGCGGCAGCGCGGCGCGGGCGTCAGCGGTCCGGGCGGTCACTCTCCGACCGTCCGACGGCACCGTCCGTGGGTCAAGCCGCCGCGCCGTCCGGTCGCCCACGACCGGTGCGGGCGGGCCGGCCCCTCAGCGCCCGGGAGGCGAGCCCCCGGGGACCGGCCGCCGGGTCACCCGCCGCGTCCCGTGCGCGGCGGTGGGGCCAGCCGCCAGCCGGTTCCGGTCCACTGCACGAGGTCGGCGACCTCGAGGCCGGGCAGCACCCGCATGGCCTCCAGCGGGTCGCAGCCGGCGACCGCGGCCAGCCGCTCGGCGCTCACGCCGGTCCGCACCGGGCAGGCGTCGAGCACCCGGCGGGCCAGGTCGGACAGGCCGTCGCGGGGGAACGTGGGCCGTCGCTCCGGAGCGGCCAGGTCGTCCCCGAGGCTGCCGACCGCCTCGACGACCTGCGCGGCGTTGCTGACCAGCCGCGCGCCGGACTCCTGCTCCCGCAGCAGCTCGTGGCAGCCGACCGACATCGCGCTCGTCACGGGGCCGGGCACGACGAGCACCTCCTTGCCCAGCGCGCGGGCGCGCCGGGCGGTGGCCTGCGCGCCGGAGCGGGCCGCGGCCTCGACCACCACGGTGCCGCGGGTGAGCCCGGCGATGATCCGGTTGCGGACGAGGAAGCGGTGCCGGTGCGGAGCCGCGCCCGGCGGCCACTCGCTGACCAGCAGGCCGCCGCCGCTGACGATGCGCTCGAACACCGCGGAGTGGGCGGCCGGGTAGGCCCGGTCGACCCCGCAGGCGAGCACCACCACGGTGGGGGCACCCGCGGCCAGGGCGCCGCGGTGGGCGGCGACGTCGATGCCGTAGGCGCCGCCGGAGACGACCGTCCAGCCGCGCTCCCCCAGTTGCGCGCCGAGGTCGGCGGCCACGTGCTCGCCGTAGGCCGTGGACGCCCGCGCGCCGACGACGGCCACGGAGCGGTCGACGGTCGGCCCGAGCGGCGGGTCCCCGCGCACCCACAGGGCGACCGGCGGCACGAGCGCGGTGGTCCGGTCGCGCCGGCCCTCGCCGTCGCCATCGGTGTGCGCGGCGACGGTCAGCGCGTGCAGCGGCAGCGCGGGCCACTCGTCGTCCTCGGGGACCACCAGCCGGGCCCCGCACCGCTCCGCCCGGCGGAGGTCGGCGAGGCTGGCGTCCTGCTCGGCGCGCACGCCGACCAGGGCGCGGGCCCGCTCGGGCGCCGTCCCGGCCCGCAGGGCGCGCACCGCCGCGACCGGGCCGACGTCGTCGACCCACCGCCACAGGGCCACCGAGCCCGGCTCCGCGGCGCGGGTCAGCCAGGCGCGGGCGCGCCGGATGCCCGGGACGGCCACCCCGTCGACCGCGGCCGGGCCGGCGAGCGCGTCCTCGAGGTCCTCCTCGAGGGCCGGGTCGGTCACGCCGCCACCCGCTGCAGCCGCATGCCCAGCGCCTCGGCCACGTCGCCGCCGTCGGGGACCGCCCGACCGGCGAGGTCGGCCAGCGTCCAGGACACCCGCAGCACGCGGTCCAGCCCGCGCACCGACAGCAGGCCGCGGTCCAGCGCGCGCTCGGCCAGCGCCAGCGCCGGCCGCGGCACCGCCCAGCGCTCCCGCAGCAGCCGCCCGGGCACGTGGCTGTTGAGCAGCAGGCCGGTGCCGCGCAGCCGGGCGGCGGCGGCTCCGCGGGCGGCGGCGACGCGGGCCGCCACCTCGGCGGTCGGCTCGGGGGCCGCACGGGTGTCCAGCCAGGCGGCGCGGGTGACCGGCGGCAGCTCGATGCGCAGGTCGATGCGGTCCAGCAGCGGGCCGGACAGCCGGGACCGGTACCGGCGGCGCTCCAGCGGGCTGCAGGTGCAGACGGAGTCACCGGCCGCGCTGGCGCACGGGCACGGGTTGGCGGCGAGCACCAGCTGGGCGCGGCACGGGAAGGTCGCCGACCCGGCGGCCCGGCTGATCGTGACCTGGCCGCGCTCGAGGGGCTGGCGCAGCGTGTCCAGCGTCGCCCGGGCGAACTCCGGCGCCTCGTCCAGGAACAGCACGCCGCGGTGGGCGCGGCACAGCGCGCCGGGACGGATGGCGCCCGACCCGCCGCCGACGAGGGCGGCCATCGTGGCCGAGTGGTGCGGCGCCTCGAACGGCGGCCGGCTGAGCAGCGGCGCGTCCGGAGGCAGCGTGCCGGCGACCGAGTGGATGGCGGTGACCTCGAGCGCGGCCCGCTCGTCGAGGACGGGCAGCAGGCCGGGCAGCCGCTCCGCGAGCATCGTCTTCCCCGCCCCCGGCGGCCCGGTGAGGAGCAGGTGGTGCCCGCCGGCCGCGGCCACCTCCACCGCGCGCCGGCCCGCGGCCTGGCCGACGACGTCGCCGAGGTCCGGCGCCGGTGCCGGCGGGGGCAGCGGCCCGCGGGCGTGCGGCGCCAGCCGGGCGCGCCCGGACAGGTGGGCCACCAGGTCGCCGAGGGTGCGTGCGGCGAGGACGTCGACGCCGTCGACCAGCGCCGCCTCCTCCGCGTTGCCGGCCGGGACGACGACGGTGCCGTGCCCGGCCCGGGCGGCGGCCAGCACGGCGGGCAGGACGCCGCGCACCGCGCGCACCGAGCCGTCGAGCCCGAGCTCGCCGAGCAGCACCAGCCCGTCGGCGGCGTCGGACGGGAACGTGCCGGCCGCGGCGAGCACGGCGGCGGCCAGCGCGAGGTCGAAGCCGCTGCCCTGCTTGGGCATCGACGCCGGCGACAGCCCGATGGTGATCCGGCGCATCGGCCAGGACGCCCCGGTGTTGACCACGGCCGCCCGGACGCGGTCGACCGACTGGCGCACCACGGCGTCGGGCAGGCCGACGAGCGCCACGCCGGGGACGCCGGCGGACATGTCCACCTCGACCTCGACCATCGCACCGGACACCCCGGCCAGCCCGACCGACCAGGTGCGGGCGAGCGTCACGAGAACGCCCCGCGCAGGTGGGTGACCAGCGCCGGCGCGGCTGGGCGCACCAGCACGCCGACGACGTCGAAGCGCAGGTCGGGCGCGTGCTCGTCGTGGGCGGCCAGCCACCGCTGGGCCAGCGTGCGCAGCCGCCGCTGCTTGGCCGCGGTCACCGCCTCGACGGGGTGGCCGAAGCCGGTGGCCCGGCGGGTCTTGACCTCGCAGAAGACGATGGCCGCGCCCTCGCGGGCGACGATGTCGAGCTCGCCGTCGCGGCACCGCCAGTTGCGGTCGAGGACGGCCAGCCCGGCATCGGTGAGGTAGGCCGCGGCGATGGTCTCCCCGCGGCTGCCGAGTTCGGTTCTCGTGGACACCCGCCGACCGTGACCCGGGCGGGCGCCCGGCACGGTCCGGCACGGCGGTCTGTGGACGGCGGCCCGGGCTGTGGACGGCGCGGGCGGTCCCGCCGGCCCGGGCGGTCAGTCTCCCGGGCGTGCGGATGCGATCAGGTGATGCGGGGCCCGTCGGGCAGCTCGAGGTCGGGCTTGTCCAGCTCCTCGACGTTGACGTCCTTGAACGTCAGCACCCGCACGTTGCGGACGAACCGCGCCGGCCGGTACATGTCCCAGACCCAGGCGTCGGAGAGCTTGAGCTCGAAGAACACCTCGCCGCCGGCCTCGCGGACCTGCAGGTCGACGGCGTTGGCCAGGTAGAAGCGCCGCTCGGTCTCCACCACGTAGGTGAACTGCCGGACGATGTCCCGGTACTCGCGATAGAGCTGCAGCTCCATCTCGGTCTCGTACTTCTCCAGGTCCTCGGTGCTCATCGCGGCTCTCCGGAGATCGTGCGCATGCCCCCATCATCGACCATGCCGCCGGCAGCGGTGAGCTGGAGTTCCCGGACGGCGCGCGCGTCGCGGGCGCGGACGACGTTGACGAAGCGCGACCGGTGCTCGGGACAGGGCCCGTGACGCTCCAGCGCGGCGGTGTGCGCCTCGGTCGTGTAGCCCTTGTGCACCGCGAAGTCGTACTCGGGGAAGCGCTCGTGCACGTCGAGCATGATCCGGTCCCGGGTCACCTTGGCCAGCACCGACGCCGCGGCCACGCAGGCGGCGACCCGGTCGCCCTTCCACACGGCCAGGGCCGGCACCCCGAGGCCGGGCACGGAGAACCCGTCGGTGAGCACGTAGTCCGCCGGCGGGTCCAGCGCGCTGACCGCGCGGCGCAGCGCCTCGAGGTTGGTGACGTGCATGCCGCGCGCGTCGAGGTCGGCGACCGGGACGACCACGACCGACCAGGACAGCGCGCGGTCGACGACCTCGGCGTAGACCCGCTCCCGCGCCGCGGCGGTCAGGAGCTTGGAGTCGGCCAGCCCGGGGACCCGTCCGCGGCGGCCGGCGGGGAGCACGCACGCGGCGGCGACCAGCGGCCCGGCGCACGCGCCGCGGCCGGCCTCGTCGGCGCCGGCGACGGCGGAGAAGCCGCGCCGGCGCAGCGACCGCTCCATGTCCCAGAGCGAGTCGTCGCGGCCCGGGTCGCCGGCGGGGTCCGTACGGCGGGTGCGGTGGACCGGCGTCGCGGCGGCCCGGTGAGCGGGGGGAGGACGGCCTGCCATCGCCGTCCGACACTACGACGCCCCGGGGACACGACCCGCCCCCGGGACGGCAGGACGGGCCGGCGCGCAGACGGCGGCGGGCCGGCCCCCGGGGTCAGAGGGGGCCGGCCCGTCGTCCCGGTCCGGCCGCCGAGGAGGCGGACGGCCGGCCGGGGGCGCCGGACCCGGCGCGGTGCTGCCGGGCCCGGGCGCCGGGATCAGACCTCGGCCGGAGCCGGGGCGGGGGCGGTCAGCGCGTGGGCGCCGCAGGTGCAGGTGCCGGAGGAGCGGGAGGACAGGACCAGCGAGACGGCGTGCGCGCGGTCGCGGGCGCCGAGCTTGCGCAGGATCGCCTTCACGTGCGACTTGACGGTGTCCTCGCTGATGAACAGGTTGCGGCCGATCTGCCGGTTGGACTGGCCCTGCAGCAGCTCGTCGAGGACGTCCTGCTCGCGCCGGGTGAGCGGCACCTCGGGGGTCAGCGGCTTGCCGACCGGGGCGGCGGCGGGCTCGACGCGGCGGATCTGCGGGTCGACGACGGTCCGGCCGGCGCGGGCGGCCAGGATCGCCCAGCCGAGCAGGGTCGGCGAGGTGTTGAGCATCAGGTAGCCGCGGACACCGGCGGCGACGGCCTCGTTGACCACGGCCGGGTCCTCCGAGGTCGCGAGGGCGACGACGGCGACCCGCGGGAAGCGGCGGCGCAGGTCGCGGACGACGTTGAGGGTGGCGGCGCGGCCGGCGCCCATCTCGACGACCACGGCGTCGGGCCGGGCGGTCTCGACGAGGGTGAGGGCGCGGCGCAGCTCGCCGGGGGTGCCCACCGACTGCATGCCGGCGGTCTCGTTGATCATGCTGACCAGGCCGCGCCGCAGGACGGGGGCGTCGGCGAGGAGGAGCACGCGGGTGACGCCTCGGGCAGCGCTCGCCAGGGGTGCGGACACGACTTTCTCCATTTCGGTGGACCGGGTTGCTCTCGACTACTCCATCGGGATGAATGGCGCGGTCCTTGAACACTTCCTGGGGATTTTTTCCGCACCCGGTATTGGTAGCTCCCGTCACACGAGAAACCGGAGAGGTGACCGTTCCGCATTTGTCGACATGGGGACGCCGTTTGCGGGAATGGTGCACGAAAGACGACGGCGCCGTCCCTCGGGGAGGGACGGCGCCGTCGGGAGGCGGGTGGAGGTCAGCCCGGGGGCGGGCGGCGCAGCCGGCGCCGGCGGTTCCACGCCGCGACCGGCAGCGCGCCGGCGAGGCCCGCACCCAGCGGGAGCACCTGGCCGACCGCGCCCGCGGCGGCGGCCGCCTCCGTGCCCTGGATGTCCGGGGAGTCCAGCGTGCCGAACCGGGACACCGGCCAGACGATCAGCGCGGCCTTGCCGATCACGTCGTCGACGGCGACGGTGCCGCCGTAGCGGTCGCCGACGTGCGAGCGGGAGTCGGCCGAGGCCGACCGGTGGTCCCCCATGACCCACAGCCGGCCCTCGGGCACGGTGACGGGGCCGAAGGCGCGCGACTCCAGCGGGGTGTCCTCGTAGATGTAGGGCTCGTCGAGCGGCTCGCCGTCGACGGTCACCCGGCCCTCGGCGTCGCAGCACTGCACGGTCTGGCCGCCCACGGCGATGACGCGCTTGACGTAGTCGTCCTCGCTCGGCGGCGCCACGCCGACGGCCCGGCCCAGCCACAGCAGCCCGCCGGTGAACCAGTTCGAGGGCTCGGAGACCTCGACCTCGGGCGTCCAGGTGTCCGGCCCCTCGAAGACGACGATGTCGCCGGGCTCGGGATCGCCGAACCAGTACGGGACCTTGTTGACCAGGACGCGGTCCCCGGTGCAGCCGGTGCAGCCGTGCAGCGTCTGCTCCATCGACCCGGAGGGGATGAAGAAGGCCTGTGCGAGGAAGGTCTTCACCAGCAGCGCGAGCACGAAGGCCACGAGCAGCAGCACCGGCAGCTCACGCAGCAGCGAGCTCTTCTTCTCCGGCTCGTCCCGCCGCCGCCAGGTGCGGCGGTGGCCACCGGTGTCCGGCCGCTCGGGCGTGGGGTCGTCCCCCGGGACGACGTCGGCGGGCCCTCCGGACCGATCGCTGCTCATCGGGAGCCAGCGTACGGCCGCGGAGGACCCGCCGTGGTCAGGCCGGGTCGGACCGGCCCGGAGTCGTCCGGCCGGAGCCGGGGACGGTCAGCGCGCGACGGTCTCGCGACGCTCCTTGATCTTGGCGGCCTTGCCGCGCAGCTCACGCAGGTAGTAGAGCTTGGCCCGGCGGACGTCACCGCGGGTCAGCACCTCGATCTTCTCGACGACCGGGGTGTGCACCGGGAAGGTGCGCTCCACGCCCACGCCGAAGCTGACCTTGCGGACGGTGAAGGTCTCGCGGATCCCGCCGCCCTGGCGCCGGATCACGACGCCCTGGAAGACCTGGATGCGCGAGCGGTTGCCCTCGACGACGCGGACGTGCACCTTGACGGTGTCCCCGGGGCGGAACTCGGGGATGTCGTCGCGCAGCGAGTCGGCGTCGAGTACGTCCAGGGTGTTCATCGCAGCATTCCTCGGTCTCAGCGTTGGCTCGTCGTCGGCCCGGGCATCGGGGTGCCCCACGCTCCGGACCAGGTGGCTGCGACTCCGGGAGGAGTGCCCGTCGGCGGCGCCTCCGGTCTGCAGCGACTCTCTACTGTGCCACACGGGCGCCACCCTGCCGAGCTCGGGCCGGGGCGGGCTGGTCCCAGGGCCGGTCAGTCGACCACGCGGGGTGGCCGGCGCCACGGCCCGGCCAGCAGCTCGGGCAGCACCGCGGCGAGCTCGCGGGGCGCGAACTCCACGTCCGCCGCGGCGATCTCCGCGGCGGTCCACCACCGGTGCGGCTCCTCCCCGAGCAGCTCCAGCTCGGTCCGGCCGGTGGCGTCCACCTCGTGGACGACGTCGCGCAGGACGAAGAAGGTCTCCCGCGAGTCGATCTGCACGCCGGCGAACGGGCCGACGTGCCGCCGGAACCACACCGGGCCCTCGAGGGCCGCGGGGTCGACGACCAGGCCGATCTCCTCGACCAGCTCGCGGGCGGCGGCCTCGCGGACGGTCTCGCCGTCCTCCACTCCCCCGCCGGGCGTGTACCAGAACAGCACGTCGCCGGGCGGGACGGCGGGGTCGGTCAGCCGGGCGCCGAGCAGCAGCACCCGCCCGTCGGGGTCGAGGACGACGACCCGCGCCGTGGGACGCACCCAGGCGCGGTCAGGCACCGTCGAGGACCGCCCGGTCGGCGGGTGACAGCGCGTCTTCGGGCAGCGCGGCCAGCAGGTCGGGACGCCGGGTCGCGGTCCGCCGCAGCGACTCCGCGCGGCGCCAGCGGGCGATCGCGGCGTGGTCGCCGGAGAGCAGCACCGGCGGGACGTCCAGCCCGCGCCAGGACGCCGGCCGGGTGTAGGAGGGGCCCTCGAGCAGCCCGTCGGCGTGCGAGTCGAACGCCACCGACTCGCGGTTGCCGACGACGCCGGGGATCAGCCGGGTGACCGCCTCGACCATCACCAGCACCGCGGACTCGCCGCCGGCCAGCACGTAGTCGCCGATCGAGACCTCCGACACCGGCCCGGACGCGGCGGCCCACTCGGCCACCCGCTGGTCGATGCCCTCGTAGCGGCCGCAGGCGAACACCAGCCCGGGCTCGGCGGCCCACTCGGCGGCGACGGCCTGGGTGAACGGGCGCCCGGCGGGCGTGGGCACGACCAGGCGGGTGCCGGGCGGGCGGACGGCCTCCAGGGCGCGCGCCCACGGCTCGGGGCGCATGACCATGCCGGGGCCGCCGCCGTAGGGGGCGTCGTCGACGGTGCGGTGGACGTCGTCGGTCCACTGCCGCAGGTCGTGCACGCCGATGGCGACCAGGCCGCGCTCGGCGGCCTTCCCGAGCAGCGACTGCCGGAGCGGCGCCAGGTACTCCGGGAAGATCGTGACGACGTCGATGCGGTACGGGTCGGTCACAGGTCGAGCAGCCCCTCGGGCGGGTCGACGACGACGAACCCGCCGGGCACGTCGACGGTCGGCACGATCGCCGTGACGAACGGGACCAGCAGCTCGCCGGCCTCGCCGCGGTCGACGACCAGCAGGTCCGCGCCCTCGTGGCGGACCGCGGTGACCTCGCCCAGCGGCGTGCCGTCGGTCAGCCGGGCGGCCAGGCCGACGAGCTGGTGGTCGTAGAAGTCGTCGGGGTCCTCCAGCGCCGGGAGGTCGGCGAGCGGGACCTCGAGCAGGGTGTCGCGGAGGGTCTCGACGGTCTCGCGGCTGTCGTAGCCCTCGAACGCGAGCAGCAGCACCTCGCGGTGCCAGCGGGCGCCGGCGACGGTCAGCGGACCGCGCTCGGCGGGGACGGTGCGCAGGACGGCGCCGGGGCGGAAGCGCTTCCCGGGGTCGTCGGTGCGGACCTCGACGGTGGCCTCACCACGGACACCGTGGGGCCGGCCGATGCGGCCGACCACCACGGTGTCGGTGGAGGGGTTCTGCGCGTCCAAGCCGCGCGGCTCAGCGCCCGTCGGTGTCGACGACGTCGACCCGCAGGCCGCGGCCGCCGACGCCGGTCATGACGGTGCGCAGCGCCTTGGCGGTGCGCCCGCCGCGACCGATCACCTTGCCGAGGTCGTCGGGGTGGACCCGGACCTCGAGGGTCTTGCCGCGACGGCCGCCGACCAGGTCGACGGTGACGTCGCGCGGGTGGTCGACGATGCCCTTGACCAGGTGCTCGAGCGCCTCTTCGAGCACGTCTTACTCGGCGGGCGTCGTGGTGGCGCCGGCGGCCGGGCCCTCGCCACCGGCACCGGCGGCCTCGGCCACCGTGGCGGCGGCGTCGTCGGCCTTGGGAGCGGCCTTCTTCCTCGGGGTGGTCGCACCGGCGGCCGGCTCCTCGCCGGCGCTGCGGACGGCCTCCTCGTAGAGGGCCTTGCGGTCGGGCTTGGGGGCGGCGACCTTCATGGGCGGCGGGGCCGGCTCGCCCTTGAACTTCTGCCAGTCACCGGTGACGCGGAGGATGGCCGCGACCGGCTCGGTCGGCTGCGCGCCGACGCCCAGCCAGTACTGCGCGCGCTCGCTGTCGACCTCGATGAAGGAGGGCTCCTCCTTCGGGTGGTACTTGCCGATCGTCTCGATGACGCGGCCCTCGCGCTTGGTGCGCGAGTCGGCGACGACGATGCGGTAGTACGGAGCACGCATCTTGCCCAGACGCATGAGCTTGATCTTGGTGGCCACGGTGGCTCGGAATCTCCTCGAACGCTGTTCGTCGGTGCTCGCCGGACGGACGCGTGGGGTTACGCCGGGGCGGAGCCAGGGACACGGCCGGCGTCGGTGAGAGGGCCGCGCACCGCCGTGTTCGACCGACCATGATGCCAGATGCCGGGAGGCGTGCCATGACCAGCCGGGGTCTGCTCCACCACGTCGAGCTGTGGGTGCCCGACCTGGCCCGCGCCGAGCGCTCGTGGGGCTGGCTGCTGACCGCGCTGGGCGCGCAGCCGTACCAGTCGTGGGAGCACGGCCGGTCCTGGCGGCTCGGCGACGTCTACGTCGTCGTCGAGCGGTCGCCGGACCTCGCCGCGGACACCCACGAGCGCCGCCGGCCAGGCCTCAACCACCTCGCGTTCTGGGCCGGCACCGCCGACGACGTCGACGCGCTGGTGGCCGCGGCGCCGGCGCACGGGTGGCGGCTGCTGTTCGCCGACCGCCACCCGTTCGCCGGCGGCCCGCGGCACCGGGCGGCCTACCTCGAGGACGCCGACGGCTACGAGGTCGAGCTGGTCCCCGGCCGGACCTGAGCGAGCACCGCGGCGGCGGCGTCGGCCACCGGCACCTCCGACCGCTCGCCCGTCGCCCGGTCGCGCAGCTCGACGACGCCGTCGGCGAGCCCGCGGCCGACGGTCACGATGGTCGGCATCCCGAGCAGCTCGGCGTCCTTGAACTTGACCCCGGGCGACACCTTCGGCCGGTCGTCGTAGAGGACGGTCAGGCCGGCGGCGACCAGCTCGTCGGACAGCGCCTGCGCGGCCTCGAACACCGCGGCGTCCTTGCCGGTGGCGACGACGTGCACGTCGGCCGGGGCGATCTCGCGCGGCCAGACCAGGCCCAGCTCGTCGTGGGTGGACTCGGCGATCGCGGCGACGGCGCGGGAGACGCCGATGCCGTAGGAGCCCATGGTGACCGTGACGAGCCTGCCGTTCTCGTCGAGCACCTGCAGGCCCAGGGCGTCGGCGTACTTGCGGCCCAGCTGGAAGATGTGCCCGATCTCCACGCCCCGGGCGAGCTCCAGCGGGCCCGAGCCGTCGGGCGCGGGGTCGCCGGGCAGCACCTCGGCGGCCTCGACGGTGCCGTCCCAGGAGAAGTCGCGCCCGGCCACCAGGTCGAACACGTGCCTGCCGGGCTCGTTGGCGCCGGTGACCCAGCGGGTGCCGGGGACGACCCGAGGGTCGACGAGGTAGCGGATGCCCGACTCGCTGTCCTTCCCGAGCACCTGCGGGCCGATGTAGCCCTTGACCAGCGCCGGGTGCGCCTCGAAGTCGGTGAACGGCTCCACCTCGGCCGGCGCCACCTGCGCCTCCAGCCGCTTGGCGTCGACCTCGCGGTCGCCGGGGATGCCGATGACCAGCGGCTCCCGGGTGCCGTCGGGGTGCACGAGCGTGACGACGACGTTCTTGAGCGTCGAGGCGGCCGTGTAGCCGGCGTCGGGGAACAGCTCCCGCGCGACGGCGACCAGCGTCTCGATGGTCGGGGTGTCGGGGGTGTCCTCGACGTGCGCCTCGGGCAGGCCCTCGATCGGCAGCGGCTCGGGGACGACGGTGCTGACCGCCTCGACGTTGGCCGCGTACCCGCCGGGCGAGCGGACGAAGGTGTCCTCGCCGATCTCCGTCGGGTGCAGGAACTCCTCGCTCCTGGAGCCGCCCATCGCGCCCGACATCGCCGAGACGATCACGTACTCCAGGCCCAGCCGGTCGAAGATCCGGACGTAGGCGGCGCGGTGCGCGGCGTAGGAGGCGTCCAGCCCCGCGTCGTCGACGTCGAAGGAGTAGCTGTCCTTCATCGTGAACTCGCGGGTGCGGAACAGCCCGGCCCGGGGCCGCGCCTCGTCCCGGTACTTGGTCTGGATCTGGTACAGCGACAGCGGCAGGTCCTTGTACGACGAGTACAGGTCCTTCACCAGGAGCGTGAACATCTCCTCGTGCGTGGGGCCGAGGAGGAAGTCCGCGCCCCGGCGGTCCTGCAGCCGGAAGAGGTTGGGGCCGTACTCGGTCCAGCGGTTGGTCGCCTCGTAGGGCTCGCGGGGCAGCAGCGCCGGGAAGTGGACCTCCTGCGCGCCCATCCGGTCCATCTCCTCGCGGACGACGCGCTCGACGTTGCGGAAGACCCGGTAGCCCAGCGGCAGCCAGGTGAAGCCGCCCGGCGCGGCCCGGCGGATGTAGCCGGCCCGCACGAGCAGGCGGTGGCTGGGGACCTCGGCGTCGGCCGGGTCGTCGCGCAGGGTGCGCAGGAACAGGGAGGACATCCGCAACAGCACGGCACGAGTCTCCCAGGGCGCGCGAACGGGTTGTGCCGCGCGGTCAGCGGCCCGCAAGAGCGGTGCAAGTCCCGGCCGCGACGGTCGTCCCCGGCGAGCCGCCGACCGGCGGCCTCTCCCCCGCCGACACCCGGCTCGACCACCCTGGAGTCCCCCGTGCGCACGCCCCGCCGCCTGGCCACCGCCGTCCTCGCCCTCACCGCCGGCGCCTCGCTGGCCGCCTGCTCCACCGCGGTCAGCGGCTCGGCCACGCCCGTGTCGCGGGGTGCGGAGGCCCCGACCGAGCCGGCCGCCCCGCCGGTGGAGGAGGCCGGGGAGACCGGGCCCGTGACCGACCCCGCGCCCGGGACCGGCAGCGTGCCCGCGAGCGACGACGACCTGCCGGTCCCCGGCGCCGGCGTCCCCGGCGACGAGGGCCTGTGCCAGGCGGTGGCCGGGTGGTTCGGCTACGTCGGCCTGTCGCTGGTCGCGGTCGACGGGACCGGCCACGTCGACCCCGCCGGCGTCGTCCCGCTGCTCGAGGCGCTGCGCGACGCCCCGGCCGGCCACCGGGACGCCGGCGCGCCGGTGCTCGCCGCCGCCGACGCCGTGTCCGCGGCCACCGACGCCGCGATCGACGACGTGCGGTCCGGCGGCGACGTCATCACCGCGGTCACCGACCTGACCGGCCCGGTCACCGAGTTCGGCACCGCCTGCGCCGCCGCCGGCGTCGACGTCTGACCGCGCTCAGACGACCCGGCCGCGCAGCACCGTGAGCTGCGGTCGGGTCAGGACGCCGAGGTCGGCGCGCGGGTCGCCGTCGTAGACGGTGAGGTCGGCCGGCGCGCCCTCCTCGATGCCGGGCAGGCCCAGCCAGGCCCGCGCGGACCACGACGCCGCGGCCAGCGCCGCCTCGGCGGGCAGGCCGGCGTCGCACAGCGCGCGGACCTCGTCGGCGATCCGGCCGTGCTCGATGCCGCCGCCGGCGTCGGTGCCGGCGAACACCGGCACGCCGGCCTCGAACGCCGCCCGCACCACCGCGCCGGAGGACGCGTACAGCCGCCGCATCGTGCTCGCGTACGCCGGGAACCTCCGCTCCCCCGCGGCGGCGAAGCCGGGGAAGTTCTCCACGTTGACCAGCGTCGGGACGACGGCGGTGCCGCGCGCGGCCATCTCGCCGACCAGGTCCTCGGTGAGCCCGGTGCCGTGCTCGACGCAGTCGATGCCGGCGCGGATCAGGTCCGGCAGCGCGTCGGTGCCGAAGGTGTGCGCGGTGACCCGCGCGCCCTCCTCGTGCGCCGCCGCGATCGCCTCGGCCACGACGTCGGCCGGCCACTCGGGCGCGAGGTCGCCCACCGACCGGTCGATCCAGTCGCCGACCAGCTTCACCCAGCCGTCGCCGCGGCGGGCCTGCACCCGCACCTGCTCGACCAGCCCGGCCGGCTCCAGCTCGACGGCCAGCCCCGGGATGTAGCGCCGGGTCGCGGCCAGGTGCCGGCCGGCGCGGACGATCGTCGGCAGGTCGGGCTCGTCGTCCAGCGCCCGGGTGTCGACCGGCGAGCCGCAGTCGCGCAGCGCCAGCACCCCGGCGGCCCGCTCGGCCAGCGCCTGCTCGCGCAGCCCGGCGAGGTCCTCGACGGGGACCCCGCCGCGGCCGATGCCGACGTGGCAGTGCGCGTCGACCAGGCCCGGCAGCAGCCAGCCGCCCCGGGAGACGGTCTCCGCGCCCGGGACCCGCTCGAAGGTGACCCGGCCGTCGCGGATCCAGAGGTCGCGGTGCTCGCCCTCGGGGAGGACGACCCCGGACAGGTGCAGGGAGGGGGCGGTCACCGCCCGGGCCGCTCGTCCCCGAACTTGCTGAAGTCGAGCTTGCTGAGGTCCGGCAGCGCCTGGCCCGGCGGCAGCGAGGGCATGCCGCCCGGCAGGCCACCGGGGAAGCCGGCGCCCGGGGGCAGGCCCGCGGCGCCCATCGGCCGGCGGGCCGGGGCCTTGCCGCCGCCCTTGCCCTTCTTGCCCTTGCCCTTCTTGGAGGACTGGGCCTGCATCTGCCGGCCGCGGGCCTTCTTCGACATCGGGCCCATGCCCGGCAGGCCCATGCTGCCGGCCATCTGGCCCATCATCTTCTGGGCCTGCGCGAAGCGCTCCAGCAGCTGGTTGACCTCGGTGACGGTCACGCCCGAGCCGTTGGCGATGCGCACCCGCCGCGACGCGTTGATGATCTTCGAGTCGACCCGCTCCTGCGGGGTCATCGAGCGGATGATCGCCGCGGTGCGGTCCAGGTCGCGGTCGTCGACCTGCTTGAGCTGCTCCTTCATCGCGCCCGCGCCGGGCAGCATGCCGAGCAGGTTGGCGATCGGGCCCATCTTGCGGATGGCCATCATCTGCTCGAGGAAGTCCTCGAGGGTGAAGCCCTCGCGGCTGACGAGCTTGCCGGCCATCTTCTCGGCCTGCTCGGCGTCGAAGGCCTGCTCGGCCTGCTCGATGAGGGTGAGCACGTCGCCCATGCCGAGGATGCGCGAGGCCATCCGCTCGGGGTGGAAGACGTCGAAGTCGGTGAGCTTCTCGCCGGTGGAGGCGAACATGATCGGCTGCCCGGTCACGTAGCGGACCGAGAGCGCGGCACCACCGCGGGCGTCGCCGTCGAGCTTGGTGAGCACGACGCCGGAGAAGCCGACGCCGTCGCGGAACGCCTCGGCCGTGGTGACGGCGTCCTGGCCGATCATCGCGTCGACGACGAACAGCGTCTCGTCCGGCTGGACGGCGTCGCGGATGCCGGCGGCCTGCGCCATCAGCTCGGCGTCGATGCCCAGCCGGCCGGCGGTGTCGACGACGACGACGTCGTGCATCGTGCGGCGGGCGTGCTCGATCGAGTCGGCGGCCACCCGGATCGGGTCGCCGACGCCGTTGCCCGGCTCGGGCGCGAAGACGTCGACCCCGGCCTGCTGGGCGACGATCGAGAGCTGGTTGACCGCGTTGGGCCGCTGCAGGTCCGCGGCGACCAGCAGCGGCGCGTGCCCCTGGGACTTCAGCCAGCGGCCGAGCTTGCCGGCCAGCGTGGTCTTACCGGAGCCCTGCAGGCCGGCGAGCATGATCACCGTGGGCGACTGCTTGGCGTAGCGCAGCCGCCGGGTCTCGCCGCCGAGGATCTCGATGAGCTCCTCGTTGACGATCTTGATGACCTGCTGCGCCGGGTTGAGCGCCTGCGACACCGCGGCGCCGCGCGCCCGCTCCTTGATCGCCGCGATGAAGGCACGCACGACCGGCAGCGCGACGTCGGCCTCGAGCAGGGCGATGCGGATCTCGCGCGCGGTGGCGTCGATGTCGGCGTCGGTGAGCCGGCCCTTGCCCCGCAGGCCGGTGAAGACCTTGTCGAGGCGGTCGGAGAGAGTCTCGAACACGAGCAGTCCTCAGCAGTCACGGGCGCGGACGGGCCGCGCCACCTGACCCCAGGGTATCCAGCCGGGACGTCCCGGCCCGGTCGTGCGTGCCGCTCAGGCCGCGCGCCGCACCGCCGCCGCGCCGACGACTCCCGCCCCGCCGACCAGGAGCGCACCACCGCAGCCGGTGCAGATCCACTCCGGGCACCCACCGGCGTCGTCGGTGTGCCCGTCGGCGCACGGCGGCTGCTCGAACACGCGGTCCTCGCCGCAGTCCCGGCACGGCCAGGTCGGCAGGGCTGCGGTCTGCTGGACGGTCACGCGGATCCCCCTCGGCGTCGGATGCGGGACCGGTCCGTCCCGCCTCGTCCCGACGGTCGCACGGGGCACCGACAGTTCCGGGTCGCCTCAGCCCGGTGTGTCACCGCCGGTGCGTGCCGGGTCGGGGACGGCGCCGCGCGCCGCGGCCACCAGCGCCGCCTCGACCCGGGCCCGCTGCCCGGCGTCGATCGGGCAGCCGGCGGGGTTGCAGACGTAGAAGTAGTCGGCGGCGTCGGCCCCCAGGGTCTCGATCCGCGCGGAGGTGACGTCGAGGCCCTCGGCGACGAGCGCGGCGGTGAGCCGGTACAGCAGGCCCGCCCGGTCGCCGGCGCGCACCTCGACGATGCTGGTCGCCTCCCCGCTGACCTCCGAGTCGTGCCAGGAGATCCGCGGCGGCACGGACCGGGCGGCGTCCTGCCGGTAGTCGGCCTCGCGCTGGCGCAGCCGGTCGGCCAGCGGCAGCGTCCCCTCCAGGGCGGCGCGGACGGCGTCGGCCAGGATCGTCGGCTGCGGCGCGCGGCCGAACCGCGGGCGGACGGCGAACACCGCGGTCGCCCGGCCCTCGACGACGTTCACCTTCGCCGCCCGGACGTCGAGCTGGTTGAGCGCGAGCACCCCCGCGAGCCGGCTGAACAGGCCGTGCGAGTCGGGCGCCCCGATGGTCACCTGCTGCCCGTCGGCGACGTCCTCGACCCCCACGGTGACCGCGCCGTCGCCGCCGGCCTGGGTGACCGTCGGCTCGGTGGGGTGCAGCACGGGGTCGGCCCCGTCGACCACGGTGCCGCCGAGGTGCGCCTGCACGCGGGCCACCAGGTGCGCGACCAGGTGCGCCTTCCACGGCGACCACGCCGAGGTGCTGGTGGCCGCGCCGTCGGCCTGCGCCAGCGCGTGCAGCAGGTGCAGCACCTGCGCGTCCCGGCCGATCGTGTCGGCGACCCGCTCGATGGTGGCCGGGTCGTCGATGTCGCGGCGGGTGGCGGTGTCGGGCAGCAGCAGGTGGTGGCGGACCAGCGTGCCCACGGTGGCGACGTCGGCCGGCGTGAAGCCCATGCGCTCGGCGACGCCGGCGGCGACCGGCTCCCCGACGACGCTGTGGTCGCCGGGCCAGCCCTTGCCGACGTCGTGCAGCAGCGCCGCGACCAGCAGCAGGTCGGGCCGGTCGACGTCGTGGGTGAGCTCGGCGGCGGCCGCGGCGGCCTCGACCAGGTGCCGGTCGACGGTGAACCGGTGCCACGGGTGGCGCTGCGGCAGTGAGCGCACCTGGTCCCACTCCGGCAGCAGCCGGGCCAGCAGGCCCTCCTGGTCCAGCTGCTCGAGGACCGGCACCGCCGCGCGGCCGCTGGCCAGCAGCCGCAGGAAGGACCAGCGCACCTCGGCCGGCCACGGCTCGGGCACCGGCGGCGAGTGCACGGCGAGCACCTTGAGCGTGTAGGGCGACAGCAGCAGGTCGGCCCGGGCCGCGGCCGCGGCGCCGCGCAGCACCAGCCCGGGGTCGGCGGCCGGGCGCGCGTCGCGGGCGAGCACCACCTCGTCGCCCTGGCGCACCACGCCCTCGGCCAGCGGCTCGCGGCGCACCCGGCGGTAGCGGGCGCGCGGCCGCCGGACCAGCGCGGCCTCCACCCGCCGCCAGGTGTCGTCGGCGACGAAGGCCAGCCGGCGCCCGGCCAGGCTCACCTCGCGCAGCAGCACGTCCTCGTCGGCGAGACCGAGCGCCGCGGCGACCGGGCGCTGCTCCTGGCGCACGAGGACGTCGGTGGGCCGGCCCGAGCGGCGGCGCAGCTCGTCGCGGACGTCGAGCAGGAAGGAGTAGGCCGCCTCGGCCTCGGCGGAGGGCTCGTCGCCGAGCTGGGCGGCGGCGACCGCGCGCAGCACCTGGCCCTCGCGCAGGCCGCCGTAGGCCTCCTTGAGGTCGGGCTCGAGGAGGAAGGCCAGCTCGCCGACCTGGCGGGCGCGGCCGCGGCGCAGGTCGCGCAGCTGCGGCAGCAGCCTCGACGCCGACTGCCGCCAGCTGGCCAGCGTGGCGGTGCGCAGCGCCGCGGCGAGGGCCGCGTCGCCGGCGACCAGCCGCGCGTCGAGCAGGCCGAGGCCGGCCTTCACGTCGGTGGAGGCCACCGACACGGCCTCGGCCACCGAGCGCACCGAGTGGTCCAGCCGGACGCCGGCGTCCCAGATCGGGTACCAGACGGCGTCGGCGAGGGCGGCGACCTCCGGCCGGCCGTCGTGGACCAGCACGAGGTCCAGGTCGCCGTGCGGGGGCGGCTCGCGCCGGCCGAGGCTGCCCACGGCCACGAGCGCGACGCCGTCGGTGCCGGTGCGCGGGGGCGGGCCTCCCCGGCCCTGCCGCGGCGGCGGCGTGCCGGCCACGGCGTCGGCCAGCAGGCCGCCCAGCCAGGCGTCGAGCACCCGCACCCGCCCGGCACGCGGCAGGTCGGGCAGCCCCCTCAGGTCCGGCACGGTCCCCCCTGGTCGGTTCGGTCGACGGGCTGCACCGGCGTCGGCCGGGGCGGTGGTCGCCCCACCACCCCGGCCGACGGACGGGCTCCGGTCGGGACCCGGCTAGAGCGCGTCCTCGCCGCGCTCGCCGGTCCGGACCCGCACGATCTCGTCGATCGTGGTGACCCAGACCTTGCCGTCGCCGATCTGGCCGGTGGAGGCCGACTCGACGACGGCGTCCACCACGCGGGCGGCCTCGATCTCGCCGACGACGACCTCGATGCGGACCTTCGGGACGAAGTCCACCTGGTACTCGGCGCCGCGGTAGACCTCGGTGTGGCCGCGCTGGCGGCCGAAGCCCTGGACCTCGCTGACGGTGAGCCCGGTGATCCCGATCAGCTCGAGGGCGTTCTTCACGTCGTCGAGCTTGAAGGGCTTGATGATGGCGGTGACGAGCTTCATGCCCGGACCCCTTCCGTGGTCTTGGGGGTGGTGGCCTGGTGCAGCGCGGAGCCGCTGCCGCCACCGAGACTGGTGAAGTCGTACCCGGACTCCGCGTGGACGACCGTGTCGATGCCGGCGACCTCGTCCTCCTCGCTGACCCGGAAGCCCATGACGGCCTTGACGACCGCGGCGATCACCAGCGTCAGGACGAAGGAGAACACGAGCACCGCGCCGGCCCCGACGGCCTGCCGCCAGAGCTGGTCGACGCTGCCGCCGAAGAAGAGGCTCTCCACGCCGGCCGGAGCGTCGGGGTCGGCCAGGAAGCCGATGGCCAGGGTGCCCCAGAGGCCGCCGACGAGGTGCACGCCGACGACGTCGAGGGAGTCGTCGTAACCGAGGCGGTACTTCAGGCCGACGGCGAGGGCGCACAGCGCGCCGGCGACGACGCCCACGATGATCGCGCCGACCGGCGAGACCGCGGAGCAGGCCGGGGTGATGGCGACCAGGCCCGCGACGGCGCCGGAGGCGGCGCCCAGCGAGGTGGCGTGGCCGTCGCGCAGCTTCTCGGTGACCAGCCAGCCGAGGACGGCGGCGCCGGTGGCGGCGAGGGTGTTGACCCAGACGACGGCGGCGGTGTTGTTGGCCGCGAGCGCGGAGCCGGCGTTGAAGCCGAACCAGCCGAACCACAGCAGGCCGGCGCCGAGCATGACCAGCGGCAGGTTGTGCGGGCGCATGGCCTCGCGGCCGAAGCCGCGCCGCTTGCCGAGCACCAGGGCCAGGGCGAGGCCCGCGGCACCGGCGTTGATGTGCACCGCGGTGCCGCCGGCGAAGTCGATCGCCGCCAGGTCGTTGGCGATCCAGCCGCCGGTGTGGGTGACCACGCCGTCGTCGTCGGTGAGGGTGAAGTCGAAGACCCAGTGGGCGACCGGGAAGTAGACGACGGTGGCCCAGATGCCGGCGAAGACCATCCAGGAGCCGAACCTGGCGCGGTCGGCGATGGCGCCGGAGATCAGGGCGACGGTGATGATCGCGAAGACCGCCTGGAAGCCGACGAAGGCCATCGACGGCAGGCCGCCGGCCTCGCTCGTCGTGTCCTCCATGAGGCCCTTGAGCCCGAAGAACTCGCCCGGGTCGCCGAGCAGGCCGAGGCCGACGTCGTCGCCGAACGCGACGGAGTAGCCGTAGAGCACCCAGAGCACGGTGATGAGCGCCAGCGCGCCGAAGCTCATCATCATCATGTTGAGGACGCTCTTCGCGCGGACCATGCCGCCGTAGAAGAGCGCGAGGCCCGGCGTCATCAACAGCACGAGAGCCGCGCTGGTGAGGATCCAGGCGGTGTCGCCGGTGTTGACCACGGCAACCTCCTGAGGTGGGTCGTGGGCCGTCGGCCGCAACGAGGGAACGGGCCCCGGCGGGCCGGGGACGGTCGGGGTCGCGGTCGCCCCCTTCCCTGGCGGCGACGCGGCGTTCACGGTGCCGGGGCGTTGTTTCCGGGGGCGTCGTCGCCGCGTTTCCGGACCGTGAACTCCGCGCCGCGTGTCCCGGGGTCGTGTGACGGCCGTGTTGCCGGGGCGCGTGGGCGTGGCCGCGGCCACACCCGGAGTCCGTCTGCGAGGGGTGTGCAGTTGCAAACTGTGTGCAATAAGGTTCCCGCGGGTGGTACCCGGCCGCCCGCGAGTCCCGTGGAGGTCCGCGTGCACGTCCCCGACGGCTTCCTGGACGCGCCGACGTCCGTGGCCACCGGTGCGGCGGCCGCCGGCGCGGTCGCCCTCGCGCTGCGCGGCGCCCGCCGTGAGCTCGACGAGCGCACCGCTCCCCTGGCCGGCCTCACCGCCGCCTTCGTCTTCGCCGTCCAGATGGTCAACTTCCCGGTCGGCGCCGGCACCAGCGGCCACCTGATCGGCGGCGCGCTCACCGCGGTCCTGGTCGGGCCCTGGACGGCGGTGCTCTGCACGACCGTCGTCCTCGTCGTCCAGGCGGTGCTCTTCGCCGACGGCGGGCTCACCGCGCTGGGCACCAACGTGACGCTCATGGGCGTGGTCGCCGTCGGCGTGGGCTACGGCCTGTTCCGCCTGCTGTTGCGGGTCCTGCCGCGCACCCGCGGCGGGCTGCTCGCCGCGGCCGGTGCCGGGGCGTTCGCGTCGGTGCCGGCGGCCGCGCTCGCCTTCGTCGCGCTGTTCGCCGCCGGTGGGGTCGCCGACGTGCCCCTCGGCACGGTGGCCGCGGCCATGGGCGGCATCCACGTGCTCATCGGCATCGGCGAGGCGGTCATCACCGTCGCGGTGCTGGGCGCGGTGCTGTCGGTGCGGCCGGACCTCGTGCACGGCGCCGCGCACCTGCGCCGCCCCGCCGACCTCGCCACCCGCCCGGGCCTGCGGACCGAGGAGGCCGTGCGATGAGCCGCCGTCGCGGCCTGTGGCTCGTGGGCCTGCTCGTCACGCTCGTCGTCGCCGGCTTCGTCAGCCACTACGCCAGCTCGCACCCCGACGGCCTGGAGTGGGCCGCGGGCGAGACCGGCTTCGCCGACACCGCCCGCGACAGCGCCACCGCCGGGTCGCCGCTGGCCGACTACGCCGTGGAGGGCGTGGACGACGGCCGGCTGTCGGGCGGGCTGGCCGGGATCGCCGGCGTCGCGGTCACCCTGGTGCTCGCCGGCGGCCTGACCCTCCTGCTGCGCCGGCGGAGCGGCCGGCCGGCCGAGGTGGGCAGCACCTCCGCGGAGGACTGACGTGGGCGCCGGGCACGGCGGCCCGCTGGGCGCGGCCTACGTCAGCGGCACCAGCGTGGTGCACCGCCTCGAGCCGCACGTGAAGCTGGTCGCGGTGCTGGCCTTCGCGCTGGTCGTCGTCGCCACCCCGGTGCACGCGGGGTGGGCACCGGCCGCCTACGCCGGGTACGCCGCCCTGGTGCTCGCCGCGGCCGCCGTCGCGCGGGTGCCGGCCGGGCGGCTGGCCCGCGGGCTGGTCGTCGAGGTGCCGTTCCTGGTCTTCGCGCTGCTGCTGCCGGTCGTGTCGCGCGGCCCGCGGGTCGAGGTGCTCGGCCTGTCCCTGTCGGAGAGCGGGCTGGCCGCCGGCCTCGGGCTGCTGGCCAAGGCGACGCTGTCGGTGCTCGCCGCCACCGTGCTCGCGGCCACCACCGAGCCGCGGGAGCTGGTGCGCGGGCTGCAGCGGCTGCGGCTGCCGGCGGTCCTCGTGCAGATCCTCGCGTTCATGGTCCGCTACGCCGACGTCGTCGGCGGCGAGCTGCGCCGGATGCGGGTGGCCCGGGAGTCCCGCGGCTTCCGGAGCCGCGGGCCCGGGGCGCTGCGCGTGGTGGCCGCCGGCGCCGGGGCGCTGTTCGTGCGGTCCTACGAGCGCGGCGAGCGCGTGCACCTCGCGATGCTGTCGCGCGGGTACACCGGCGCGCTGCCCACCGGGCCGGTCGCCGCGGTGCCCGCCGGGGCGTGGCTGGTGGCGCTGAGCCTGCCCCTGTCCGCCGCCGCGGTGCTCGCGGCGGGGATGCTGCTGGGGTGAGCACTCCCCCGTCCGCACTCCTCGTGGAGGACCTCGCCTTCGCCTACCCCGACGGCCACCAGGCGCTGTTCGGCGTGGACCTGCGGCTCGAGCCCGGCGAGCGGGTGGCGCTGCTCGGGCCCAACGGCGCGGGCAAGACGACGCTCGTGCTGCACCTCAACGGGATCCTCGCCGGCGGGCGCGGCCGGGTGACCGTCGGCGGGCTGCCGGTGGAGAAGCGGAACCTCGCGGAGGTGCGCCGGCGGGTCGGCATCGTCTTCCAGGACCCCGACGACCAGCTGTTCATGCCGACCGTCGGCGAGGACGTCGCCTTCGGCCCGCGCAACCTCGGCCTGCCCGAGCCCGAGGTCGCCGCCCGGGTGGCCGCGGCGCTGGAGCAGGTCGGCATGGCCGGCGCCGCCGACCGCCCGCCGCACCACCTGTCCTTCGGCCAGCGCCGCCGGGTCGCCGTCGCCACGGTGCTGTCGATGCACCCGGAGGTGCTGGTGCTCGACGAGCCGTCGTCGAACCTGGACCCGGCCGGCCGGCGCGAGCTGGCCGAGGTCCTCACGGCCCTGCCGGTGACCATGCTGATGGTCACCCACGACCTGCCCTACGCCCTGCAGCTGTGCCCGCGCTCGGTGGTGCTCGACGGCGGCGTCGTGGTCGCCGACGGGCCGACCCGCGAGCTGCTCTCCGACGCCGACCTGCTGGCCGCGCACCGGCTCGAGCTGCCCTTCGGGTTCGACCCGACCCGCGTCTGAGCCTCCGTCGACGTCGTCCGGCCCCTCCCGGGCACCGCCCCGAGCGTGCGAGGGGTGGGGAGGAGGGGGTCCTCCCGCTAGTCCGCGGCGCCGACCAGGCCCTCGGCGAAGGCCTCCGGCTCGAACGGCGCGAGGTCGTCGGCGCCCTCGCCCAGGCCGATCAGCTTGACCGGGATGCCGAGCTCGCGCTGCACCGAGACGACGATGCCGCCCTTGGCGGTGCCGTCGAGCTTGGTGAGCACCACGCCGGTGACGTCGACGGCCTGGGTGAACACCCGCGCCTGCACGATGCCGTTCTGCCCGGTGGTGGCGTCGAGGACCAGCAGCGTCTCGGTGACCGGGCTCTGCTTCTCCACGACCCGCTTGATCTTGCCCAGCTCGTCCATGAGGCCGGACTTGGTGTGCAGCCGCCCGGCGGTGTCGACGACGACGGTGTCGACCTCGGCCTCGACGCCCGTGCGCACCGCCTCGAACGCCACCGACGCGGGGTCGGCGCCCTCCCGCCCGCGGACGGTGAGCACGCCCACCCGCTCGCCCCAGGTCTCGAGCTGGTCGGCGGCGGCGGCGCGGAAGGTGTCGGCGGCACCGAGGACGACGCTCTTGCCGTCCCCGACGAGCACGCGGGCGATCTTGCCGACCGTCGTCGTCTTGCCGGCGCCGTTGACCCCGACGACGAGGAGCACGCCGGGCCGCCCCCCGTGCCGGTCGGTGGCCAGGCTCCGGTCGAGGTCGGGCCCGAGGACGGCCGTCAGCTCGCGGACGAGCAGCGCGCGCAGGTCGGCGGGCGTGGCGGTGGCCAGCACCATCGACTGGGTGCGCAGCCGCTCGACGATCTGGGTGGTCGCGGCGACGCCGACGTCGGCGGCCAGCAGGGTCTCCTCGACCTCCTCCCAGTCGTCCTCGGTGAGCCGCTCGCGGGCGAGCACGGTCAGCAGGCCGCGGCCGAGCGAGGACTGCGAGCGGGCCAGCCGCGAGCGCAGCCGGACCAGCCGGCCGGCCGACGGCGGCGGCGTCTCGAAGACGACGCCCGGCTCCGCCTCGGCCGGCGGCAGCTCGACGGCGGGCGGCGTCTCGGGCGAGACGGTGTCCGGCTCGGCCGGCGCGAGACCCTGACCGGAGGCGGTGGCACCCGACGGCCGGTCCTCCCGCGGCGGCGCGGGCGGTGGCGCCGTGGGCGGCCGCGGGCGGGTGAGCGTGGTGCCGGCGGCGGCGTCCTCGTCCAGCCGGGTGGTACGGCGACCGCGGCCCACCAGGAGGCCCACCCCGGCGACCAGGGCCACGAGGACGATCGCGATCGCGATCAGCACGAACTCCATGCCGGTCAGTCTCCCAGTTCGCGCTCAGCGGGTTCTGGGCGGAACCCGGGTCGGTGGGCGAGGCTGGCGGCCATGCCGCCGCCTGCCGGGGATCCCCCGGCCCTCCTGCTCGGCCCGCTCCTGCGACACGTCGACCCCGTGTCGGCGACCGTGTGGGTGGAGACCGACCGCCCGTGCACCGTCGACGTCCTCGGGCGCAGCGCGCGCACCTTCCGCGTGGGCGGGCACCACTACGCGCTCGTCGTCGTCGAGGGGCTGGCGCCGGGCAGCACCACGCCCTACGAGGTGCACCTGTCGACCGACGGCACCGACGGCGTCCGGGTGTGGCCCGAGGAGGGCTCGCCGTTCCCGCCGAGCCGGATCCGCACGCCCGGGCGGCCCGGGCCCTTCCGGCTGGCCTTCGGCTCCTGCCGCTACGCCTCACCGGGCACCGTCGACGTCGCCGAGGGCATCCCGCCCGACGCGCTGGACGCCTACGCCGAGCGGGTCGCGGCGCTGCCCGAGGGCGAGTGGCCGGACGCGCTGGTGCTGCTCGGCGACCAGGTCTACGCCGACGAGCTGACCCCGGCGACGCGCAGCTGGCTGGGCCTGCGCCGGGGCGGGCCGGTGCGCCACGACGCCCAGGTGCACGACCTGGAGGAGTACACGCGGCTCTACGCCGAGTCCTGGAGCGACCCGCAGGTGCGGTGGCTGCTGGCCACCGTCCCGTCGTCCATGGTGTTCGACGACCACGAGATGATCGACGACTGGAACACCTCGGCCGCCTGGCGGCGCCGGGTGACCACGACGGACTGGTGGGCCGACCGCATCGCCGGCGGCATGGTCAGCTACTGGGTCTACCAGCACCTGGGCAACCTCTCCCCCGCCGAGCTGGCGGCCAGCGGGACGTGGCAGGCGGTGTGCGCGCTGCCCGAGGGGGCCGACGCCGAGCCGGTGCTGCGCGAGATGGCCGAGGTCGCCGACCGGGACCCGCGGTCGGTGCGCTGGAGCTACGTGCGCCACTGGGGCGACGCGCGGCTGCTCGTGGTGGACAGCCGGGCCGGGCGGGTGCTCGACGAGCAGTCCCGCCGGATGGTCGACGACGACGAGTTCGCCTGGATCGAGGAGCAGGTGCGGGCCGCGGTCGCGGACGGCGTCGAGCACCTGCTGGTCGGCACGTCGCTGCCCTGGCTGCTCCCCCACGCGATCGACGCGATCGAGCGCTGGGACGAGGCGCTGGCGGTCCGGCACGAGGGGCGGCCGCTGGGCCGGCTGGCCGAGGCGCTGCGGCAGGCCGCCGACCTCGAGCACTGGGCCGCGTTCGGGCACTCCTTCGACCGGCTGGCCGCCGCGCTGCTGGCCGCGGCCCGCGGCGAGCACGGCCGGGCGCCGGCGACGGCGGTGGTGCTCTCCGGCGACGTCCACCACGCCTACGCCGCCGAGGTGGTCTCCCCCGGCGGCCTGTCCGGGCGGGTGCACCAGCTCACCGTCTCGCCGCTGCACAACCAGGCGCCGCACCCGATCCGGGTCGGGTTCCGCATCGGCTGGAGCCGCTGGGCGCGGCGGCTGACCGGGGCGATCGCGCGGGCGGCCCGCGTCCGTCCCGCGTCGGTGGAGTGGGTCAAGGCGGCCGGGCCGTTCTTCGGCAACCAGGTGGGCGAGCTGGTGCTCGAGGGCCGGCGGGCGCGGTTCGTGCTGCACGTGAGCGACCACCGGGCCGACGGCGAGGAGTGCCTGCAGCAGGTGCTCGACCTGCCGCTGGCCGGTCCGGTGCCCGCTGCGGCCCCGGCGGCGGAGGTGACAGGCTGACGGGGTGACCGATCCCCGTGGTGTCAAGCCGGCCCCCGGGCCCGACCAGCCGCCCATCCCCGTCCGGCTGGTCACCTTCAACACGCACCACGGCGTGGGCGACGACCGGCGGCACGACCTGCCGCGGCTGGCGAAGGTGCTCGCCGCCGCCGACGCCGACGTCATCTGCCTGCAGGAGGTGGACCGGCACTTCGGCGAGCGCAGCGAGGACGTCGACCAGGCGCTGCTGCTGTCCCGGGCGCTGGACGTGCAGCTGGCGTGGGGCCCGGCGATCGACGAGGCCCGCCCCGGGGACGCGCCGCGGCGTCAGTACGGCAACGCGCTGCTGTCCCGGCTGCCGATCCTGGTCAGCGACGTCCACCCGCTGCCGGGCAGCGGCGAGCCGCGCAGCGCGCTGCGCACCCTGGTGGAGCTCGACGGCGGCGCGCTGTGGGTGACCACCACCCACCTGACGACGCGGTCGGCGGCCGAGCGCGCCGAGCAGGTGGAGCTGCTGGCGGCGCTGACCACCGAGTCCATGGCCACCGGCGTGCTGGTCGGCGACCTCAACGCCGCCCCCGACGCCCCCGAGCTCGCCGGCCTGCGCGAGCGGTTCACCGACGCCTGGGAGGTCGCGGGCGAGCGCGAGGACCAGGCGCGGTGGCGCTTCTGGCAGCGCGAGGAGGGCCTCACGCACCCCGCCCGCGCCCCGCACGCGCGCATCGACCAGGTGTGGGTGACCCCGGGCATCCAGGTCGCCGGCGCGCGGGTCCTCGACGGCGCCGGCGCCTCGGACCACCTGCCGCTCGTCGTCGACCTGCTGGTCCCCTCCGGGGTCTGAGGACGCCTCAGGCGGACGCGGCGTCGGCCTCGCGCAGGCGCTGGCTGATGACGCCGGTGATGCCGTCGCCGCGCATGCTCACGCCGTAGAGGGCGTCGGCGATCTCCATCGTCCGCTTCTGGTGGGTGATGACGATCAGCTGCGACGTCGCCCGCAGCTGCTCGACGAGGGTGAGCAGCCGGCCCAGGTTGACGTCGTCGAGGGCGGCCTCGACCTCGTCGAGCACGTAGAACGGCGAGGGCCGCGCCCGGAAGATCGACACCAGCAGCGCGACGGCGGTCAGCGAGCGCTCGCCGCCGGACAGCAGCGACAGCCGCTTGACCTTCTTGCCCGGCGGGCGGGCCTCGATCTCCACGCCGGTGGTGAGCATGTCCTCGGGGTCGGTGAGCACCAGCCGGCCCTGCCCGCCGGGGAACAGGGTGGCGAAGACGCCCTCGAACTCGCGGGCGACGTCGGCGAACGCGGACGCGAACACGTCGTGGATGCGCCCGTCGACCTCGCGGACGACGGTCAGCAGGTCCCGGCGGGTGGCCCTGAGGTCCTCGAGCTGGGTGGCGAGGAAGGTGTGCCGCTCCTCGAGCGCGGCGAACTCCTCCAGCGCCAGCGGGTTGACCTTGCCGAGGGTGGTGAGGTCCCGCTCGGCGCGGGCGGCCCGGCGCTCCTGGGTGGCGCGGTCGTAGGGCACCGCGGCGGGCTCGGGCTCGCCTGCGGCCTCGGCGGCGGCGACCTGCGCCGGGGTGGGCGGCACCGGAGCGGCCGGCCCGTACTCGGCGACCAGCGTGGGCAGGTCGACGCCGAACTCCTCGGCGGCGCGCTCCTCCAGCGCCTCGATGCGCAGCCGCTGCTCGGCGCGGGCGACCTCGTCGCGGTGCACCTCGTCGGTGAGCCGCTCCAGCTCCGCGGTCGCCGCGCGGACCCGGGTGCGGACCTCGAGCAGCTCGGCCTCGCGGGCGGTGCGCTGCCGGGCCAGCTCGTCGCGCTCGGCCGCGGCGCGGGTCAGCGAGCCGGTCAGCGCGGCGAGGGCCTCCTCGGCGCCGGCGCGCACCCGGGCGGCGACCTCCGCGCCGCGGCGGCGGGCCAGCCGGGCGGCCGCGGCGCGCTCGCGGGCGGCCCGCTCCTGCCGGGCCTGGCGGCGCAGCGCGTCGGCGCGCCCGGACAGCGCGCGGGCCCGCTCCTCCGCCGTCCGCACGGCCAGCCGGGCCTCGGTCTCGGCCTGCCGGGCCGCGGCCACCTCCAGCCGCAGCCGGTCGCGCTGCTCGGCCGACGGCTCCTCCTCGACCGGCGCCGCCTCCGCCTCGGCGAGCCGGGCCTCGAGCTCGGCGAGCCCGGCCCGCGACTCCTCCAGCGCCCGCTCGGCGCGCCGCCGGGCGGCGTCCGAGCGCTCGGCCTCCGCGGCGGCCGACCGGGCCGCCGCACCCAGCTCGGCGAGCTGCGCGGCGAGCGCCGAGCGGCTGCGGTCGGCGGCCTGGCGGGCGGCCAGGGCGGCGTCGACGTCGGCCGAGCGCGCGCGGGCGGTCTCGCGGGCGGCGGCCAGCCGGTCGGCGAGGTCGGCGGCGCGCTCGCTGGCGGCGGCGAGCTCGCGCTCGGCCTCGTCGACGCGGGCGCGCACCTCCAGGCCCGAGGGGGCGTTCGTCGCGCCGCCGGTGGCGGAGTCGGCGCCCACGAGGTCGCCGTCGGCGGTGACCGCGCGCACCCGCGGGTGCGTGGCCACCAGCGCGCGGGCGGCGTCGAGGGTGGGGACGACGGCGACCCGGTCGAGCGCGCGGGCCAGCGCCGGGTGCAGCTCCGCGGGCGCCTCGACGAGGTCCAGCGCCCAGGACAGGCCCTCGGGCAGCGCCGGCCAGCCCTCGCGCGGCAGCGGGGGCGGGCCGCCGGTGACCAGCAGCCCGGCGCGGCCGGCGTCGGTGTCGCGCAGCCGCGCGAGCACGGCGGTGGCCTCGGCGACCCCGGTGACGACGACGGCCTCGGCCAGCCCGCCGAGGGCGGCGGCCAGCGGCACCTCCGCGCCGGGCGCGACGGTGATCCGGTCGGTGACCGGCCCGACGACGCCGGGCAGGCCCGAGGCGAGGACGGCGGCCGCGCCGTCGGCGGGGGCCAGGCCCAGGGCGAGCGCGTCGCGGCGGGCGGCCCAGGAGGCGCGGTCGCGCTCGGCGGCGCGCTCGGCGTCGGCGAGCTCGGTGACCGCCCGCGCGGCGGCGGTGTGCGCGGCGACGGCGTCGGTGTGCGCGGTGACCAGCGCGACGTCCTCGTCGTCGGCGTCGGCGACGCCGGCCCGCCGCTCGGCCAGCCGCGCCCCGGCGGCCTCGGCGCGCGCGGCCGCCTCGGCGGCGGCCTGGGCCAGCCGCTCCACCTCGGCCTGCCCGGCGGCGGCGCGGGAGCGCCCGGCGGCGACCTTCCCCGACAGCCGGGCCAGGCCCTCGCGGCGGTCGGCGAGCGCGCGGGTGGCGGCCACCCAGGCGCGCTCCTCCGCGGCCAGCGCCTCCTCCAGCCCGGCGCGGGCGGCGACGGCGGTGGCGAGCCGGCCGCGCTCGGCCTCGAGCCCGGCGGCGAGCTCGGCCTCGGTCGCGGCGACCCGGTCGGCCTCGGCCTCCAGCTGCTCGGGGTCGCGGCCGCCCGTGGGGGCGGGTCCGGCGGCGGACAGGTGGCGGTGCCGCTCGGCGGCCAGCTGGGCGACGCCGCGGAACCGCTCGCCGAGCGCGGACAGCCGGTACCAGGTGTCCTGCGCGGCACCCAGGCGCGGCGCGTCCGCGGCCAGCGCCGCCTCCAGCGCGCCCTCCCGCGTCGACACCTGCACCAGCTCGGCCTCGACGACGGCGCGCCGCTCGCGGGCCGCGGTCTCGTCGGCGACGTCCTTGGCGAGGGCGTCGCGCAGGCCGACCAGGTCGTCGGCGAGCAGCCGGAGGCGGGCGTCGCGCAGCTCGGCCTGCACGCCGGCGGCGCGGCGGGCGACCTCGGCCTGGCGGCCCAGCGGCTTGAGCTGGCGGCGCAGCTCGGCGGTCAGGTCGGCCAGCCGGTCGAGGTTGGCCTGCATCGCGTCGAGCTTGCGGAGCGCCTTCTCCTTGCGCTTGCGGTGCTTGAGGACGCCGGCGGCCTCCTCGACGAACGCGCGCCGGTCCTCGGGGCGGCCGGACAGCACGGCGTCGAGCTGGCCCTGGCCGACGATGACGTGCATCTCGCGGCCGATGCCGGCGTCGCTGAGCAGCTCCTGCACGTCGAGCAGGCGGACCTTGTCGCCGTTGATCTCGTACTCGCTCTCGCCGGAGCGGTACATCCGGCGGGTGACCGAGACCTCGGTGTAGTCGATCGGCAGCGCGCCGTCGGCGTTGTCGATGGTGAGGGTCACCTCGGCCCGGCCCAGCGCCGGGCGGCCGGCGGTGCCGGCGAAGATGACGTCCTCCATCTTGCCGCCGCGCAGCGACTTGGCGCCCTGCTCGCCCAGGACCCAGGCGATGGCGTCGACGACGTTGGACTTGCCCGAGCCGTTGGGGCCGACGACGGCGGTGATGCCCGGCTCGAGCCGCAGCGTCGTCGGGGACGCGAAGGACTTGAAGCCCTTGAGCGTCAGGCTGGACAGGTGCACGGACTCGGCAGCCTAGTCCTCCCGGGCCGGTGCGCCGGGGCGGGCGAGGCGGGTGGTGCTGAGGAGGAGGACGCGGTTACGCGAGGGCCGGCTCGGCGTTGTCGCCGGTCAGGCTCATCAGCTCGTGGGCGATGGCCGCCTCCCGCTGGGCCCGCAGCTCGGTCAGCTCCTGCTCCAGGCGGCGCACCTTGGCACGCAGGACCGCGTTCTCCTCGAGTACGCGGAGCTCCGCGGGGGACACGACGGAACCGAACAGGGCCTTGGCCATGGCGGAAACGGCCTTTCCGACAGCGAGAGGGGGTGCCCGCCGCCCCGGGAGGTCGGTCGGCGCGGGCTCGGTGTCCCCAGGGTGACAGCCCCCGACACGCAGGTCAACGCCAAGACCGGAGCGTCATCGTGTCGGGGGGATGTCGCCTTCGTCACGCGGTGGTGAAGCCGGGGACCCCCTGCACCTCGCGGTCCTCCTGCACCGTCCCGGTCACCCGGCCGGGGGCGTCCGGGCCGCTCAGCGCGGCGACGACGGCGCGGACGTCGTCGGCCGGTCCCTCCAGCTCGACCTCGACGCGGCCGTCGGGCAGGTTGCGCGCCGAGCCCGACAGGCCGGCGGACTCGGCCAGGCCGCGGACGAACCAGCGGTAGCCGACGCCCTGCACGCGGCCGGAGACCAGCACGCGCACGCGGACGGCGTCGCTCACGACCGCCTCGCGCGCGGGCGCGGCTGGCACTGCGGGCAGCTGTAGCTCGACCGGTTCGTGAAGGACTCCCGGACGATCGGCGTCCCGCACCGCGGGCAGGGCCGGTCGGCCTGGCCGTAGACGGCGAGGAAGCGGGAGAAGTAGCCGCTCTGCCCGTTGACGTCGACGTACAGCGAGTCGAACGAGGTGCCGCCCTGCGCCAGCGCCTCGCCGAGCACGCTGCGCACGCCGTCGAGCAGGTCCGCGACCTGGGTGCGGGTCAGCCGGTCGGTGGGCCGCGTGCCGTGCAGGCGGGCCCGCCACAGCGCCTCGTCGGCGTAGATGTTGCCGACGCCGCCGATCAGCGTCTGGTCGAGCAGCGCCCGCTTGACCTCGGTGCGCCGGCGGCGCAGCGCGGCGCTGAAGCCGGCCTCGTCGAACGAGGTGTCGAGCGGGTCGATGGCGATGTGCGCCAGCCGCGGCGGGATCCGCTCGCCGTCCGCGTCCTCGACCGCGAGCCCGCCGAACGTGCGCTGGTCGACGAAGCGCAGCTCGCGGCCGCCGTCGGTGAAGGTGAACCGGGCGCGCAGGTGGGTCTCGTCGGGCTGGGACCGCTTCTCCACGAGGAGCTGCCCGCTCATGCCGAGGTGGGCGACCAACGCCCGGCCGGCGGGTGTGCCGTCGGCCTCGGTCAGCGGCAGCCACAGGTACTTGCCGCGGCGGTGCGCGGCGCTGAGCGTGCGGCCGGTCAGCGACTGCACGAAGGAGTCGGCGCCCTCGAGATGCCGGCGCACCGCGCGCGGGTGGTGCACCTCGACGGCGGCCACGGTGCGCCCGGCGACCCAGCGCTCCAGGCCGCGCCGGACCACCTCGACCTCGGGCAGCTCGGGCACGGGTCAGTCCCCGGCGGGCGCGGGGGCGTCGGCGGGCGCGGGGGCGTCGGCGGGCGCGGGGGCGTCGGCGGGCGCGGGGGCGTCGGCGGAGACGGCGCGCCAGGCGGCCTCGGCGGCCTCCTGCTCGGCGGCCTTCTTGGTGCGCCCGGTGCCCTTGCCCCGGACGACGCCGGCCAGCGAGACCGCGGCGGTGAAGGTCTTGGCGTGCGGCGGGCCCTCGTCGGTGACGTCGTAGACGGGGGCGCCCAGGCCGCGGGCGGCGCCGAGCTCCTGGAGGCTGGTCTTCCAGTCCAGGCCGGCGCCGCGGGTGGCGGACTCGACCAGCAGCGGGTCGAACAGGCGGTGCACGACGGCCGCCGCGGTCTCCAGGCCCACGCCCAGGTGCACGGCGCCGATCAGCGCCTCGAGCGCGTCGGCGAGGATCGAGTCCTTCTCCCGGCCGCCGGTGGTCTCCTCGCCGCGGCCGAGCAGCAGGTGCGGCCCCAGGCCGCCGTCGCCGAGCCGCCGGGCGACCCCGGCCAGCGAGGTCATGTTGACCACCGAGGCGCGCAGCTTGGCCAGCCGGCCCTCGGGCAGGTCCGGCTGGCTGCGGTACAGCTCGTCGGTGACGACGAGGCCGAGCACCGCGTCGCCGAGGAACTCCAGCCGCTCGTTGGTGGGCAGGCCGCCGTGCTCGTAGGCGTAGGAGCGGTGGGTCAGCGCCAACGCCAGCAGGCCGCCGGGCAGCTCGATGCCGAGGGCGTCGAGCAGCCAGGCGGCCGCGGAGTCGGCGTGCGCCGGTCCCGCCGGCGAGCCGCCGTCGGGGACGACCGGCGGGCGGGCGGCGCTGCCCACGTCGTACCGGGTCAGACCGAGAGGACCTGGCGGCCGGCGTGCTGGCCGCAGTTCGGGCAGGCCTGGTGCGGCGGCTTGAGCTGGCCGCAGGCGCGGTTCGGGCAGGGGGCCAGCGTGGGGGCGCTCGCCTTCCACTGCGACCGGCGGGCGCGGGTGTTGGCGCGGGACATCTTCCGCTTCGGGACGGCCACGGTCAGTTCTCCTCAGGGTCGCCCGGACGGTCGGTGACCGCTCCGGTGGTGAAACGGCCGGCGAGGCCGGCCCAGCGGGGGTCGACCAGCTCGTGCGAGTGGTCGTCCGGCAGGTCGTCGAGGCGCTGGCCGCAGCCGGAGCACAGGCCGGCGCAGTCCTCGGTGCAGGTGGGCGAGAGCGGCAGGGCGAGGACGACGGCGTCGCGCACCATCGGCTGGAGGTCGATGCGCTCGCCCTCGACGAGACGCACCTCGTCCTCCTCGCTGGTGGCCTCGGTGGTGCTGCCCGGGTAGGCGAACAGCTCCTGGACGTCGAGGTCGTAGGTGTCCTCGACCGGGTCCAGGCAGCGGGCGCACTGGCCCTCGACCGGCACCTCGACGTCGCCGGAGACCAGCACGCCCTCCATCACCGACTCCAGCCGCAGCCGCAGGTGGACCGGCGCGCCCTCGGGGACGCCGATCATCTCCAGCCGCCAGCCCTCGGGGGCCGGGACGGTGCGGTCGAGCTCCTGCATCGAGCCCGGACGGCGGCCGAGCTCGCGCAGTTCCACGGCCCAGGGGTCGGCGGCAGGGCGCCGGGCGTCGGGGGACGCGGCGCCGGGGCGGCGGTCGGCAGGTGCGGCAGGCATGTCGGTACTCGCGGTCGTCAGGGTGGGAGGGGATCCGGCGGGCACGGACACCGGTGGTCGGACCAGCAACCGAGACTACCCGATCCCGCGCCGACGCCGTCCGGCCCTGGCGGGGTGCTGGAACGGCCACCCTCCACGGGCCCTCCGCCTGCGCGTGCGAGGCGTGGGGGAAGGGTGGCCCTCCTACGGCTCCCGCAGCGTCTCGCGGGCCTTCTCCACCGAGCGCAGCATCCGCTCGAGGGTGGTGCCGAAGTCGGCCAGCCGGGTGTCGACGTACTCGTCGACCTCGGCGCGCATCCGGTTGACCTCGGCGACGGTCTGCGCGCCGAGCTCGTCGGAGCGGGCGACCGCGCCGCGGTAGACCTCGGTCTCGCTGACCAGCCGCTCGTGCTCGGCCTGCGCGGCGGCGAGCACCTCGGCGTGCTGGGCCTGCGCGTCGGCGAGCACCGCCTCGTGGTGCGCCTGCGCCTCGGCGATCAGCCGGTCGGCCTCCGCCTCGGCCCGGGTCAGCAGGTCCTCGGCCTCGGCCTGGGCGCGGGCGAGCAGCTCGTCGCGCTGCCGCCGGGCGGTCCCGAGGACCTCCTCGCGCTGGCGGCGGGCCGAGGCGACCAGCCGGTCGGCCTCCTCGCGGGTGCGGCCGGTGAGCTGCTCGGCCTCGGCCTGCGCCTGCTCGAGGATCTCGGTGCGCTGCTCGACGATCGCGCCGGCCGCGTGCACCTCCTCGGGCAGGTTCTCCCGCAGGTCGTCGAGCAGGTCGAGCACCTGGTCGCGCGGCACCATGCACGAGCCGGACATGGGCACGCTGCGGGCGCTCTCGATGAGCCGGCTGAGCTCGTCGACGGTCTCGTAGAGCCGGTACACGACCTCGGTCACGGCTGCGCCCCGTCGTCGCGCTTGGCCAGCAGCCGCTCGAGGACCGCCTTGGGCACCAGCCGGGAGACGTCGCCGCCGAAGGTGGCGATCTGCTTGACCAGGCTGGAGGACAGGTGGCCGACCTGCGGCGCGGTGGGCACGAACAGCGTCTCGACGCCGGCCAGCTCGCGGTTCATCTGCGCCATCTGCAGCTCGTACTCGAAGTCGCCGACCGCGCGCAGGCCCTTGACCACCACCGGGATGTCGTGGCTGCGGCAGTAGTCGACGAGCAGGCCGCTGAAGCTGTCGACGACGACGTTGGGCAGCTCGGCGACCGCCTCGCGCAGCAGCTCCATGCGCTCGTCGACGGAGAACAGCCCGGCCTTGCCGGGGTTGACCAGGACGGCGACCACGAGCTCGTCGTACAGCGCCGCGGCCCGGGTGATGACGTCGACGTGGCCGTTGGTGACCGGGTCGAACGACCCGGGACAGACCGCTCGCCTCACGGGAGGCGACCGTACCGGAGCACGGCCTCCCCGTAGCGGCGGTCGCGGATCCCGGTGAGGGGTGTCGGCCACTCCCAGGGCTCCTCGCGGGAGGAGCGCTCGACGACGACGACCGCGTCCGGGGCGAGCCACTCCCCCGTGACCAGCGCGCTCAGCACGCCGCGCACCTCGTCGGCCCGGACGGCGTAGGGCGGGTCGGCGAGCACGAGGTCGAAGCGGGCCGGCGGCGCGCCGCCGACGACGGTGGGCACCGACCCCGCGACCACCCGTGCGCCGGGCAGGCCGACGGCGGCGACGTTGGCGCGCAGCACCGGCAGCACGCGCGGGCCGTTCTCGACGAGCACCACCTGCGCGGCCCCGCGGGACAGCGCCTCCAGCCCGAGCGCGCCGGAGCCGGCGTAGAGGTCGAGGACGGCGGCGCCGTCGAGGTCGAGCAGGGTGCCGAGGCTGTTGAACAGCCCCTCGCGGGCGCGGTCGCCGGTGGGGCGCACCCCGCTGGGCGGCACCTTCAGCCGCCGCCCTCCGGCCGCCCCGGAGATCAGCCGCGTCATGCCTTCTCGAGGTAGCCCGCGCGCTCGTCGGTGGCCAGGGCGGCGACCTCGGCGGCGAGGCCGGGGTGGTCGGCCAGCCCGCGCTCGGTGGCCAGCAGCGCGGTGGCCTCGGCGCGGGCGGTGGCGATGAGCTCCTCGTCCTCGAGCAGGGACAGCAGCTTGACGGTGGAGCGCCGCCCGGACTGCGCGGCGCCGAGGACGTCGCCCTCGCGGCGGGTCTCGAGGTCCACGCGGGCGAGCTCGAAGCCGTCGGAGGTGCCGGCGACGGCGGCCAGCCGCTGCCCGGTCGCCGTCGTCTCGCGGGCCTCGGTGACCAGCAGGCACAGGCCGCGGTGCTTCCCGCGGGCCACCCGGCCGCGCAGCTGGTGCAGCTGGCTGACGCCGAACCGGTCGGCGTCCATGACCACCATCACGGTGGCGTTGGGCACGTCGACGCCGACCTCGACGACGGTGGTGGCGACGAGGACGTCGACCTCGCGGGCGGCGAAGGCGCGCATGGTCGCCTCCTTCGCCTCGGGCGTCATGCGGCCGTGCAGCACCGCCAGCCGCAGCCCGGCGAGCGGCCCCTCGCTCAGCGCCTCGGCGACGTCGAGGACCGCCAGCGGCGGGCGCCGGTCGTCGCCGCCGCTCTCCTGCGGGGCGTCGGCCTCGTCGGGCTCGTCCTCGCTGCCGGTGTCCTCGTCGCCGATCCGCGGGCAGACGACGTAGGCCTGCCGGCCGGCGGCGACCTCCTCGCGCAGCCGCTCCCACGCGCGGTCGAGCCAGGTGGGCTTGTCGCTGACGGGGACCACCGAGCTGGCCACCCCGCCGCGGCCGCTGGGCAGCTGCCGCAGCACGGAGGTCTCCAGGTCGCCGTAGACGGTCATGGCGACGGTGCGCGGGATCGGCGTGGCGGTCATGACCAGCACGTGCGGCGGCCGGTTGCCCTTGGCGCGCAGCGCGTCGCGCTGCTCCACGCCGAAGCGGTGCTGCTCGTCCACGACGACCAGGCCGAGGTCGGCGAACTCGACGCCCTCCTGCAGCAGCGCGTGGGTGCCGACGACGATCCCGGCGCTGCCGTCGGCCACCGCGGCGCGGGCGGCGCGGCGGGGCGCGGCCTTGAGCGAGCCGGTGAGCAGCACGACCTTCGTGCCCGCGGGGTCGCCGTCCAGCTCTCCGGCGCGGGCCAGCGGGCCGAGCATGCCTGCGATGCTGCGGGCGTGCTGCGCGGCGAGGACCTCGGTGGGCGCCAGCAGCGCGGCCTGCCCGCCGGCGTCGACCACCTGCGCCATGGCCCGCAGCGCGACGACGGTCTTGCCGGAGCCGACCTCGCCCTGCAGCAGCCGGTGCATGGGGTGGTCGCGGGCGAGCTCGGCGGCGAGCTCCTCCCCCACCTGCCGCTGCCCCTCGGTCAGCTCGAAGGGCAGCGCGGCGTCGACGGCGTCGAGGAGTCCGCCGTCGCGGCGCGGGCGGGCGGTGCCCGGCTCCAGCGCCGCGGCCCGCCGGCGGGCGCCGAGGACCAGCTGCAGGACCAGCGCCTCGTCCCACTTGAGGCGCTCCTCGGCGCGCTCGACGTCCTCGTCGCTGGTGGGGCGGTGCACGTCGAGCAGGGCGGCGGGGAGGCTGAGCAGCCCGTGGCGGCGGCGCAGGTCCTCCGGCAGCGGGTCCTCGACGAACCCGAAGCCGCCGGAGGCGTCGAGCAGCAGCCGCACCGACTTCTGGATGACCCAGCTGGAGACGTCCTTGCTCGCCGGGTAGATCGGGATGAGCGCGCGGGCCCAGTCCTCGTCGTCGTCGCCGGTGATCAGGTGGAAGTCCGGGTGGGCGAACTGCTTGGTGCGGCGGTACTCGCCGACCGTGCCGGCGAACAGCCCCCAGGCGCCCTCCTCGAGCTTCCCGAACCTGCGGTTGAAGAAGACCAGCTGCATCTCGCCGGCGCCGTCGCCGACGGTGACCTCGGTGAGCGTGCCGGGCCGGTTGCGCATCCGCCGGCTGGTCACCCGCCGGACCTGGGCGAGCACGGTCACGCGGTCGCCGACCTGCAGGTCGTCGAGCCGGGTCATCTCGCCGCGGCGGGCGTAGCGGCGCGGGTAGTGGCGCAGCAGGTCGCGGACGGTGCGCAGCCCCAGCGACTCGGCCATCGCCTTGGCCGTCTTGGCGCCGAGCACGCGCGCGAGGTCGGTGTCGAGGGTCACCGCCATCGGGCTACTCCACCCCCACCTGCAGGGGCAGGACCGCGCCGGCGTCGTAGCGGACGACCTCGACGGTCGGGTGGACGGCGGCCAGGTGCGCGCAGACGGCGTCACCGAGCGCGGCGTCCGGCCCGACGACGAGGGTGGCCATCTCGCCGCCGGCCGACAGCAGCCGGTCGAGCAGGTCGCAGGCCACCGCGGCGAGGTCGCGCCCGACCACCACGACGTCGCCCTCCGCCGAGCCCAGCGCGTCGCCGGGCCGGCAGAACCCGGCGCTGGTGAGCGCCTCCTGCTCGGCGACGGTGACCTCGGCCCAGCGGGTGGCCGCGGCGGCCTCGGCCATGGCGATGACGTCGTCGCCGAAGCGGCGGGCGGGGTCGGCCACGGCGATGGCCGCCAGGCCCTGGACCGGCGAGCGGGTGGGGACGACGGCGACGTCGCGGCCGGCCTGGCGGGCCCGTTCGGCCGCGCGGGCGGCGACCGGGGTCAGCGCGGGGTCGTTGGGCAGGACGACGACGTCGCCGGCGGCCGAGACGAGCAGCTCGTCGAGCAGCTCGTCCTCGTCGACGCCGTCGGGCCCGCAGGCGACCACGCGGACGCCCTCCCCGGAGAACAGCTGCGCCAGGCCCTCCCCCGGCACGACCGCGACGACGGCCCGGCGGCCGGGCACCGGGGCGGCGGGGCGGACGGGCGCCAGCGGGGTGACGGTGATCCGGTGCGGCCGGCCGGCCTCGATGCCGGCCTCGATGGCGCCGCCGACGTCGCTGGTGTGCACGTGCACGTTCCACTGCCGGCCGGTGGGGGTGTCGACGCCGACGACGACGAGGCTGTCGCCGAGGGCGGCCAGCCGGGTCTGCAGGACGGTGACGGCGGCCTCGTCGGTGTCGGCGAGCAGGTACTGCACCTCGCTGCCGGGGCCCGGCGGCGGCTGGTGCGGCACGTCGGCGGGGTCGGCGGGGTGCGCCGGGCGGGGCACCAGCGGCGGTCGGGCGGGCTCGACGCCGGTGACGGTGGCGACCAGGGCGTCGAGGACGAGGCACAGGCCGGCGCCGCCGGCGTCGACCACGCCGGCGTCGCGCAGCGCGTCGAGCTGGCCGGGGGTGGCCTCCAGGGCCGTGCGGGCGCCGTCGGCCGCGGCGGTGACGACGTCGGCCAGGGCGGTGCGGCCCTCGGCGACGCAGGCCACGGCGCACTCGGCTCCGGCGCGGGCGACGGTGAGGAAGGTGCCCTCCTCCGGGTCGGCGACCGCGGAGTAGGCGGTGTCGGCGGCCTTCTGCAGCGCCGCGGCCAGCGCGGGGCCGTCGGCGGGCTCCTGGCCGGCGAGCTGGTCGGACAGGCCGCGCACCAGCTGGGCGAGGATCGTGCCGCTGTTGCCGCGGGCGCCGAGGACCGCGCCGCGGGTGAGCGCGGTCCAGGCCGGCTCGCGCCCCCCGGCGGCGTCGAGCTCGGCGACCGCCGCCTGCGCGGTGAGGAGCAGGTTGGTGCCGGTGTCGCCGTCGGGCACGGGGAAGACGTTGAGGTCGTCGAGGCTGCGCCGTCCCGCGGACAGCGCGGCGACCGCGGCCCGGCACCAGCGACCGACCGCGGCGTCGTCCAGCGCCTGCAGCACGGCCGGAGGGTACCCGCGGGAACGGACGGACCCGGTCCCGTGGCGGAGCCGCTCCCCGTCCTCCTCCGACCTCGGCGACGGTTCCGCGGAGGAGCGGTTATGCTGGACGACGGTCTCGCGGTCGCCTCCTGTGCGCCGCCGTCTGAAAATCGATTCTCTGGGAGTGATCCACCGTGGCTGCCGTGTGCGATGTCTGTGGCAAGGGGCCCGGTTTCGGTATGTCGGTGTCGCACTCGCACCGCCGCACGCCGCGCCGTTGGAACCCGAACATCCAGTCGGTGCGGGCGCTCGTCGCCCCCGGCAACCGCAAGCGGATCAACGCCTGCACCTCGTGCATCCGCGCGGGCAAGGTCGTCCGCGCCTGATCGCCGGGCCTCCTGACCGGAGGCCGCCGCTCGCGAAGGACCCCGGAGGTCGCCGACCTCCGGGGTCCTTCGCGTGCGCGAGGGTCAGCGGGCGCCGATCCCGCGGGCGCGCGCCGCGGTGACCACCAGGTCCACCACCGTCCCCAGCGGCAGGGCCGTCCCGTCGACGACGAGGTGGTAGTGCCGGGCCGCCGCGGGGTCGCACCGGTAGAAGTGCCGGACGTAGGCCTCGCGGGTGGTGTCGTTGGCCTCGAGCTCCCGCCGGAGCTCCTCCTCGGGGCGGCCGTAGCGCGCCACCGCCGCCCGGAGGCGGGCCTCCGGCGGGCCGTCGAGCCGCACGTGGAGGGCGTCGGGCCGGTCGCGCAGCACCAGCGCCCCGCCGCGGCCGAGCACCACCCCGCCGGCGCCGTCGGCGATCTCGCGCAGCACCCGCTCGGTGTGCTCGCGGTAGGCCCGCTCGTCGGGCTGCGTGGTCGACGGCATGACGCCGCCGACCGGGTCGGGCATGGCACCCAGCGAGGCCACCAGCCGCCACAGGCCGCGCACGACGCGCTCGTCGTTGGCCTCGGCGTCGTCCTGGGAGACGCCGAGCCGGCCGGCCACCTGCGCCGGGATCGCCCGGTCGTGGAAGGCCAGGCCGAGCCGCTCGGCGACGGCGGGACCGACCTCGGGGCCGCCCGCGCCGTAGGACGCGGAGATCGTCACGACGCCCACGGGCGCTCCTCCTCGTCGATCCGCCGGCCGAGGAACACCGCCCCGGCCTCACCGGCGTAGATGCCGTACCCCGGGACGGGCGTGTACCCCATCGCCGAGTACAGCGCGAGCGCCTCGGGCTGCCGGTCGCCGGAGTTGAGCACGACCGAGCGGTGGCCCGACTCGCGAGCGGAGCCCTCGAGCGCGGTGACGAGCACCTGGGCCAGGCCGCGCCGGCGGAAGCGCGGCACGACGTACACGCGCTTGACCTCCGCGACGGTGGGGTCGTCGCCTCCGGTGTGCCGGCGCCAGGCGCCGCAGCCGGCCGGCTCGCCGTCGACCTCGGCGACGAGGAACAGCCCGGCCGGCGGGACGAACTCGGCGGGGTCGACGACGGCGCCGTCCGGGCCGCCGTAGCGCTCCACGTACTCCTGCTGCACCCGGCCGACGAGGTCGCGGGCCAGCGGGTCGTCGTAGGGCACCGCGCGCAGCCGCGCGACCGACCCGTCGCGCAGCCGCACCTCAGCCGAAGTGGACATGCCCGGTCCCCTCCGCACCGACCGCTCCCGCGACCGCGGCCGCGGGCTCCCCGCTGACGGACACGCCCGGTTCCCCCTCCTCGACCCGCCCGATCGGCACCCACCCCTCCGGCAGCGCCGCGGACGGCGGGAAGGTCGCCAGCAGGGCGTGGTCCTCCCCGCCGGTGAGCACCCAGGCCAGCGGATCGGCGCCGAGGGCCGCCGCCACCTGCTGCAGCGGACCGGGCGGCTCCAGGGTCGCACGTACCAGCGCGGCCCGGTCGACGTCCAGGACGACACCGCTGTCGGCGGCCAGGTGCCCGGCGTCGGCGAGCAGGCCGTCGCTGACGTCGCACATGGCGGTCGCCCCGGCGTCGGCCGCGGCCGGCCCGGCGAGGTAGGGCGGGGTGGGGCGGCGGTGCGCGGTCACGGCGGCCAGCGGGCTGCTGAAGCCGCGGCGCAGCACGGCCAGCCCGCACGCCGACCAGCCCAGCCGCCCGGCGACGGCGAGCACGTCCCCGGGACGCGCCCCCGAGCGCAGCACCGGCGCCCGGCCGCCGAGGTCGCCCAGCGCGGTGACCGACAGGACGACGGCGGCGCTGTCGGGGGCGGAGGCCACGGTGTCCCCGCCGACGACGGCGGCGCCCAGCGGCGCGCACTCGGCGGCCATCCCGGCGGCCACGCCCTCCAGCCACGAGGTGGGCGTGTCCGCGGGGCAGGCCAGCCCGACCAGCAGCGCGGTGGCGACCCCGCCCATCGCGGCGACGTCGGCGAGGTTCGCGGCGGCGGCCTTGTGCCCGACGTCCTCGGCCGAGGACCAGTCCCGGCGGAAGTGGCGGCCCTCGACGAGCACGTCGGTGGTGGCGACCACCCGGCCGTCGGGCACCCGCAGCACCGCGGCGTCGTCACCGGGGCCGACCTGCGCGACCCGCGCTGCGCCGGCGCGGGCGACCACCCGGGCGATGACGCCGAACTCCCCCACGACCCGCACGCTGTCGGCGGGGTCCTCGCGCGGCACCAGCGGACGGGGCCGTGTCACAGGCCACCCCGGGTCGCTGGGGTACGTTGCGCTCCGGTCCGTCTGCCGGTGGCAGGCAGCCACCCGCAGAGCCGTCCGAGGAAGGTCGTCCCGTGGTCCACGCCTACATCCTGATCCAGACCGAGGTCGGCAAGGCCGCCCAGGTGGCGTCCACGATCAGCGAGATCGCCGGCGTGACCAAGGCCGAGGACGTCACCGGCCCCTACGACGTCATCGTCCGCGCCGAGGCCGAGACCGTCGACGAGCTGGGTCGCCTGGTGGTCGCCCGCGTCCAGTCGGTCGACGGCATCACGCGCACGCTGACCTGCCCCGTCGTCAACATCTGAGCCGCTGAGCGAGGACACCCCCGCCCCGGACCCGGCGCCGGCGCCCGCGCGCGACCCGCTGCGCCGGCTGGCGCTGATCGCGACCGCCGTCGTCGTGCCGGTGCTCGTGGCGCTGCTGGTCCTGGTCCGGGTGGTCGGCGGCGACGACGAGGGCGACGAGCCGGTCGCCGACGTCAGCGGCGCCCCGACGCAGCAGCGCGCCGAGGACCTCCCGGTGCTGCCGGTCGAGGTCCCGCCGCCGACGCCGGAGGCCGACGCGCACTGCCCCGCGCTGATGTCCGGCCTCCCCCTCGACCTGACCGGGGAGCCGCAGCGGCTGGTCGACTCCGACACCCCCTACGCCGCCGCCTGGGGCGACCCGCCGATCGTGCTGGTGTGCGGCGTGCCGCAGCCCGCGGGCCTGGTCCCCGGCGAGGGGCTGCTGCAGATCGACCAGGTCACCTGGTTCGTCGAGCAGACCGAGGAGGCCACGACCTGGACCGCGGTCGACCGCGCCGCCTACGTGCAGGTAACCCTGCCGCCCGACGTCGACAGCGCCCCGGTCACCGTGCTCAGCGGCGTCATCGCCGACACGCTGCCGCCGCGCTGAGGCCGCTCAGGCGGCCGGGAGCCGCTCCAGCTGGGCCCGGACGGCGTCGTGCACCTCGCCGCCCGCGGCCTGCTCCGTGGCCGCCACGGCGGTCACCCCGACGCTGAACACCCCGTGCGCGCACCAGGCGAACGCCGCCGGGCCCGACAGCCCGGTCGCGGGGTCGACCTCGGCCACGGTGAGCAGGCTGCAGCCCTCGGGCAGCGACGACGGGTCGTGCTGCAGCACGCCCTCGTAGAGCTCGGCGTCGTTGCCGGCGAGGTCGCGCGCGTAGGCGGCGGCGCCGGCGGGGTCGGCGAACTGGTCGAGGAAGACGCTGGTGAGCGGGCCGGTCGCGGCGCCCCAGAAGCGCTCCCAGCCGTGCCGGTAGCCGTACTCGCGCAGCACCGCGCGCTCGCGGGCGGGGTCGTCGGAGTAGGTGGCCACGTCGTCGACGGTCTTGGCGCCGGCGGGGGGCTGCAGGTCGGCGTCGGCGATCCGCGGGAGGCCGGAGGGCACCTCGTCGAGCAGCAGCTCCCCGAGCTCCTCGACGCTCTCCGGCGTGGCCGGGGCGGGCGCGGGGGTGGCGCTGGTCGGCGTGCAGCCGATGGCCGGCACGAGCGACACCAGCCCGGCGAGGACGGCCGCGAGCCGGCCCGGGGTCACCGGGGTGTCCGCTGGTCCCCCGGCCGGCCCGCACGGGTCAGTGCGGAGGCGACCAGCCGGTCCACCAGCTCGGGGTAGGACACCCCGCTGGCCGCCCACATCCGCGGGAACATCGAGATGGGCGTGAAGCCCGGCATGGTGTTGACCTCGTTGACCACCAGCCGCTCACGGCCGTCGGGGCCGGTGCCGAGGAAGAAGTCCACCCGCGCCAGGCCCTCGCAGTCCAAGGCGAGGTAGGCGCGGCGGGAGGCCTCCTGCACCTTCCGCGTCTGCTCGGGCGTGAGGTCGGCCGGGACGTCGAACTCGACGGCGTCCTCGAGGTACTTGGCGTCGAAGTCGTACCAGTCGGTGCCCGGCTTGAGCCGGATCTCGGCCGGCAGGCTGGCCTCCGGCGGCCCGCCGGCGCGGCCGGCGAGCACGCCGCACTCGATCTCCCGGCCGGGCACGGCGGCCTCGACGACGACCTTCGGGTCGACGGCGGCCGCGGTGGCCACCGCCTCGGGGAGCTGCGCCCAGTCGGTGACCCGGGTGATGCCGATGCTGGACCCGGCACGCGAGGGCTTGACGAACACCGGCAGGCCCAGCCGCTCGCGGTCGGCGGCCGTGAGCAGGCCGGGGTCGGCCGACAGGGCACCCTCGGCGTCGCGGAGCACCACGTGGTCGCCCTGCGGCAGCCCGGCGGCGGCCAGGAGCTTCTTGGTGAACTCCTTGTCCATCGACGCGGCGCTGGCGAACACGCCCGACCCCACGTAGGGCAGCCCGCTCATCTCCAGCAGCCCCTGGATGGTGCCGTCCTCGCCGTAGGCGCCGTGCAGCACCGGGAAGACGACGTCGACCTCGGTGAGCGCCGGGCCGATCGCGGCGGCCGGCTCCAGCACGGCCAGCCCGCGCCCGGCGGGGTCGCCGACCAGCGACACCGCCGTCCCGCCGGTGACCTCGGGCAGCCGGCCGCCGTCGATGGCCAGCTGCTGGCCCTCGTCGGGGAGCACCCAGCGGCCGTCCCGGGCGATGCCGACGGGGACCACCTCGTAGCGCTCCCGGTCCAGCGCCGCCATCACGCTGCCGGCGCTGACGCAGGAGATGGCGTGCTCGGCGCTGCGCCCCCCGAACACGACCGCGACGCGCACCTTGCCCGTTCCGCTCATCGCGGCCGACCCTAGTCGACGGTCCCCGCGCGTCCTCCGGCTCCCGCGGGGCCGGCGTCCGCGTGGTGTGGGAACCTCGTCGGCGATGCGGGAGAACGCGGCCCCTCCGGTGGACCCCCGACCTCCGGCGACGACGGCGCACCAGGGGGACGGCGCTGCGCGCAGGCACCCGCTCCCGCTGCGGCTGGCCGGCGCGGCGGTGCACGCCTACACGGCGCTGGGCTCGGTGCTGGCGCTGCTGTTCGTGCTGGCCGCGATCGAGGGCGAGGTCGAGGCCGCGCTGTGGATCGGGCTGGCCGCGCTGGTGGTCGACGGCACCGACGGGATGCTGGCCCGCCGCGCGCGGGTCAAGGAGACGATCCCCTGGTTCGACGGCGCGCTGCTGGACAACATCGTCGACTACCTGACCTACGTCTTCGCCCCCGTCGTCCTGCTGTGGACCACCGGCGCGCTGCCGCACGGGCCGGCCGGCTGGGTGCTGGCCGCGCTGCCGCTGCTGGCGTCGAGCTACCAGTTCTGCCGGGTCGACGCGAAGACCGACGACCACACGTTCCTGGGCTTCCCCAGCTACTGGAACGTCGTCGCGTTCTACGCGGTCGTGCTGGACCTGTCGCAGGTGGCCGTGGCCGTGGTGCTCGTCGTCTGCTCGGTGCTGGTGTTCGTGCCGGTGCGCTACCTCTACCCGTCGCGGACCGAGGCGTTCTGGCAGGTGAGCATGGCGCTGACCGCCGTCTGGTTCGTGTCCTACGCCGTGCTGGTGGCCCAGCTGCCCGACCCGAACCCGTTCGTCGTCGCGCTGTCGTTCGTCTACGTCGTCTACTACCTGGCCTTCAGCGGCTGGCTCACCGCCCGCGCCGCCCACCGCCGCCGCCGGGACGCCCGCACCGCCCGGTGACGTGCCGGAACGACCCTCCCGCACGGGCCCGCGCCGAGCGGAGCGGGGCGTGGGGGTCCTCCTAGAAGGGGGCTCGGAGGACCAGCTCGACGTTGCGGTCGGCGGGCGTGCCGGCCAGCGGCGAGCCCAGGCCCGCGTACGGCACGTTGGCGGCCAGCTCGCGGTGCAGCGCCGCCAGCGCGGCGGGGTCCCCGGCGGCCGGGTCGTCGGCGGCCGGCGGCCGGGCGGGGCTGTCGTGGTCGACCATCGTGCAGACCAGCGACAGGGTGCCGTCGCCGTTGTCGAGCAGCTCGACCAGCCGGGCCTGCCCGGGCCAGTCGACGACGGCGCACGTGGTCACCTCCCACAGCCCGCGCCCCGGCTCGTGCGGGTGCGCCCACGGCCGCACCTCGCTGACGTGCGTGTGCCCGTTGAGCCACAGCACGACGTTCGGGTACCGGTGCAGCAGCGCGAGCAGCTCGGGCGCGCCCAGCGCGGTGTCGCCCGTGGCCGGCTGCCCGCCGAGGGCGTCGGCGCGGGTGAGCGTGCCCGACCCGTGGTGCGAGAGCAGGACCACCAGCCGGTCGGCGTTGCCGGTGGCCACCCGCCCGCCGTCGGGACCGGGCGCCGACGACGACACCTCGCGCAGCCGCTCCTCCAGCCACCGCGCCTGCGCCGCGTCGACCGAGCCCGCGGCGCCGCCGGTGACCCGGGTGGTGTCCAGGCAGACGACGCGCACGCCGGGCAGCCCGTCCCAGGCGTAGTAGGCGGTGCCGTCGCGCAGGTTCTCCTCGGTGAACCCGTGGCCGGTCGGCGCCCCGCCGTCGGAGAGGTGCGCGGCGACGAAGGACCGGCGGTCGATGAAGCGGCGGTCGGCCACCGGCGTCACCGGTCGGGAGGTGGCGGTGGTGAAGACCTCGGAGCGGTGCGTGAACAGGTGCAGCGCGTCGTCCAGCGGCAGGGCGGGGTCGACGTCGACCGGCTTGCGCCCGGCGCCGAGGACGGCGGCCAGCGCGGGCGTGGGGACGCCGACGCCCTGGATGAGCGCTTCGTGGTTGCCGTGGCAGCCCAGCCACGGCAGCCGCAGCCCCTCGGCGGCGAAGGCGGCGAACGCCGCCTCCAGCAGCCCGGGGCGGGCGGGGAAGCCGAACCGCTCGTGGTGGACGCCGCCGTCGTCGTCGGGCCGCCAGAACAGGTCGTGCGGCCACCCGGAGGCCTGCACGCCGTCGTAGGCGGTCAGCCCGGCGCCGGGTGAGACCACTCCCCCGCGGAGGACGGCCAGGTACAGCTCCAGCTCGTTCCACTGCGCGTTGTCGATGGCGTCGCCGGTGGTGACCACCACCTGCAGCGGCTGCCCGGTCCGCGGCGCGCCGGCCAGGCCGTTGAGGGTGCGCACCAGCGCGTCGACGGCGTGCGCGGTCAGCGCCTCCTGCGGCCGGTGCATGGGCACGAGGGCGCGCATCCGCGGGTCGGCCTCGAAGCGGTGGAAGAACTCGAAGCGGGCCGGCGAGCAGACGTCGGCCAGCTGCAGGTCGGTGACGTGGGCGAGGCAGGCGACCGCCCGCACGCCCCGGCGCGGCGGCTCCCACGACGGCCCCACCAGCTCGCGGCGCACCCGGTGCGGCTCCCCGGCCGCCCAGGCGAGCGCCCGGTAGTCGCCGTCCCGGCCGGCGTGCAGCACGGGGCCGGCGGCGAGGACGCGGTCGAGGGTGGTGCGGCTCATCCCGTCAGACGGCGTCGAGCGCGGTGGTGAGGTCGGCGACGACGTCATCGGTGTCCTCGATGCCGCAGGAGAAGCGCAGGAAGCCCGCCGGGACCGCGTCCCCGCCCCACTGCGCCCGCCGGTCGACGGTGCTGTGCACGCCCCCGAAGCTGGTCGCCGCCGTCCACAGCCGGCTCGCGGCGAGGAAGCGCGACACCGCGGCCTCGTCGGCGAGCTCGGCCGAGACGACGCCGACCGGCCGCAGCATCTGCCGGGTGGCGAGCTCGTGCGAGGGGTCCGAGGCCAGCCAGGGCCACCGGACGCCGGTCACCGCCGGGTGGCCGGCGAGGACCTCGGCCACCGCCGCGGCGGTCTCCGCCTGGCGGGCCAGCCGCAGGTCCAGCGTGCTCATCGACCGGTGCCCGAGCCACGCGTCGAACGCGCCGGGCGTGCTGCCGGTGTGGTCACGCCAGCCCTTGAGCCGGTCGAACACCTCGCCGGAGGTGGTGCTCACGTGGCCGAGCAGCAGGTCGCTGTGCCCGGTGAGCGCCTTGGTGTCGGCGCCCACGGTGAGGTCGGCGCCGAGCGCCAGCGGCCGCTGGCCGAGCGGGGTGGCGGTGGTGTTGTCGACGGCGAGCAGCGCGCCGGCCGCCCGCGTCGCGCGGGCCACCGCGGCGACGTCGCAGACGTCGAGGTGCGGGTTGCTCGGCGTCTCGAGGAGGACCATCCGGGCGCCGTCGAGGTCCCCGCGGGCGGCGACGTCCCCGATCCCGGTGGTGGGCACGTACTCCACCCGGACGCCGAGCCGCTCGAGCTCGTCGCGGGCGAGCAGCCGGGTCGCGTAGTAGCCGTCGGCGGGCAGCACGAGGCGGTCGCCGGCCGACACCAGCGCGGTCACCGCGGCGGTGACCGCGGCCATCCCGGTGGAGAACGCGAGGCACCGGCCGCCGTCGAGCTCGCCGACGGCGTCCTCGAAGGCGCGGAACGTGGGGTGCTCGGTGCGGGCGTAGGCGTCGGCGCCGTCGGCGCGCGGTGGGCGGTCGCCGAGGTGGAAGGGGGCGGCGAACACCGGCGAGGGACGCAGCGGGGTGCCCGGCACCGGCGGGGCGTCGCCCGCCCGGACCGAGCGGGTGCCGTCGCCCCACCCGGCAGGGAGCGTCGTCACTCCGGCTCGGCCCGGGGGTGCGTCGTCACTCCGGCTTCGCTTCCCGACTCATGATCTCCTTCACCATCTGCGCGGCCGGCACGCCCTCGTGGCAGACCCGCACGACCGCCTCGGTCACCGGCACGTCCACGCCGTGCGCGCGGGCCAGGTCCAGCACCGGGCGGCAGCTCTTGACCCCCTCGGCGGTCTGCCGGGTGGTGGCCTGCACCTCCTCCAGCGACAGGCCCCGCCCCAGCTTCTCCCCGAACGTGCGGTTGCGCGACAGCGGCGAGCTGCAGGTGGCCACGAGGTCGCCCAGCCCCGCCAGCCCGGCGAAGGTCGAGGGCTCCGCGCCCAAGGCCACGCCCAGGCGGGTGGTCTCGGCCAGGCCGCGGGTGATCAGGGAGGCCCGGGTGTTGTCGCCGAAGCCCATCCCCTCGGCGATGCCGCACGCCAGCGCGATGACGTTCTTCACCGCGCCCCCGAGCTCGCAGCCGACGAGGTCGGAGTTGGTGTACGGCCGGAAGTAGACGGTGTGGCAGGCGGCCTGCAGCGCCGCGGCGCGGTCGGCGTCGGTGCAGGCGATGACGGTGGCGGCCGGCTGCTCCTCGGCGATCTCCCGCGCCAGGTTCGGTCCCGACAGCGCCGCCACCCGGTCCGGGCCGGCGCCGGTGACCTCGCAGATGACCTCGCTCATCCGCTTGGTCGTGCCGAGCTCGACGCCCTTCATCAGCGACAGCAGCGTCGCGTCCGCAGGGAGCAGCGGCGTCCACTCGAGCAGGTTGGCGCGCAGCGACTGCGAGGGGACGGCGAGCACCACGACGTCGGCGCCGTCGAGGGCCTCGGCGGCGTCGGGGGTCGCCGTCAGCGCGCGGGGCAGCGGCACGCCGGGCAGGTACTCGGCGTTCTCCCCCGTCTCCGCGATCGCCCGGGCCAGCTCCGGCCGGCGGGCGTGCAGGGACACCGTGCAGCCGGCGTCGGCGAGCACCTTGGCGAAGGTGGTGCCCCAGGAGCCGGCGCCCAGGACGGCGGCGCGGGTGCCCCGCCCGAGGCGGTCCAGCTCGCTCACGCAGCGCTCCCCGGGAGGTCGCCGGGCAGCGACCGCCCCGGCCGGGGGGCGAACGAGGCGGGGGCCGGCTCACCCCGGAGACCGGACAGCAGGTCGCGCACCCGGCCCATGATGAGGTCGGTGGTCTCCCGGAGCAGGTCCGGGGTCAGCGGGCGGCCGGCGCGGACCTCCGCCCGCAGCGCGGACAGGTCGACCGGCTCCCCGACGGCGTAGTCGGCGGGCGCCCGGAGGCGCAGGTGCAGCTCCTTCGTGTGGTAGTCGTGCACCCGGTGCGGGCCCCACTGGGCCACCGGCAGCACCACCGCGTCGGTGGTCAGCGCCAGGCGCGCGACGCCGGTGCGCGCCTGCATCGGCCACCAGTCGGGGTCGCGGGTCACCGAGCCCTCGGGGTAGATCACGACGACGTTGCCCGCCTCCAGGTCGGCCGCCGCGGCGGCCAGGGAGCCGAGGGCGTCGGCGGAGCCGCGCGCCACGGGGATCTGCCCCGCGTGCCGGAGGATCTTCCCGACCACGCCCTTGAACACCGCCTGCTTGGCCAGGAAGTGCGGTACGCGCCCGTTGTCGTAGACCAGCCGCGCGCAGGCCAGCGGGTCGAGCACCGACACGTGGTTGGCCACCAGCAGCACCGGGCCGGTGCGCGGCAGCCGGTCGCCGTCCCGGTAGCGCAGGCGGAACAGCAGCGAGGTGAGCGGGTAGATCAGCAGGACCGCCAGCTTCAGCGACCACGGCAGCCGGCCGCGCTCGTGCAGCGCGCGCCGCTGTACCGCAGTGGTCCGGAAGGACTGCTCCTCGGTCACCGGCACCCCTCCGCTCGGTCGTGACGACCGGCACATGATCGACCCTCCGGCCGGTCCGGGTGCGCACCGGGGTCCTCCGGCGTCCGCGGCGGGCCGTGGCGGTGTGCTCACATGGTGCCCGTGCGGTGGTCCCTGGTCGTCCCGGCGAAGCGGCTGTCCGCGGCCAAGACCCGCCTGGTGCCGCTGACCGGCGGCGGTCCCGGGCTGCACGCGGACCTCGTGCTGGCGCTGCTGGCCGACACGGTCGCCGCGGCCCGCGCCTGCCCCACGGTGGCCGACGTCGTCGTGGTGACCGACGAGGACCGCGCGGCCGCCACCGTCCGGGCGCTCGGCGCGCGCACGGTGCCCGACGAGCCCGACCGCGGGCTCAACCCGGCGCTCGCCCACGGGGGCCGGGCCAGCGGCGGGCACGCCGTCGCCGCCCTGTCGTCGGACCTGCCGGCGCTGCGGCCGGCGGAGCTGGCCGCCGCCCTGGCCGCGGCCGAGGCGGCGCCGCGCTGCTTCGTCGCCGACGCCGCGGGCACCGGCACCACCCTGCTCACGGCGGCCGGTGTGCCCCTGGACCCGCGGTTCGGCCGGGACTCCGCCGCCGCGCACGCCGCCGCCGGTGCGGTGCCGCTGGACGGCGACTGGCCGGGCCTGCGCCGCGACGTCGACACGCCCGCCGACCTGGCCGCGGCCGCGGGCCTCGGCGTCGGGACGGCGACGGCGGCGCTGCTGCCGCGGCTCCCGCGCCCGGCCGCCTGACGGGGACCGCGCAGGAGCGGCGGCCGTCCACGTGCGTGGGGCACGATGAGCGCCGTGGCAGCCGAGACGACGTCGCCGATCACCGATCCCGAGACGCCCGCCCCCGCGGATCAACCCCCGCTGCCCGCGGACCGCTTCCTCAACCGGGAGCTGTCCTGGCTGGACTTCAACGCGCGGGTGCTCGAGCTGGCCGAGGACGCGTCCATGCCGCTGCTCGAGCGGGTCAAGTTCCTGGCGATCTTCGCGGGCAACCTCGACGAGTTCTACATGGTGCGCATCGCCGGGCTGAAGCGGCGGCTGAGCACCGGGCTGACCGTGCGCTCGCCCGACGGGCTGACCATCCGCGAGCAGCTGGCCCGGGTCACCGAGCGCACCCAGGAGCTGGTGCACCGGCACGCCGAGTGCTTCGAGCGGGACGTCACGCCGCGGCTGGAGGCCGAGGGCATCCGGATCGTGCACTGGGACGACCTCGCCGAGACCGAGACGCGGCGGCTGCGCGAGTACTTCCGCGACCAGGTGTTCCCGGTGCTCACCCCGCTGGCCGTCGACCCGGCGCACCCGTTCCCCTACATCAGCGGCCTGTCGCTCAACCTCGCCGTCGTGGTGCGCGACCCGGAGACCGGCGCGCCGCGGTTCGCCCGGCTCAAGGTGCCCAACAACGTGCCGCGGTTCGTGCCGGTGGGGCCGGTCGACTCCCAGGCGACGTTCCTGCCCCTCGAGGACCTCATCGCCGCGCACCTGTCGCTGCTGTTCCCCGGCCTCGACGTGATCGACCACCACCTGTTCCGGGTCACCCGCAACGCCGACCTCGAGGTGGAGGAGGACCGCGACGAGGACCTGCTGCAGGCCCTTGAGCGGGAGCTCGCCCGCCGCCGGTTCGGCCCCGCGGTCCGGCTCGAGGTCACCGAGACGATGGACCCGCAGATCCTCGACGTCCTCGTCTCCGAGCTCGAGGTCAGCCCGCAGGACGTCGTCACCGTGCCCGGGCTGCTGGACCTGGCCTCGCTGTGGGCGCTGTACGACATCGACCGTCCCGAGCTCAAGGACGAGCCGTTCGTGCCGGCCACCCACCCGCGGCTGTCCGAGGGCGAGACGCCCAAGAGCGTGTTCGCCACGCTGCGCGAGGGCGACGTGCTGGTCCACCACCCGTACCACTCGTTCGCCACGAGCGTGCAGCGCTTCATCGAGCAGGCCGCCGAGGACCCGCACGTGCTGGCGATCAAGCAGACGCTGTACCGGACCTCCGGGGACTCCCCGATCGTCAACGCGCTGATCACCGCCGCGGAGCTCGGCAAGCAGGTGGTCGTCCTCGTCGAGATCAAGGCGCGCTTCGACGAGGAGGCCAACATCACCTGGGCCCGGTCGCTGGAACGGGCCGGCTGCCACGTCGTCTACGGCCTGGTGGGCCTGAAGACGCACTGCAAGACGGCGCTGGTGGTGCGCCGCGAGAACGGCGTCATCCGCCGCTATGTGCACATCGGCACCGGCAACTACAACCCGAAGACGGCGCGGCAGTACGAGGACCTCGGCATCCTCACCGCCGACCCGCGGGTGGGCGCCGACCTCACCGACCTGTTCAACGTGCTCACCGGCTACTCGCGGCAGACCACCTACCGGCAGCTGATGGTGGCGCCGCACGGGGTCCGCGCCGGGCTGGTGGAGAAGATCCGCCGGGAGGCGCGGCACGCCGCCGAGGGCCGTTCGGCGGGCATCCGGTTCAAGGTGAACTCGCTGGTCGACGAGCGGGTCATCGACGCCCTCTACGAGGCCTCCCGCGCCGGGGTCCCGGTCGAGCTGTTCATCCGCGGCATCTGCGCGCTGCGCCCGGGTGTGCCCGGGCTGAGCGAGACGATCCGGGTGCGCTCGATCGTCGGCCGCTTCCTCGAGCACTCGCGGGTCATGGCGTTCGACAACGCGGGCGAGCCGGAGTGGTGGCTCGGCAGCGCCGACCTCATGCACCGCAACCTCGACCGCCGGGTCGAGGTGCTGCTGCGCGTGTGCGACGACACCGCCCAGCGGGAGCTGCAGGCGGTGTTCGACGCCGCCATGGCCCCCGGTGTGCGCTGCTGGGAGCTCGGCTCCGAGGGCCAGTGGACCCGCACCGGGACACGGGACTACCAGGCCGCCCTCATGCACCGGGTGATCGAGCATGCCGGCTGAGCGGACGGCGGTCGTCGCGGCCGCGGGCGGGGTGGTGTGGCGGCCGGCCGCCGACGGCGGGGTCGAGACCGTCCTCGTGCACCGGCCGCGGTACGACGACTGGTCGCTGCCCAAGGGCAAGCTCGACGCCGGGGAGAACGCCCTCTCCGCCGCGGTGCGGGAGGTCGTCGAGGAGACCGGACTGCAGGTGGCGCTCGGCCGCCGCAGCCTGCGCACCCGCTACGAGGTCGCCGCCGGGCCCAAGCACGTGGACTACTGGCTCATGCGGGCGGTCGGCACCGAGCAGCCGTTCGAGCCCAACGACGAGGTCGACGAGCTGCGCTGGCTGCCGCTGGACGACGCCGCCGCGCTGGTCACCCACGAGCACGACCGGCGGGTGCTGGCCGACCTCGCCCGCGACGACGTCCCGCGGGGGCCGTCGCTGCTGCTGGTGCGCCACGCCAAGGCCGGCAGCCGCAGCGACTGGGACGGCCCCGACGACGAGCGGCCGCTGGAGTCCAAGGGGTGGCGGCAGGCGCGGCAGCTGGCGGACGTCCTGCCGGCGTTCAGGCCGGTCGAGCTGCTCAGCGCCGCCCGCGTGCGCTGCCGGCAGACCCTGGAGCCGCTGGCCGAGCGGACCGGCCTGCCCGTGCGCGACCTGCCGGAGCTCGGCGAGGAGGAGTTCACCGCCGACCCGCAGGCCGGCCTGGCCGTCGTCGAGCGGCTGCTGGAGCCGCGGGAGGGCGCCGGGGTCACGGTGGTGTGCAGCCAGGGCGGGGCGATCCCGTCGGTGCTGATGAGCCTCGGCGTCCGCTGGGAGGGCGTCGCCGGGCGGCTGCACCCGCCGGCGGCCAAGGGCAGCGTGTGGGCGCTGGGCGGCCGGCCCGGAGCGCTGCTGGCCGACTACTACCGCGACCTCGGCCCGGACCCCGACGCCCCCGAGTAGGGGGCGCCGGGGCCGACGAAGGACCACCCCTCCCCCCACGCCCCGCGAGCTCGGCGCGGGCCCCTGGAGGGTGGCCGTTCCCTCACGTCACCTGGCGGGGAGCGCCCTCGGCAGCCAGGACGGGCGCTGCGCCTCGTAGGCCTCGATGTCGGCCAGGTGCCGCTCGGTGAGACCGACGTCGTCGAGCCCCTCCAGCAGCCGCCAGCGGATGTAGTCGTCGACCTCGAACGGCACCGTCGTGTCGCCGTAGGTGACCGTCTTCGCCTGCAGGTCGACCGTCACCGGCAGCGCCGGGTCCGCCTCGACCGCCTGCCACAGCGCCTCGACGTCGGCCTGCGGCAGGACGACGGTGAGCAGGCCGGACTTGGTCGAGTTGTTCCGGAAGATGTCGGCGAACCGCGAGCTGATCACGACGCGGAAGCCACCGTCGAGCAGCGCCCAGCAGGCGTGCTCGCGCGACGATCCGGTGCCGAAGTCGGGGCCGGCGACCAGGATCGAGGCGTCGGCGTGGTGCGGCTGGTTGAGCACGAAGTCCGGCTCGTTGGTGCGCCAGGCGACGAACAGGCCGTCCTCGAACCCGGTGCGGGTGATCCGCTTCAGGTACTCGGCCGGGATGATCTGGTCGGTGTCGACGGCGCTGCGCCGCAGCGGGGCCGCGGTGCCGGTGTGCGTGGTGAACGGCTGCATCTCAGACTCCTGCTGGGGTGGCGGGGCGGGTGGTCACACCGTCGCGGGGACGTCGGCCAGGTCGGCGGGAGCGGTCAGCCGGCCGGTGAGCGCGGTGGCGGCGGCCACGGACGGCGACACGAGGTGCGTGCGCCCGCCCTTGCCCTGCCGGCCCTGGAAGTTGCGGTTGCTGGTCGACGCCGACCGCTCCCCCGGCTTGAGCTGGTCGGGGTTCATGCCCAGGCACATCGAGCACCCGGCGCCGCGCCACTCGGCGCCGGCCTCGGTGAACACCCGGTCCAGGCCCTCGGCCTCGGCCTGCTGCTTGACCCCGATCGACCCGGGGACGACGAGCATCCGGGTGTTGGCGTCGATCCGCTTCCCGCGCAGCAGCTCGGCGGCGGTGCGCAGGTCCTCGATCCGGCCGTTGGTGCAGGAGCCGAGGAAGACCGTGTCCACCTCGATCTCGCGCAGCGGCGTGCCGGGGGTGAGGCCCATGTAGGCCAGCGCCTGCTCGGCGGCGCGGCGCTCGTTGTCGTCGGCGAAGTCGGCCGGGTCGGGCACCCGCCCGGTCAGCGGCAGGCCCTGGCCGGGGTTGGTGCCCCAGGTGACGAACGGCGAGAGCTCCGCGGCGTCGAGGACGACCTCGGTGTCGAAGACCGCGCCCTCGTCGGTGTGCAGCGTCCGCCAGTGCGCGACGGCGGCGTCCCAGTCGGCGCCCTGCGGGGCGTGCGGGCGGCCCTGCAGGTAGGCGAACGTCGTCTCGTCGGGGGCGATCATCCCGGCGCGGGCGCCGGCCTCGATCGACATGTTGCAGATCGTCATCCGGGCCTCCATCGACAGCGCCTCGATGGCGCTGCCGCGGTACTCGATGACGTGGCCCGCGGCGCCGTTGGTGCCGATCCGCGCGATGACGGCGAGGATGACGTCCTTGCTCGACACGCCCTCGGGCAGCTCGCCGTTCACCGTGACGGCCATCTGCTTCGGGCGGTACTGCGGCAGCGTCTGGGTGGCCAGCACGTGCTCGACCTCGCTGGTGCCGATGCCGAACGCCAGCGCGCCGAACGCCCCGTGCGTGGACGTGTGGCTGTCGCCGCAGACGATCGTCATCCCCGGCTGGGTCAGCCCGAGCTGCGGGCCGATGACGTGCACGATGCCCTGGTCGCGGTCGCCCATCGGGGCCAGCCGGATGCCGAACTCCGCGGCGTTCCTCCGCAGCGCCTCGACCTGCGCCCGGCTGACCGGGTCGGCGATCGGCGCGAGGACGTCGAGCGTCGGGACGTTGTGGTCCTCGGTGGCCATGGTGAGCTCGGGGTGCCGCACGCGGCGGCCGGCGGCCCGGAGGCCGTCGAACGCCTGCGGGCTGGTGACCTCGTGCACGAGGTGCAGGTCGATGTAGAGCAGGTCCGGCTCGCCCGCGGCACTGCGCACGACGTGGGCGTCGTAGACCTTCTCCGCCAGGGTCTTCGGCACGGGGTCCCTCCCGATCGGGCCATCCCACGGTGGCGTCTCATTCTGTGGGATGGGAGTATCGCTGTGTGGGACAGCCTAACCCCGTCGCCGTTCTGGACAAAGCAGTGGCCATCCTCCGCGCCGTCGCGCAGGAGCCGGCGTCGCTCGCCGACCTCGTGACGCGCACCGACCTGCCGCGGGCGACCGCCCACCGGCTGGCCGTCGCGCTCGAGGGTCACCGGCTGCTGCGGCGCACGCCGGCGGGCACCTGGGCGCCCGGTCCCGCCCTGGCGGAGCTCAGCCACGGCAGCGCCGACCTCGCCCGGGTCGCCGGCCGGCACCTCGCGGCGCTGCGCGACGCCAGCGGCGAGAGCGCGCAGTTCTACGTGCGCGAGGGCGGGTCGCGGGTGTGCGTCGCCGCCGCCGAGCGGGCGCACGGGCTGCGCGACACGGTGCCGGTGGGCGCGCGGCTGCCCATGACGGCGGGGTCGGCGGCGCACGCGCTGCTGGCCTTCGCGCCGCCGGAGGAGGTCACGCCGCTGCTGCCGCAGGCGAGCTTCACCGCCCGCACGCTGCTCGACGTCCGCCGGCGCGGGTGGGCGCACAGCGTGGCCGAGCGCGAGGCCGGCGTCGCCTCGCTGTCGGCACCGGTGCGCGACCCGGCGGGCGCCGTGCTCGGCGCGGTGTCGATCTCCGGCCCGGTCGAGCGGCTGGGCCGCCGGCCGAGCCCCGAGGTGGTCGGCGCGGTCCTGGAGACGGCGGCGGCGATCGCCCGCGCCGCCTCCTAGGAGGGTTCTCCCCGGCGCCCGCGGGGCGGAGACTCCTCGCATGACCGCCACGGAGCCCCGGCAGCGCGGGCGGGCCCGGATCGCCGGGCCGGGCGAGGGCATCGGCCTGGACGAGCTGGCGCTGGCCACCCGCAACCACGGCCTGCCGCTCGAGGCGCTGCGCTACGACGTCACGCCGCCGGGCCTGCACTACGTGCTCACCCACTACGACATCCCCGCCGTCGACCCCGCCACCTGGCGGCTGGAGGTCACCGGCGCGGTCGAGCGGCCGCTGCGGCTGGACCTCGACGACCTGCGCCGGCGGCCGGCGGTCACCTCGCGGGTGCTGCTCGAGTGCGCCGGCAACGGCCGGGCCCGGCTCGAACCGCGCCCGGTCAGCCAGCCGTGGCTGCTCGAGGCCGTCGGCAACGCCGAGTGGACCGGCACACCGCTGGCGCCACTGCTCGAGGAGGCCGGCGTCTCCCCCGCCGCGGTCGACGTCGCCTTCACCGGCGCCGACCACGGGGTCGAGCGCGGCGTCGAGCAGGACTACGCCCGCGGCCTGCCGCTGGCCGAGGCCCTGCGGCCCGACGTGCTGCTGGTGTGGGCGGTGAACGGCGCTCCGCTGCCGCCGCAGCACGGGGCGCCGCTGCGGCTGCTGGTGCCCGGCTGGTACGGCATGGCGCACGTGAAGTGGCTGACCCGGGTCGAGGTGCTCGAGCACCCCTTCCGCGGGTTCCAGAACGCGACGGCCTACCGGCTGAAGACCGAGGCGCACGAGGCCGGCGTGCCGGTCACCCGGATCGCCCCGCGGGCGCTGGTGGCCCCACCCGGCTTCCCCGACTTCATGACCCGCGAGCGGTTCGTGCGGCCCGGCCCGGTGACGCTCACCGGCCGGGCGTGGTCCGGCCGCGCCCCGCTGACCGGCGTCGAGGTGAGCACCGACGGCGGGGTCACCTGGACCCCGGCCGACCTCGCGCCGGCCGACCCGGCGCACCCGCACGCGTGGCGAGCGTGGACCTGCGCCTGGGACGCGGAGCCCGGCGGGTACGAGCTGGTCGTGCGCGCCACCGACGCCGAGGGCCCGCAGCCGGTCGAGCAGCCCTGGAACCGCCAGGGCATGGCCAACAACCTCGTGCAGCGGGTGCCGGTCACCGTCCTCGACGACTGAGCCGGCGGGCCGCCGGCGGCCGGGATACGCACCGTCGCGTATTCCGCGCGGCTCGGCGCGGGCGGAACGTCGTGGTCCCCGGTCACCCACCGCCGGGTCGGCACATCCCAGGGACGGCCCCGTGCCGCACCCGGAGGGGCCTCCCGATGACCACCGCCACACACGGCCCGGCCGCCGCCTGGGCCGCCGCCCACCGCTCCCTGCTCGTCCTGTTCGCGATCGTGGCCACGCTCGCCGTCGCCGCGGCCGTCACCCTGACGGTCCTGCTGGCCACCGACGACGCGGTCCCGGTCGCGCCGTCGCCGGCGCCGGCCGAGGAGGCCTGCGTCCTGCCCGGCGCGATGACGGTCGCCCTCGCCAAGCCGTTCTGCTGACGGCCCGCGACCGGGCCGGCGCGGACCGGGTCAGCCGCCCCACCGCACCACCGGCTGACCCGGTCCCGGCCCGTACGGCAGGCACCGCGCGGCCGCCTCGGCGACGGTGTGCGTGCCGCACTTCTCCCGGATGTGCTCGGTGTGCTTGCGCACGGTGCCGACCGCGATGCGCAGCGCCGCGGCGATCTCCTCGGCGTACAGGCCCGCGCCGGCCAGGCCGAGCACCTCCCACTCGCGCGCGGTCAGCCGCGGCACGTCCGCCCGGCGGTGCTCGGCGTCCAGCCACAGCTCCAGCAGGTGCGGCCGGGCCAGCTCCAGCAGCCGCCGGTCCCGCTCGCCGAACGGGGTGCCGCCGGAGCGGAGGAACAGCAGCACGGGGGCCTGCCCGAGCGGCGCGCGCAGCGGCACCACGAGCTCGCCGGGCACGTCGGTGGTCACCTCGGGGTGCAGCGGACCGGTGCCGTCGCCCGGGTGGAGGTCGGCGGCGGACAGCACGCGGCGGAGGACGCGCTGGGACTGCGGCCCGACCAGCGGGGAGCGCAGCCGGCCGGAGGGGCCGGTCAGCGCGTCCTCGCCGGCGCGCTCGACGCCGCGCGTCCCGTCGGCCAGCACGCCCTGGACGACGACGGTCCGGAGGTCCCGGTGGTCGACCAGCCGGGCGGTCAGGTCGAGGTCGGCGGGGACCAGGCGCAGCAGCCCCTCGAGCAGCTCCCAGGGCAGCACCGGCCCGGGGTCGAGGGACCGCGCCGCCCGGAGCAGGGCGAGCAGCTCCTCGGCGTCCCCAGCGCGCAGGTGCCCCGTGGCCATGTCGGACCCCCCGTCGGCCGTGCCGGTCACGCTAGGCCGCCCGGCGGCGCCCACGGGATACGCACTCTGACGTATTCCGCCCGCCACGGCGGAGGCGCAGCGTCGTCCTCCCCGGGTGTGCCGAGCCCGGGTCCGCGCCTCAGGGGCGGCACGGCCGCACCCGGAGAGGGGCTCCTGATGACCGTGCCCGTCCACCACCCGGCCGGCGCGTGGGCCGCCACGCACCGCATGCTCATCGCCGTCATCGCCGTCGTCACGGCGGCCGTCGTCACCGTCGGCATCGTCCTGCTCGTGCAGCTGACCGGCGACGAGCCCGTCACCGGGACGACGCCCCCGGCCGCCCCCGCCGTCGAGGACTCCGGCGGGGTCCCGCCCTCCGTGGAGACGTGCACCAACCTGAACGGCCTGCAGTCCGTGGCCGCCGCGCTGCTCTGCTGAGCGGCGCCCGGGCCCGCCGTCCCTGGGGACGGCGGGCCCGGAGGTCAGTGCCCGGGGACCGTGCGTCCGCTGCCGTCGTCCTCGGGGTCCTGCCGGTCCGGCGGGGCCTCGACGACGATCGGGCGCAGCCGCGACCACAGCGCGAACGCGGCCGCGAACACGAGCATGGCGAGGCCGGCCCACAGGTTGGCGTTCACGTCGCCGGTCTTGTCCTGCTCGGCCGGCGAGTTGCCGAACAGGCCCATGAGGACCAGCACGACGCCGTAGAAGCCGATCAGCGCCGCGATGACGTTGCGGACGTCGAAGGCGCCGGCCGCGTGCTTGGTCCCGGTGGGGCCGGAGGTGCTGCTGCTCATGACCGTGCTCCTGACGTCAGCGGAAGATCACGTTGAGGACGACGACCATGACCAGCGCGATGCCGGCCAGCTTGGTCGGTGACTGGTACCAGGGCAGCCGGTGCGCGTCGGGGTCGGTCCGCTGCTCCTTCGGCGTCTCGGAGTAGACCAGCCCGGCGAGCTGGGCCACCGGCTTGGGCGCGGTGACCTGGCTGACCACGACGCTGACCACGATGTCGACGACGAAGGCGGCGCTCGCGGCGACGAAGCTCGCGCCCTGGCCGCCGATCGGCAGGACGCCCAGCGACGCCGTCCCGAACGCGTCCTCGCTGAGGAACGCGACGGCGACCGCGGCCAGCGTCCCGGACACGAGGCCCGCCCAGCCCGCGGTCGGCGTCATCCGCTTCCAGAACATGCCGAGGATGAAGGTGGCGAACAGCGGGGCGTTGAAGAAGCCGAACAGCGTCTGCAGGTAGTCCATCAGGTTCGTGTAGCCCGACGCGATGATCGCCGTGCCGATGGCGGCCACGGTCGCGCCGACGGTCGCCCACCGGCCGACGGCGAGGTAGTAGCCGTCGGGCCGGTCCTTCTTCACGTACTGCTGCCACAGGTCGTAGCTGAAGACGGTGTTGAAGGCGGAGATGTTGGCCGCCATGCCGGCCATGAACGCGGCCAGCAGGCCGGCGAGCGCGACGCCGAGCAGGCCGTTGGGCAGGGTGTCGCGGATGAGCAGCAGGATCGAGTTGTTGTAGTCGAAGTCCGTGGCCGACGCCGCCCGGGCCTCGACCACCTCCGGGACCAGGACCGTGGCGATGATGCCCGGGACCACGACGATGAACGGGACGAACATCTTCGGGAAGGCGCCGATGATCGGCGTGCTCCGGGCCGCCGACATGGACTTGGTCGCCATCGCCCGCTGGACCTCGACGAAGTTCGTCGTCCAGTAGCCGAAGGACAGCACGAAGCCGAGACCGAACACGATGCCGATCACCGACAGGACGGGACTGCCGATCCCGGACAGCTCCGTGGCCGGCCACGAGGTGAGCTCCTCGCCGCGGCCCGAGTCGGTGACCCGGTCGATCAGCCCGCCCACGCCGCCGACCCGGTGCAGGCCGATGAGCGTCAGGGGCAGCAGCGCGGCCACGATGACGAAGAACTGCAGGACCTCGTTGTAGATGGCCGCCGACAGCCCGCCGAGGGTGATGTAGCTGAGCACCACGGCCGCCGCGACGATCAGTGACAGCCACAGCGGCCAGCCCAGCAGCGCCTCGACGATGGTGGCCAGCAGGTAGAGGTTGATGCCGGCGATGAGGATCTGCGCGACGGCGAAGCTCAGCGCGTTGACCAGGTGGGCGCCGGTGCCGAACCGGCGGCGCATGAACTCCGGGACGCTGCGGACCTTCGACCCGTAGTAGAAGGGCATCATCACCACGCCCAGGAACAGCATGGCCGGGACCGCGCCGATCCAGAAGTAGTGCATGGTGCTCATGCCGAACTGCGCGCCGTTGGCCGACATGCCGACGATCTCGACGGCGCCGAGGTTGGCCGAGATGAACGCCAGGCCGGTGACCCAGGCGGGCAGCGAGCGGCCCGACAGGAAGAAGTCCAGGCTGTCGGACACCCGCCGGCGGGCGGCGGCGCCGATGAGCAGCACCACGGCGAAGTAGGCGGCCACCAGCAGGTAGTCGACGAACCCCGCGTCCAGTCTCAGATCGTCCACTCGGGCCTCCCTCGGTTCGGGTCAGGACAGGCGGCGGGCCCCCGCGGAGGGGACCACGACGTAGGAGCGGGGGGCGCCGGCGCGCCCGGCGACGGCGGCGGCGACGTCGTCGACGGCCGCGGCGTCGACGAGCGCGACCGCGCTCCCGCCGAAGCCGCCGCCGACCATGCGCGCGCCGTGCGCCCCGGCGGCCAGCGCCGTCTCGACGATCGCGTCGAGCTCGGGCACCGACACCTCGAAGTCGTCGCGCAGCGAGGCGTGCCCGGCGGTGAGCACCGCGCCGACCTCCCGCGGGTCGCCGCCGGCGCGCAGCAGGCCGACGACCTCCTCGACGCGGGCGTCCTCGGTGACCACGTGGCGGGCCCGGCGCAGCAGCAGCGCGCCGCGCTCCGTGCCGTCGTCCAGCGGTGCGAGCGCGTCGACGCCGGTCACCTCGCAGAGCAGGCCGACGCCGAGCCGCCGGGCGGCCTCCTCGCACTCGCGGCGCCGGTCGCCGTAGCCGCTGTCGGCGTGGCTGTGGGTGGTGCCCGAGTCGACGACCAGCAGCGCCAGGCCGGCCGCCTCCAGGTCGAGGGGGACCTGCTCGCTGCCGCGGTCGCGGGTGTCCAGGTGCAGCGCGTGCCCGGCGGTGCACAGCACCGACGCGGACTGGTCGAGGATCCCGGTGGGCGCGCCGACGAAGTCGTTCTCGGCCCGCCGGGCGACGTCGACCAGCTCGTCCGGGCCGAGGTCGAGGTCCAGCAGGTCGCGCAGGGCCACGGCGACGGCGCACTCCAGCGCCGCCGACGACGACAGCCCCGCGCCGGCCGGGACGTCGCCGTCGACCAGCAGGCTCAGGCCCCCGGGCACGGCCTCGCGCAGCTGGTGGACGACGCCGGCCGGGTAGCCGGCCCAGCCGCCGGGGGTGCCGGGCTCGAGCTCGGCGACCGCGACGTCGGCGTCGGCGCCGGGGTGCTGGGCGGAGACGAGGACCAGACGGCCGTCGTCGCGGCGGGCGACCGCGGCCCGGGTGGTGTGCGGCAGCGCGACCGGCAGCACGTGCCCGCCGTTGTAGTCGGTGTGCTCGCCGATCACGTTGACCCGCCCGGGCGCGGCCCAGACGCCCTCGGGCGCGGCGCCGAACCGCTCGGTGAACGCGGCGGCGGCGCGGGCCGCGGCCTCCTCGTCGGTGGGCAGCTCGCTCACGGGACCACCACGTTCCGCAGCTGCTCGGCGACGTCCTCGGGGTTGGTGTCGGTGATGAACGCGCCCATCCCCGACTCGGAGCCCGCCAGGTACTTGAGCTTGCCCGGCGCGCGGCGCAGCGAGAACAGCTGGAGGTGCAGCCACCAGTCCTCCCGGCCGGTGCGCACCGGCGCCTGGTTCCACGCGGCGATGTAGGGCATCGGGGTGTCCATGCGGTGCGCGAAGCGGCCCAGGACGTCGAGGTAGACCTCGGCCAGCGCGTCCCGCTGCGCGTCGTCGAGGGCGGGCAGGTCGGGCACCCGGCGGGTGGGGAACAGCTGCACCTCGTAGGGCCAGCGCGCCGCGGCCGGGACGAAGGCCACCCAGTGCTCGTTCGCCGCCACCACCCGGGGGCCGGTGCGCTCGGACTCCACGACCTCGGCGAACAGGTCCCCGCCGGTCTCCTCGCGGTGCCGGCGCACCGAGGCGAGCACCTTCTCCACCCGCGGGGTCACGAACGGGTAGGCGTAGATCTGCCCGTGGGGGTGGGACAGCGTCACCCCGATCTCCTCGCCGGAGTTCTCGAAGCAGAAGACCTGCTCGACGCCGTCGATGCCGCCGAGCTCCGCGGTGCGGTCGGCCCAGACGTCGACGACCAGCCGCGCGCGGTCGCGGCCCAGCCCGGCGAAGTGCTGGTCGTGGTCGCTGGTGAACAGCACCACCTCGCAGCGGCCGAACCCGGGCCGCAGCTCGGCCAGCGGGGCGCCGGGCGCGGTGGGCGGCACGTCGCGGTCGACGGCGGTGGACAGCGAGGGGAAGCGGTTCTCGAAGACGGCGACCTGGTAGTCGGCCTCGGGCACCTCGGTGGGCCGGCCGGGCCGCGACGGGCACAGCGGGCACTGGTCGGCCGGCGGCAGGAAGGTGCGCGTCTGCCGGTGGGCGGCGATCACCACCCACTCGCCGAGCAGCGCGTCCCGGCGCAGTTGCGAGTGGGTGCCGACGGGTGGCAGGTCGCGGGTGTCCTCGGCGACGCGGGCGGGCGTGCCGTCGGCGTCGAAGTAGACGATCTCGCGGCCGTCGGCCAGCCGTCGACTGGTCCGGATCACCGTGTCCGCCTCCGTTCCCGGCCCGGGATGGGGCCCTGGGAACGCTACGTCCGCTCACGATCATGGGCCACTCGGGGGGGTCCCGGAACGGCGCAGGGCCCCCGGCCGGGTGGCCGGGGGCCCTGCGTGCTGTAGCCCCGAAGGGATTCGAACCCTCGCTACCGCCGTGAGAGGGCGGCGTCCTGGGCCGCTAGACGACGGGGCCGTGCGGTGGTGCTGGTCGTGTTGGTGAGGAGGTGGTGCTTCCTCGCTGGGGTACCAGGACTCGAACCTAGACTAACGGAGCCAGAATCCGTCGGGCTGCCAATTACCCCATACCCCAAGGTTTGGCGGGCACCTCGCGGCGCCGGGGAAGACGATACCCGACGTTCCCGGAGGCCGTGTCACCACCCCCCGGTCCGCGGGTCGCCCGCCGGGACGCGCAGGTCCTGCGCCCCGGTCAGGGTCTCGAACCGCAGCCGGCGGCGGGAGGCCGCCACGACCGCGACGTAGGCGCCCATCGACACGAGCGTGACCAGCAGGTACAGCAGCCCGACGCCGGCCGGGACCTCCTCCGTGGCGACGTCCTCGCCGAGCGTCCCGGCCAGGAGGAACACCAGCACGTTGTTGACCGCGTGCAGCACGATCGCCGCCTCGAGGCCGCCGGTGAGGAAGACCACTGCCGAGGCGGCCAGCCCGAAGGCGAACCGGTCGAGGAAGGTGACGACGTCGCCCGGCGCGTGGGCCAGGGAGAACAGCGCGGCGGTGACCACCGCGGCCACCACCGCGCCGGCACGCGGGTCGCGGATCCAGCCGGCGATCGCCTGGCTGAGGTAGCCGCGGAAGACGTACTCCTCGGCCGCCGACTGCAGCGGTGTGGTGAGGACCACGACCAGCAGCAGCCAGCCCAGGTCGTCGACCGGCCCGGTGACCTCGCCGTCGTCGAGCAGGTAGCCGAGGGTGACCGAGAGCGCGATGCCGACGCCGAGGGTGGCCAGCGCGCGCAGCGTGAGCGGCGCGAACAGCCGCCAGCGCAGGCGGGCGAGCACCGACGACGACCACCCCGGCGACATGCCGTGGGCGGCGACCCAGGCCAGCCAGACGATGGGGATCGCCACGATCAGCGAGAGGTTGGTGAGCAGCAGCACGCCGGGGTCGACCAGGTCGAGCAGCTGCAGGTCCGGGGTGACGCCGGTGAGGAGCACGGCGAGGACCACGACGAACGCGGCGACCCCGTAGGCGACGGTGAACAGCAGCAGGCCCAGCAGCGGCCGCCACCAGCCCCAGTCCCGCGCGCGCATCGCGAGCAGGTAGGGCTGCGGCTCGTCGTGCGGCGGCGTCCCGGGCGGCGGCGCGAGCGCGACGCCGGGCGGGAACGACGCCGGCGGGTGGGGGGCGTGCGGGTGGGGGGCGTGCGGGTGGGGTCCGGGCGGGAGCGGCCCCGGCGGCGGGAACGCACCGTGCCCGGCCGGGCCGTGCGGGCCCGGCGGCAGGGGCACCGGCCCCAGCGGCCAGGGCACCGGCCCGGGCCCTCCTCCCCCGGCCGGCGCCCACGGGGCCGCCCCGCCGCCGTACGGCGTGCCCGGGACCTGGGGCGGCGCCCCGTACGGGCCGGTGGGCGGCGGGCCGGTGTAGGGCTCGTCCTCCGGGGCCGGCGGGCGGTCCGGGGGCGGCGGTCCCCAGGGCGGGACGGTCACCCCGCCGTGTCCCCCGTCGTGCCCCCCGTCGTCGCCCGGGCCGCCGCCAGCCGGGCCAGGGTGCGCTCGCGGCCGAGCAGCTCGATCGACTCGTAGAGCGGCGGGGAGACCGTGCGGCCGCTCACCGCCACCCGCACCGGCCCGAACGCCTGCCGCGGCTTGCGGCCCAGGCCCTCGACGAGTGCGGCCTTGAGCGCCTGCTCGATGCCGGCGGGGCTCCAGTCGGCCAGGTCGCGCAGCGCGTCGGCGGCCGCGTCGAGCACCGCGGCGTCGTCGGGCCGCAGGTTCTTGGCCGCCGCGGCCGGGTCGATGGCCACCTCCTCGGTGAAGAGGAACCCGAGCAGGCCGACGGCGTCGGAGAGGACGACCGTCCGCTCCTGCGCCATCGGGGCGATCGCGCGCAGCACCCGGTCCTGCTCGGCCGTCGGCGGGTCGGCGACCAGTCCGGCGCCGGCGAGGAAGGGCACCACGCGGGCCACGTACTCCTCCACCGGCAGCTCGCGGACGTGCGTGGCGTTGATCGCCTCGGCCTTCTTCACGTCGAAGCGGGCCGGGTTGGCGCTGACCCGGGTGACGTCGAAGGCCTCGACCATCTCGGCGGTGGAGAACACGTCGCGGTCCTCGGCGATCGACCAGCCGAGCAGCGCCAGGTAGTTGGCGAAGCCCTCGGGCAGGAAGCCGCGCTCGCGGTAGACGTCGACGTTGGACTGGGGGTCGCGCTTGGACAGCTTCCTGTTGCCCTCGCCGGTCACGTAGGGCAGGTGGCCGAAGCGCGGGGTGCCACTGGCCACGCCGACGTCCTGCAGCGCCGCGTAGAGGGCGAGCTGGCGGGGGGTCGAGGGCAGCAGGTCCTCGCCGCGCAGCACGTCGGTGATGCCCATCAGGGCGTCGTCGACGGGGTTGACGAAGGGGTACAGCGGCACGCCGTTGCCGCGCACGAGGACGAAGTCGGGCACCGAGCCGGCGGCGAAGCGGACCTCGCCGCGGACCAGGTCCGTCCACACCAGGTCCTCGTCGGGCATCCGAAGCCGCAGCACCGGGTCGCGGCCCTCGGCGCGGAAGGCGGCCTTCTGCGCGTCGGTGAGGAAGCGGTCGGCGTTGTCGTAGCCGAGCTTGGGGTCCTGTCCGGCGGCCAGCCGCCGCGCCTCGACCTCCTCGTTGGTGGAGAAGGACTCGTAGGCGTGCCCGGCCGCGAGCAGCTTCGCCGCGACCTCGCGGTACACCTCGTGCCGCTCCGACTGGCGGTAGGGGCCGTGGGGGCCGCCGACCTCGGGGCCCTCGTCCCAGTCCAGGCCCAGCCAGCGCAGGCAGTCCAGCAGGTGCCGGTAGGACTCCTCGGAGTCGCGGGCGGCGTCGGTGTCCTCGATGCGGAAGACGAACGTGCCGCCGGTGTGCCGGGCGTGCGCCCAGTTGAACAGCGCGGTGCGCAGCAGGCCGACGTGCACCATGCCGGTCGGCGACGGGCAGAACCGGGTGCGCACGGTGCTCGCCGGGGTGCTCGCCGGGGTGCTCGCCGGGGTGCTCATCGTGCGCCGCCCGCGGTGGAGGCGGTGTCGGCGCCGCTGACGGCGTTGGTCAGCGTGCCCAGGCCCTCGATCGAGCACTCGACCCGCTGGCCGGGCCGGATCGGCCCGACCCCGGCCGGGGTGCCGGTGAGGACGACGTCGCCGGGCAGCAGCGTCATCACCCGCGAGATGTAGCTGACCAGGGTGGGCACGTCGAACAGCAGCTGGCTGGTGCGCCCGGCCTGCCGCGGCTCGCCGTCGACGGTGCAGGTGATCTCCAGGTCGGCCGGGTCCTTGCCCAGGCCGCGCAGGTCGGTCTCGATCCACGGGCCGAGCGGGCAGAACGAGTCGAAGCCCTTGGCGCGGGTCCACTGCCCGTCGGCCTTCTGCATGTCCCGCTCGGTGACGTCGTTGCCGATCGTGTAGCCGAAGACGCTGCCCGGGACCTGCTCGGGCGTCAGGTTGCGCGCGCCGCGGGCGCCGATGACGACGGCGAGCTCGACCTCGTGGTGCACGTTGGTGCTGCCGGCCGGGATGCGGATGGCGTCGCCGGGGCCGATGACCGACGTCGAGGGCTTGAGGAACAGCAGCGGCCGCTCCGGGGCGTCGCCGGTGTTCATCTCCTTGACGTGGTCGGCGTAGTTCTTGCCGACGCAGACCACCTTGCTCGGCAGGATCGGCGACAGCAGCCGGACGTCGGCCTGCGCGTGGCGCTGGCCGGTGAAGGAGATGGTCCCGAACGGGTGGCCCTCGATCTGGGCGACCTGGCCGTCGCCGTCGAGGACTCCGAAGGACATGCCCGAGGGCGAGGCGAAGCGGACGATGCGCACGACGTCGAGGCTACTGACCCCGCGCCCACCCGCCGCCCGCCCTACGGTGACCGGGTGGCCTGCCGTCTGAGCGAGATCGTCGTCGACAGCCGGGACCCCGAGGCGCTCGCCGCCTGGTGGGCCGGGGTGCTCGGCTACCGGGTGCTCGGCCGCGACGACGACGGGGCGGTCGAGATCGGGCCCGAGGCCGGTTTCGGCGGCGCCGCCCCCACGCTGGTGTTCGCGCCGGTGCCCGACTCGGCGCCGGGCAAGCCCCGGCTGCACCTCGACGTCAACCCCACCGACCGCGACCAGGACGCCGAGCTGCAGCGGCTGCTCGACCTCGGGGCCACGCGCGCCGACGTCGGGCAGAGCGGCGGGGAGTCCTGGCACGTGCTCGCCGACCCGGAGGGCAACCCGTTCTGCCTGCTGCGCCGCCGTCTCGACCCGCTGTGACCCCGAGGAGAGTCCCGTGATCCTGATCGTCATCAAGTTCCCCGTCCGGCCGGACAAGATCGAGGAGTTCCGCGCGCACGCGGACGAGTACGCCGCCGCGGTCAACGCCGAGGAGGGCAGCCTCTTCTTCGAGTGGTCGCGCAGCGTGCTGGACCCGAACACCTTCGTCTGCATCGAGGGCTTCCGGGACTCCGAGGCCGGCGCCTCGCACGTGGCCACCCCGCACGCGAAGGCCGCCTTCGACTGGATGTCGGACCTCGTGGCCGAGCAGCCGCAGATCATCTACATCGACGAGCCGTCGGTGTCCGGCTTCGGCCCGATGGGCGAGGTGAAGCCCCGGCACTGACGCCCGACGGCGGACCGGTCGCGGGGCCGGAGGCCCCTGGCCGGGACGGCGTGGCGTGGCGTGGCGTGGCTCAGCGGAACGGGGGACGGCCTCCGGCCGCGGTGTCGGCCGGAGGCCGGCGACGGTGTTGACCCCGGCGCGGCGGCGGCGCGACAGTGAGCGGGTGACCCGCGCGCTCGCGGTGCTGACCCTGCTGGCGCTGCTCACCGTCGCGGTCGAGGCCACCGACGACCCGCACCCGCTGCTCGCCGTCGCCCTCGGGACGACGTACGCGGCTCACAGCCTGGTGACGTTCCCGTGGCTGGCCCGGCAGCCGGCCCCGCGCCGGTACTGGCTGACGGCCGGGCACGTCTGCCTGCAGCTGCCGCTCGGGGTCCTGCTGTTCGGCGCGGCGCACGCCGGCGTCGGGGCGACCCTCCTGCTGCTGGTGCTGGTGGCCCAGTGCGTGCTGCTGCTCCCCCTGCCCGCCGCCGCTGCGGTGACGCTGGTCGTGCCGCTGGTGCACCTCGGGATGGGGTGGGCCGACTTCGCCCGCAACGCGCTCGGGCTGCTCGGCGCCGCGGTGTTCACCGCCGTCGTGACCGCGCTGCTGCAGCAGGCGCAGCGGGCGCGGGCGGAGCTCGCCGAGGCCAACGAGCTGCTGCGCGGGTACGCCGCCCAGGCCGGGGAGCTCGCCACGACGCGGGAGCGCAACCGGCTGGCCCGCGACATCCACGACGGCCTCGGCCACCACCTGACCGTCGTCCAGATGCAGGTGCAGGCCGCCCGCGCGGTGCTGCCGACCGATCCGGCGCGCGCCGACGAGGTGCTCGCCAAGGCCCAGTCGCAGGCGAGCGAGGCGCTGGCGGAGGTGCGCCGGTCGGTGGCGACGCTGCGGGCGCCGGTGTCCCGCCCGCCCCTGCGCGTGGCGCTGGAGACGCTGACCGGCGAGGCCGCGGCCGCGGGGCTGCCGGCCACGCTCGAGGTCAGCGGGCCCGAGCGACCGCTGCCGGAGGAGACCGAGGAGTCGCTGTTCCGGTCGGCGCAGGAGGGGCTGACCAACGTGCGCAAGCACGCCGGCGCGACCTGCGCGCGGGTGACGCTGGTCTACGGCGGGGACGGCACCGTGCGGCTGGCGGTCCGCGACGACGGCCGCGGCATCCCCGACACCCCCGGGGACCGGCCCACCTTCGGCCTGCTCGGGGTGCGCGAGCGCGCCGCCCGGGTGGGCGGCCGGGTCACCGTGGGGCCGTGCGGCGGAGCAGGCACCGAGCTGCTGGTCGAGGTGCCCGGGTGAGCGCCGTCCGCGTGCTCGTCGTCGACGACCAGGCCCTGTTCCGGGAGGCGCTGGTCACCCTGCTCGGCGCGCGGCCGGAGGTCGAGGTCGTCGGCGAGGCCGGGGACGGGCACGAGGCGCTGGAGCGGGCGGCGGCCGTGCGTCCCGACGTCGTCCTCATGGACCTGCACATGCCGGTGCTGGACGGGATCGGCGTGACCCGCCGGCTGCGGGTGGAGCAGCCGCACGTCCGGGTGCTGGCGCTGACCACCTTCGACGACGACGAGGACGTCTTCGCCGCGCTCCGCGCCGGCGCGCTGGGCTACCTCCTCAAGGACGTCTCCTCCGACCGCCTGGTCGAGGCGGTGCTGTCGGCCGCCCGCGGCGAGTCGGTGCTGCAGCCGTCGGTCGCGGCCAAGGTGGTCGCCCGCTTCGCGCAGCTCGACGACGCCCCGCGACCGCGGCCCCAGCCGCTGGTCGTGCCGCTGTCCGACCGCGAGCTCGACGTCCTCCGGCTGCTGGCCGAGGGCCGCAGCAACCGGGAGATCGCGCGGACGCTGTACCTGGCGGAGGGCACGGTCAAGAACCACGTCACCAGCGTGCTGGGCAAGCTCGGCGCCCGGGACCGCACGCAGGCGGCACTGCGCGCCCGCGCGCTCGACCTGGTCTGAGGCCGGTCACGCCGGACCGTGACCGGCGGCCGTGACCTCCGGCACGTGGCGGGGACGGCGCCGCGCCCGACCCTCTCCGGCATGACGACGCAGACCCCTCCCGGGCAGACCCCCACGCGCACCCGGCACACCTGGCACCTGGTCCGCCACTACCTGGAGATGGTCGTGGCGATGGTCGCCGGCATGGTGGTCCTCGGCCCGGTCGGGACCTGGCTCTGGCCGGGGCTCGACGACCGCGCCGACGTCCACGCGATCGTGATGGCGACCGAGATGGCGATCGGGATGGCCGCCTGGATGCGCTTCCGCAGGCACTCGTGGCCGGCGATCGCGGAGATGTCCGCGGCCATGTACGCGCCGTTCGCCGTCCTGCTGGTGCCGTACTGGACCGGGACCGTCTCGGCGCCGGCCCTGTTCACCGCCGGGCACGTGCTGATGCTCCCGGCGATGGCGCTGGCGATGTGGTGGCGCCTCGACGAGTACCACTGACCTCGTCGGCCCACCGGCCGACACCACGACCAGGTGCCGTCCCGGCCTGCGCTGAGCCCACCCCCCGCGGCCTAACGGTGGCGGACGGCGTAGGTCAGCGCGTCGACCAGCGCGTGCCAGGAGGCCTCGACGATGTTGTCGTGGACGCCGACGGTGGTCCACTCCCCCACGCCGTCGGTGGTGTCGACGAGCACCCGGGTGGTCGCGCTGGTGCCGCCCTTCCAGCCGAGGATGCGGACCTTGTAGTCGGCCAGCGAGACGTCGGCCAGCCGCGGGTACCGGCTGACCAGCGCCTGGCGCAGCGCGTTGTCCAGCGCGTTGACCGGGCCGTTGCCCTCGCCGGTGCTGATGATCCGCTCGCCGTCGACGTGGACCTTCACCGTCGCCTCGCTCATGACGACGCCGTTGGCCCAGTGCTCGACCGTCGTCCGGTAGCTCTCCAGCTCGAACAGCGGGGCGGGGGCGCCGGGCAGCTGGGAGCGCAGCAGCAGCTCGAAGGAGGCGTCGGCGGCCTCGAACGACCAGCCCTCGGCCTCGAGCACCTTGACCTGGTCCACCACCCGGCCGACGGCGTCGGCGTGCCCCTCGAGGTCGACGCCGAGCTCGCGGCCCTTGAGCTCCACCGAGGCGCGGCCGGCCATCTCGGTGACCAGGATGCGCATGTCGTTGCCGACGACGGCCGGGTCGAGGTGGTTGTAGAGCTCCGGGCTGACCTTGATCGCGCTGGCGTGCAGGCCGGCCTTGTGGGCGAACGCCGAGGCGCCGACGAAGGGCTGGTGGTCGTCGGGGGCGATGTTGGCCAGCTCGGCGATCGCGTGGCTGACCCGCTGCAGCTCGGCCAGGCACTCCGGGGGCACGACCGGCAGGCCCATCTTCGTGACCAGGTTGGCCACCAGCGCGAAGGTGTCGGCGTTGCCGGCCCGCTCGCCGTAGCCGTTGGCGGTGCCCTGCACGTGGGTCACCCCCGCCTCGACGGCGGCCAGCGAGTTGGCGACGGCGCACCCGGTGTCGTCCTGGCAGTGGATGCCCAGCCGGCCCTCCACCCGCGACCGGACGTCGGCGACCACCCGGGCCACGCCCATCGGCAGCATCCCGCCGTTGGTGTCGCACAGGACGCCGACCTCCGCGCCCGCGCCGAACGCGGCCCGCAGCACCGCCACGCCGTAGTCGGGGTCGGCGGCGTAGCCGTCGAAGAAGTGCTCGCAGTCGAGGAACACCCGGCGGCCGTGGGAGACGAGGTGGGCGACGGTGTCGGCGACCATCGCGAGGTTCTCCTCGAGCGTGGTCCGCAGCGCCTCCCGCACGTGCCGGACGTCGGACTTGGCGACCAGGCAGACCACCGGCGTCTCGGCGTCGAGCAGCGCGCGCACCTGCGGGTCGTCCTCCACCCGGACGCCGGCCTTGCGGGTGGCGCCGAACGCGACCAGGACCGCGTGCCGCAGCTTGAGCTCGCTGCGGGCGCGGGCGAAGAACTCGGTGTCCTTGGGCAGCGCCCCCGGCCAGCCGCCCTCGATGTAGCCGACGCCGATCTCGTCGAGCAGCCTCGCTGTGGCGAGCTTGTCGGCGACGGAGAAGCTGATCCCCTCGCGCTGGGCGCCGTCGCGCAGCGTGGTGTCGAAGACGTGGAAGTCGGTGCTGACGGCGGTCGGGCTGTCGGTGGCCACGGGTGCTCCCGGGGGGTCGACGGCGATCAGGCCCCTGACACGAGAAAGACCCCCCGGGTACGGAGGGTCTGCGCGCGGTCGGGGGTGCTGACCGCGCGCTAGGCGATGATGATCGTGCCGGACAGGTGCATCGCCGCGGAGTCTAACGCCGCCGACCGCACGCGGCGGTGCCCGGCCTCACCGTGCGGGGCGGGGCCGGGCACCGCACGGCGAGGTCCGTGCCGGTCCAGCAGCCGGTCCAGCTGCCGGTTCAGCCGCCGGCGAGGGCGGCCAGGCGGTCGCCGACCTCGGCGGTGCGGACCTGCGCCTGCGGGTCGCGGGTCGACAGGTCGAAGGCCACGGCGGCGTTCACCTTGCGGGCGAGGTCGGCGGAGCCGAGGTGCTCGAGCAGCAGGCCGACCGACAGCACGGTCGCCGTCGGGTCGGCGATGCCCTTGCCCGCGATGTCCGGCGCCGAGCCGTGCACCGGCTCGAACATGCTCGGGTTGGTGCCCGAGGCGTCGAGGTTGCCGCTGGCGGCCAGGCCGATGCCGCCGGTGACCGCCGCGGCGACGTCGGTGACGATGTCGCCGAAGAGGTTGTCGGTGACGATGACGTCGTAGCGGCCGGGGTCGGTGATGAAGAACATCGAGGCCGCGTCCACGTGCTGGTAGGCCACGGTGACCTCGGGGAACTCCGCCGACACCTCCTCCACCGTCCGCGACCACAGCGACCCGGCGTGGGTGAGCACGTTGGTCTTGTGGATCAGCGTGAGGTGCCGGCGCGGCCGCGCGGTCGCCCGCTCGAAGGCGTAGCGGACCACCCGCTCGACGCCGAAGGCGGTGTTCAGGCTGACCTCGGTGGCCACCTCGTGCGGGGTGTCGCGGCGCAGCACGCCGCCGTTGCCGACGTAGGGACCCTCGGTGCCCTCGCGCACGCAGAGCATGTCGATGGTGCCGGGGTCGGCCAGCGGGCTGCGGACGCCGTCGTAGAGCCTGGCCGGGCGCAGGTTGACGTGGTGGTCGAGCTCGAAGCGCAGCCGCAGCAGCAGCCCGCGCTCGAGGATGCCCGGCGGCACGCCCGGGTCGCCGATCGCGCCGAGCAGGATCGCGTCGTGCCCGCGCAGCTCCTCGAGCACGGAGTCCGGCAGCAGCTCGCCGGTCCGCTGCCAGCGGGCGGCGCCGAGGTCGTAGGGCGTCGTCTCCAGGTCGGGGGCGACGGCGCCCAGGACCTTGAGGCCCTCGGCCACCACCTCGGGACCGATGCCGTCCCCTGCGATCACAGCCAGGCGCATGACGACGACCCTAGGTCAGCGCGGGTCGAGGTCCGCGGAGCGGGCCTCGCGCGCCCCGATCCGGCCGGCGATGCCGGCGAGCAGGTCGGGGGCCACCGGGCTGTCGACGACGACCGCCATGAGCGCCTCGCCGCCGCGGGTGGTGCGGCTGACCTGCGCCCCGGCGATGTTGATCCCGGCCTCGCCCAGCGCCGCGCCGACGGTGCCGACGACGCCGGGCCGGTCGGTGTAGACGAAGAACAGCAGGTGGCCGGACAGGTCGAGGTCCATGTCGAAGCCGTCGACCTCGACCAGCTTGGGCACCTGGTTCTTGCCGAACAGCGTGCCGGAGACGCAGACCTCGCGGCCGTCGGCCATCGCGCCGCGCACCCGGACGAGGTTGCGGTAGTCGGGGCTGTCGAGGTCGCTGGTGAGGGTCACGTCCAGGCCGCGCAGCTGGGCCAGCAGCGGCGCGTTGACGTAGGTGACCTGCTCCTCGACGACGTCGGCGAAGACGCCCTTGAGCACGGCCAGCTGCAGCACCGAGTCGTCGAACTCGGCGAGCTTGCCGCGGACCTCGACGGTGACCGACTGGGCCAGCCCCCCGGCGACGGCGGTGAAGACCGTGCCCAGCCGCTCGGCCAGCGGCAGCCCGGGCCGCACGTCCTCGGCGACGACGCCGCCGGCCTGCACGTTGACCGCGTCCGGCACGAACTCGCCCTGGAGCGCCAGCCGCACCGAGTGCGCGACGGCGGTGCCGGCCTTGTCCTGCGCCTCCGCCGTCGAGGCGCCCAGGTGCGGGGTGACGACGGTGTTGGGCAGCGCGAACAGCGGGCTGTCGGTGGTGGGCTCGGTCGCGAAGACGTCGATGCCGGCGGCGCCGACCTGGCCCGAGCGCAGCGCGTCGGCGAGCGCGGCCTCGTCGACCAGCCCGCCGCGGGCGGCGTTGACGACGATCACGCCGCGCTTGGTGGTGGCCAGTTCGGCGGCGCCGATGAGCCCCAGCGTCTCCGGCGTCTTGGGCAGGTGGATCGTGATGAAGTCCGCCTCGCGGAGCAGCTCCTCCAGCGACACCATCCGGACGCCGAGCTGCGCGGCGCGGCCGGGTTGGATGTAGGGGTCGTACGCGATGAGGGTGGTGCCGAAGGCGGCCAGCCGCTGCGCGACGAGCTGGCCGATGCGGCCCAGGCCCACGACGCCGACGACCTTGTCGGTGACCTCGACGCCCATGAACTTCGAGCGCTGCCAGGCGCCCCGGCGCAGCGACGCGTCGGCCGCCGGGATCTGCCGGGCGGCGGCCAGCAGCAGGGCGACGGCGTGCTCGGCGGCGCTGACGATGTTCGACGTCGGGGCGTTCACCACCATGACGCCGCGCTCGGTGGCGGCGCTGACGTCGACGTTGTCCAGGCCGATCCCGGCCCGCGCGACGACCTTGAGGTTCGGCGCGGCGGCGAGGGCCTCGGCGTCGATCCGCGTGGCGCTGCGGATCATGACCGCGGCGGCGTCGGCCAGCGCCGGGAGCAGGGCGGACCGGTCGGCGCCGTCGACGTGGCGGATCTCGACGTCGTCGCCGAGCACCCCCAGCACGCTCGGGGCCAGCTCCTCGGCGATCAGGACGACGGGCGCGCTCGCGGTCACGGGTCCACAGCCTAGGGAGGCGGGTGTCCGGGCGGGGTCCCGCGTCCGGGCCGCCCGTGATCACCGGGCGGTGACGGTACGCACCAGCCGCCACGACACCCCCGCCGCGGAGGGAGGGCCGCTTGCCCTGCCGGGTGGCCCCCCCGCACGCTGGGCGCGACGCGCCGGGACGAGCCGGCGCCTCCGGAGGAGACCATGACCGACTTCAGCAAGGACAGCGGCGGGGCCTCGGCCTCCGGCCAGGGCCAGCCCCAGGACCCCTCGTACGGCCAGCAGTACGGGCAGCAGGGCCAGGGCCAGCAGGACTACGGCCAGCAGTACGGGCAACCGGGCTACGGGCAGACCCAGCCGTACGGCCAGCAGGGCTACGGCCAGCAGGGCTACGGCCAGCAGGGCTACGGCCAGCAGGGCTACGGCCAGCAGTACGGCCAGCAGGACTACGGCCAGACCCAGCCCTACGGGCAGCAGTACGGCCAGTACGGGCAGCCGGCGCCCTACGGCCAGCAGTACGGCCAGTACGGCCAGGACGGCGTCCCGGCCAAGCCCGGCGGCGTCGTCACCGCGGCCGTCCTCGGCTTCGTGCTGGGGGCGATCGGCGTCCTGATCAGCCTGCTGCTGGTCTTCGCCGGCGCGGTGGCCAGCAGTGCCGGCGACGAGCTGGACAGCGAGATCCCCGGCTTCGGGTCGGTCGCCGGCGCGGTCGGCGGCGTGATCCTGGTCTTCGGCCTGGTCGCGCTCGTCTGGACCGTCGTCATGATCTGGGGCTCGGTGTGGGCGCTCACCGGGCGCAGCCGCGTGATGCTCCTGGTCGGCGGCTCCATCGCCCTGGCCTTCACCCTCTTCGGCCTGATCGGCAACCTCGCCGACGCCGACACCGCCGGTGCCGGAGGGATCGTCACCAGCCTGCTGTTCTTCCTGGCGGCGCTGGCGATCGTCGTGCTGCTGTCCGTGAAGCCGGCCGCGGCCTTCTTCGCGGCACACCGCGCCCGCCGCGGTCGTTGAGTCCGTCCGTGGGGGGACGTCGCGTCGGCGGCCCCCCGCGGACGCCAGCGAGCCCCTACACTCCGCCGCCGACCGCCGACAGGGCGGAGCCACCTCCAGGAGGAACCCGAGCATGACCAGCCCCAGCTTCGACAAGAACACGCCGCCGGGGGGTCAGCCCGGGTACGGTGCGCCCGGCGCCCAGCCCTACGGCCAGCAGCCCTACGGCGCCCAGCCCTACGGCGCCCAGCCCTACGGCCAGCAGCCGCACGGCGACCCGGCCCCCTACGGCGGCGGCTTCGGCGGCCCCTCCCCGTACGGCGGCGGCCCGGCCGGGCAGCGTCCCGGGCAGGTCACCGCAGCCGCGGTGATCGGCGTCGTCATCGGCGGCCTGGGCTCGCTGTTCGGCCTGCTCGCCGTCCTGGGGATCGGCGTGCTGTTCGCGCTCAGCCCGCTGCTCGGGATCATCACCCTGCTGGCGGTCGCCACGGCCGTCGTCGTGCTGGTCGGCGGCATCCAGGTGCTCACCGGCAAGTCGCCGCGGCTGCTGCTCCTCGGCAGCTACGCCTCGATCGGCATCCAGCTGCTGACGCTGGTCATCTCGCTGGCCGTCGGCGGCGGCTTCGAGTTCTCGGCGCTGCTCGGCTTCGTGCTGCCGGGCCTGATCGTCTTCTTCCTGCAGCAGCCGCAGTCCAAGCAGTACTTCGCCTCGCGCGGCCTGGCGTACTGACCTCCTCCGCACACGCAACGGCCCCCGCTGCCGGCAGGCAGCGGGGGCCGTTCGCGTCGCGGGACGCTACGAGCGGGCGGCGGTGCCGGTGTAGTCGTCGGAGGCCGACACCCAGCTCATCAGGCCGCGGAGCCTGCGGCCGGTCTCCTCGATCGGGTGTGCCTCGGCCTCGGCGCGGCGGCGCTTGAAGTCCGGCGCCCCGGCGTCCTGGTCGGCGATGAAGGCCGCGGCCCACGAGCCGTCCTTGATCGCGGCGAGGACCTCCTTCATCGACTCCTTGACGCGGGCGTCGATGATCTTCGGGCCGGAGGTGTAGTCGCCGTACTCGGCGGTGTCGGACACCGACCAGCGCTGCTTGGCGATGCCGCCCTCGTACATGAGGTCGACGATCAGCTTGAGCTCGTGCAGGCACTCGAAGTAGGCGACCTCGGGCTGGTAGCCGGCCTCGGTGAGGGTCTCGAACCCGGCGGTGATCAGCGCGCTGGCGCCGCCGCAGAGGACGGCCTGCTCGCCGAACAGGTCGGTCTCGGTCTCCTCGGCGAACGTCGTCCTGATGACGCCGGCGCGGGCGCCGCCGATGGCCTTGGCGTAGGACAGCGCCAGCTGCAGGGCCTGCCCGCTCGCGTCCTGCTCGACGGCGACCAGGCAGGGCACGCCCTTGCCGTTCTCGAACTCGCGGCGGACGAGGTGGCCGGGGCCCTTGGGGGCGACCATCGCGACGTCGACGCCGGCCGGGGGCTTGATGTAGCCGAACCGGATGTTGAAGCCGTGGCCGAAGAACAGCGCGTCGCCGTCCTGGAGGTTCGGCTCGATCGACTCGCTGTACAGCGTCCGCTGCACGTGGTCCGGCGCGAGGATCATGATCAGGTCGGCCTCGGCGGCCGCCTCGGCCGGCGTGACGACCCGCAGGCCCTCGGCCTCGGCCTTGGCCCGGCTCTTGGAGCCCTCGGGCAGGCCGACGCGGACGTCCACCCCCGAGTCCCGCAGCGACAGGGCGTGCGCGTGGCCCTGGCTGCCGTAGCCGATGACGGCGACGGTGCGCCCCTGGATGATCGACAGGTCGGCGTCGTCGTCGTAGAAGATCTCGGCCATGCGGTGCGTGCTCCTTCGGTTGTTCTCGTGCGGGGGGTGCGGGGGCTAGGCGCTGCGGTCGACCGGGCGCAAGGTACCGGCGCCGCTCATCGCGCGCGGACCCCGGCCGAGGGCCACCGTGCCCGACTGCGCCATCTCCTTGATCCCGAGCGGGGCGAGGACGGCGAGCAGGGCCTGCAGCTTGTCCGGGGTGCCGGTGGCCTCGAGGGTCACGGTGTCGGTGTTGACGTCGACGACGCGGGCGCGGAAGAGCTCGGCGGTCTGCAGCACCGTCGTGCGCTCGGCCATCGGCGCCCGCACCTTGACCAGCAGCAGCTCGCGCTGGACCGCGGCGCCGCCGTCCAGTTCGACGATCTTGATGACCTCGACGAGCTTGTTGAGCTGCTTGGTCACCTGCTCCAGCGGCGCGGACTCGGCGTCGACGACGATCGTCATCCGCGACAGGTCGGGGTTCTCGGTCGGCCCGACGGCCAGCGACTCGATGTTGAACGCGCGCCGGCTGAACAGCGCCGAGACGCGGGCCAGCACACCGGCCTTGTTCTCGACCAGGACCGACAGGGTGTGGCGGGTCATCTGTGAAGAACCTGCTTCCGATTCGTCGTTCGGCCCCGTTCCAGGGGCCCGCCGCGGGCGTGCGAGTGGTGGGGAGGAACGGGGTCCTCCGTCAGACCTGGTCGTCGCCGAAGACCGGGCGCAGGCCGCGCGCGGCGAGGATGTCGTCGTTGCTGGCGCCCGCGGCGACCATCGGCCACACCTGGGCGTCGTGGCCGACGACGAAGTCGATGACCACCGGCGCGTCGTTGATCGCCATGGCCTTCTCGATCACGGCGTCGACGTCGTCCTTGCTCTCACAGCGCAGGCCGACGCAGCCCATCGCCTCGGCCAGCACCACGAAGTCGGGGATGCGCACCGGCTTGGGCCGGCCCTCGTCGTCCACCGGGTGCAGCTTGGTGTTGGAGTAGCGGCCCTCGTAGAAGAGGGTCTGCCACTGCCGGACCATGCCGAGGTTGCCGTTGTTGATGATCGCGATCTTGACCGGGATGCCCTCGATGGCGCAGGTGGCCAGCTCCTGGTTGGTCATCTGGAAGCAGCCGTCGCCGTCGATGGCCCAGACCGTGGTCTCCGGGCGGCCGTACTTGGCGCCCATGGCCGCGGGCACGGCGTAGCCCATCGTCCCGGCGCCGCCGCTGTTGAGCCACGTGCCCGGCTTCTCGTACCGGATGAACTGCGCGGCCCACATCTGGTGCTGGCCCACGCCGGAGGCGTAGATCGCGTCCGGGCCGGCGATCGTGCCGAGCCGCTCGATGACGTACTGCGGCGACAGCGAGCCGTCCTCGGGCCAGTCGTAGCCCAGCGGGTAGCGCGCCCGCCAGTCGTCGAGCTGGGCCCACCAGGCGGCGAGGTCGGGCGTGCGGCCGGCGGCGTGCTCGGCGCGCAGCGCGGTCACGAGCTCCGCGATGGTCTCCTTCGCGTCGCCCACGATCGGCACGTCGGCCCGGCGGTTCTTGCCGATCTCGGCGGGGTCGATGTCGGCGTGGACCACCAGCGCGCCGGGCGCGAAGGAGGACAGCTGGCCGGTCACCCGGTCGTCGAAGCGGGCGCCGAGGGCGACGAGGACGTCGGCCTTCTGCAGCGCGGTGACCGCGGCGACGGTGCCGTGCATGCCGGGCATGCCCAGGTGCTGCGGCGAGCTGTCGGGGAACGCGCCGCGGGCCATGAGGGTGGTGACGACCGGCGCCCCGGTGAGCTCGGCGAGCTCCGCCAGCTCCTCGGTGGCGCGGGCCTTGAGCACCCCGCCGCCGACGTAGAGGACCGGCCGGCGGGCACCGGCGATCAGCGCGGCGGCCTCGCGGACCTGCTTGCCGTGCGGGCGGGTGGTCGGCTTGTAGCCGGGCAGGTCCAGCCGCGGCGGCCAGGAGAAGTCGGTGGTCGCCTGCAGCACGTCCTTGGGGATGTCGACGAGGACCGGGCCGGGGCGGCCGGTGGCGGCCAGGTGGAACGCCTCCGCGATCCGCTGCGGGATCTCCGCCGGGTCGGTGACCAGGAAGTTGTGCTTGGTGATCGGCATCGTGATGCCGCGGATGTCCGCCTCCTGGAAGGCGTCGGTCCCGATCGCGCCGCTGGGCACCTGGCCGGTGATCGCGACGATCGGCACCGAGTCCATGTAGGCGTCGGCCAGCGGGGTGACCAGGTTGGTCGCGCCCGGGCCGGAGGTGGCCATGCAGACGCCGACCCGGCCGGTGGCCTGCGCGTACCCGGTGGCCGCGTGCCCGGCGCCCTGCTCGTGCCGGACGAGGACGTGCCGCACGCGCGAGTCGAACAGCGGGTCGTAGGCGGGCAGGATCGCGCCGCCCGGGATGCCGAAGACGACGTCGACGCCCACGGCCTCGAGCGAGCGGACCAGGCTCTGCGCGCCGGTGATGCCGGTCGCGGGCTCGGCGGCGGACTCGGCGATCGAGCGGGCCGTCGTCTCGACACCGGTGAGGGCCTCGGCGGCCTCTCGGGTGGCGGACTCGCTCGGGGTGCTGGTCATGCGGGGCGTCTCCTGTGCCGGACGGGCGGGACGGGCGTGCGGTTCCGGGTGTCTGCTCGGTGTCGCCCGGGTGCGGGGAGGCTCCCGGCTGTCCGCCGGGCCGGCCCCGCCCCGGGCCTCGTGCCAACAAAAAACCCCTCGTGCCGTGGGCACAGAGGGGCGTAGCGCGTCGGTCGGGCGACCGGCGCGCTAGGCGACTACGAGGAGCAGGCGGGCGGAGGTCACGCGGACACTGTGCGCCTCGACCGCCGCGACGTCAACCAGGCTGTCCCACACAGTGGACTCGTGTCGTCCGTCTCATGGGACGGCGACGGGGACCGGGCCGTCCAGCGGGGCGGGGTCGAAGGCGTCGACCAGCGCCGGCAGCGCGGGGCCGGGGACCGGCCGGCCGATCAGCCAGCCCTGCAGGAACCGGCAGCCGAGCGCGGTGAGGACGGCCATCTGCTCGCGGGTCTCCACGCCCTCGGCGACGACGTCCATGCCGAGCGTGCGGCCGAGGTCGACGACGCTGCCGACCAGCGCCGCGCCGCGCGGGTCGGTGTCGATGCCGGACACGAAGCCGCGGTCCATCTTCAGCACCTGCACGGGCAGCCGGGCGAGGTAGGCCAGCGACGAGTAGCCCTTGCCGAAGTCGTCGAGGGAGACGATGCAGCCCAGCGCGGACAGCTCGGCGAGCTCGGCCAGCAGCCGCTCGTCGTCGTCCATGAGGACGCTCTCGGTGACCTCGACCATCAGCAGGTGCGCGGGCAGGCCCGAGCGCTGCAGGGCACGGGTGACGTCCTCGACCAGGCAGCGGGCCTGCAGGTGGCGCACGGAGATGTTGACGCCGAGCTTGAGGTCGCGGCCCTGCTCGACGAGGCGGGCGTGCTCGGCGGTCGCCGTCTGCAGCACCCACCGCTGCAGCGGCACGATCAGCCCGTCCTCCTCGGCCAGGCCGATGAACTCCTCCGGCGGCACGGGGCCGAGCACCGGGTGGTCCCAGCGCACGAGGGCCTCGACGCCCAGGACGCGGCGCTCCGCCACGCCGGCGACGGGCTGGTAGACCACCCGCAGCTGGCCCCGCTCGATGGCGGCGGGCAGGTCGCGGGCCAGCCGGCTGCGGCGGGCGGACTCCTCCACCAGCGCCTCCCCCGAGGCCCGGACGCCGTTCTTGCCCTGTGCCTTGACCGTGCGCAGCGCGAGGTCGGCCTCCCGCACGGTCGCCGAGGCGTCGGCGCCGGCGACCACCTCGGTGACGCCGACGCTGGCCGAGGTGCGCAGCACCGGGCCGGCGCCCTCCGGGTCGCCGGGGGCGGCGTAGCGCTGGGTGCGGTCCAGCCGCGCGACCAGCCGCTCGGCCAGGGCCAGCGCCTCGTCGGGACCGGCGTCGACGACGAGGGCGAACTCGTCGCCGCCGAGGCGGGCGACCAGGTCCCCGGCGCGGGCCTCGGCGCGCAGCGAGTCGGCCACCTCGCACAGCAGCCGGTCCCCCGCGTCGTGCCCGGCGACGTCGTTGACCGCCTTGAAGCCGTCGAGGTCGAGCAGCAGCACGCAGGAGCGCCGGCCGCGGGAGGCCTGGGTCAGGGCGCCGTCGAGGGCGGCCATGAAGCGGGCGCGGTTGGGCAGCCCGGTGAGCGAGTCGGTGTAGGCCAGCCGCTCGAGCTCGCGCTGCCCGGCGCGGCGCTCGGTGACGTCGCGCAGGTGCAGCACCAGCCCGTCGCCGGACCGGCGGCCCGCCGCGGGGGCGGCGCCGGACACCTCGACGTCGCGCCAGGTGCCGTCGGCGGCGCGCAGCCGGCCGGCCGCGGGCAGGCCGTCGGGCGTGCCGTCGCGCAGGGCGGCGGAGACGCGGTCGAGCAGGTCCCGGTCCCCCGGGTGCAGCAGGCCGGGCAGCACCCGGCCGATCAGGTCCTCCTCCGCGACGCCGAGCCGCTCGGCGACCGGGCCGGTCGCGGAGGTGACCCGGCCGGAGCCGTCGAGGACCAGCGTGACGGCGTCGCCGCTGTGCACCAGCGCGCGGAACCAGCCCTCGGTCCGCTCCAGGCGGCGGGTCAGGGCGGCGGCGTCCCGGGCCCAGTACAGCGTCCGCGCCGAGGTGAGGAGCACGAGCACGAAGGTCGCCGCGGCCTCGGCGGCGGGCAGCGGGCGGCCGGCGACGGTGCCGCCGGCGACCGCGAGCAGCGCGGCGGTGGCCGCGCCGTGGGCGAGCACGCCCCCGCGCAGGGGCAGCGTGCGGCGGCCGGCGTCGGCGACGGCGTGCGCGCCGGCGTCGGCCCGGGCGGCGCGCAGGCCGGCGGCGAGCACGGCCAGCCAGCCGAGCACGACGACCACACCCCATCCCGGGGCGGTGCCCGCCGACGTGCGGCCGAGCGCGCCGCCGACCGCGACCAGCGACATGGCGACGAAGGCGGCGAGCAGCCAGCCGGCGGCGCGGCGGCGGGCCTCGGGGACGGCGGTGAGGGTGACCAGGCCGATGCCGCACAGGAGCGCCCCGACCAGCGGGTGACCGGCCGCGATCAGGCCGCTGCCCGGCCCGCCGGTCCGGGCGACGAGGTCACCGAGCAGCACGCAGCCGAGCAGGGCGACGGCGACGGTGACGACGACGCCGTCGAGCAGCACCCGCGTGCCGAGCCGCCGGTGCGAGCGCGGCGGCAGCAGCAGGACGGCCGCCCCGACGGCGACCGGGACGCCGAGCAGCGTCGGGAGGTCCTCGACGCCGCCGGTGGCGAGGTCGCGACCGGGTGAGGCGAGGGCCAGGGCCCGGCCGAGCGCGAGCAGCGCGCCGGCGGCGGACAGCGCCCACCAGGGCCGGCCGGCGCGCCCCGGCATCCGGGCGGCACAGCGGGCGAGCGCCGCGGCCGAGGCGGCGGACGCCGTCCCGAGCGCGGCGGGCACCAGCCAGGCGGGCGCACCGGTGAGCAGGCCGGCGACGGTGACGACGCCGAGGACCGCCAGCAGGACCTGGACCGCCGGTGCGGCGCGGTCAGCCACGGCCGCCGGCCCGGACCGTGGAGGGCTCGACCGGCGGGACCGGGTCGGCCGAGGAGCCGACCAACCCCGGCCACAGCTGGCCGGCGCCGTCGCGCAGCAGCCGCACGAGGTCGGCCAGCGGCAGCGGGCGGGACAGCAGGAAGCCCTGCGCCTGGTCGACGCCCAGGCCGCGCAGCGCGCCGAGCTGGGCCGGCGTCTCGACGCCCTCGGCGACGACCTGCAGCCCCAGGGACCGGCCGACGGTGACGACCGCCTCGCACAGCGCGCGGCTCTGCCGGTCGCGGTCGACGCGGGAGACGAAGGACCGGTCGAGCTTGAGCACGTCGACCGGGAGCCGGGTGAGCAGGCCCAGTGACGAGGAGCCGGTGCCGAAGTCGTCCAGGGCCACGTGCACGCCCATCAGGCGCAGCGCCTCGGCGTCGACGGCCACGGAGTCCCCCTCGGCCAGCACGGTCGACTCGGTGACCTCCAGGACCAGCCGCTCGGGCGCCAGGCCGGAGGCGGAGAGCGCGCCGGCGACGTCGTCGACGAGGGTGCGCTCGGCCACGTGCGCGGCGGAGACGTTCATGCCGATCCGCAGGGGCCCGCCCCCGCCGGCGGGCAGCGCGGCGGCGGCCGCGGTGATCTCCCGCAGCGCCCAGCGCTGCAGCTCCCCGATGACCCCGGCCCGCTCGGCGATCGGCACGAACTCCCGCGGCGGGACCTCCCCCAGCTCCGGGTGCCGCCAGCGCAGCAGCGCCTCGACGCCGGAGACCCGCTTGTCGGCCATCGACACCACCGGCTGGAAGGCCAGCCACAGCTCCCCGCGGCCGGCGGCGCCGGGCAGGTCCGCGCGCAGCCGGTCGCGGCGGGCGGCGGCCGCGCCGAGCGCCGGCGTCCAGCAGGTGGCGCGGGCCGAGCGGGAGGCCCGGGCGGCCGCGACCGCGAGCTCGGCGCGGGCGCCGACCTCGGCGGCGCCGGTCCCCGGCTCGACGACGACCACGCCGACGGCGGCGGTGAGGTCGAAGACGCCGGCGGCGGTGGTCACCGGCTGCTCGAGCACGGCCAGGCAGCGGTCGGCGAGCAGCGCGGCGGTGTCGCCGTCGCCCTCGGCCAGGACGGCGAAGGTGCCGCCGACGAGCCGGGCGACGACCTCGTCGCCGCGGACGGCGGCGCGCAGCCGGCGGCCCAGCTCGACGAGGACGGCGGCGACGGCGTCGCGGCCGGCGTGCTCGCGGACCTCGTCCAGGCCGGCGACCTCGAGGAGCAGGACCGCGGACCCGGCGCGGGCGGTCGCGGGCTCCAGGGCCGCGTCCCAGCCGGCCCGGTTGGGCAGGCCGGTGAGCGCGTCGGTGAACGCCAGCTCCTCCAGCGCCCGCTCCCGGGCCACCCGCTCGGTCACGTCGCGGCAGTGCAGCACCACCGAGGCGACCGCCGGGTCGGCGCGCAGGTCGGAGACGCTGGCCTCCAGGCAGCGCCGCGCGCCGCCCGCGTCGCGGACGTGCAGCGTCACCAGCCCGTCGGTGCCGGCGTCGGTGCCGGCGCCGGCGTCGGCACCGAGGACCCGGCGCAGCGCGGCGGCGTCCGCGGGCTCCAGGGTCCCGGGCCGGTTCGCGGCACCCGAGAGCACGTCGCGACCGAGGAGCTCCGCCGGCGTGGCGCCGACCAGCGCGGCCATCGCCGGCGAGACCCAGCCGACGCGCAAGCGGCCGTCGAGGACGAGGACGGCGTCGCGGCCGGAGTGCAGCAGGTTGCGGAAGTAGGCCTCGTCGCGGCGCAGCCGGGCGCCGCGACGGTGGTCCTCGTGGGCGGTGACCCAGCGGTGTGCGGCCGCCAGGCCCACGCAGGCCAGCGCCCCGGCGAGGGTGACCGCGGTCGGCCGGGTGCCCAGCGCCAGCGACACGACGACCAGCGCGACCACGGCCACCAGTGCCAGGTGGGGCAGCACCGACCGCAGCGGGTCGGTGCGGCCGTCGGCCGCGCGGCGGGGGACGTCGGGGCCGGTGCCCGGGTCGAGCAGGCGGGCGAGGACCAGCACCGCCAGGCCGACGACGACGGCCACGCGGGTGACCGGGACGACGTCGTGCGCGCCGAGCAGCGTCGCGGAGGTGGCGGCGCCGCGCGCGGCGCAGAGCAGGACCAGACCGCCCAGCAGCACCGCGGCCATGCGCCGGCGGTGCGCCTCGACAGCCCCGAGGACGGTGAGGCCGGCGGCCATGGTGGCGGCCGCGGCCACGACCGCGGCGCCGAGGACGAGCTGGGCGCCCAGGGACAGCGCCGACCAGCTGTTGCCCGGGCCGACCAGCAGGAACTGCATGACGGCGAGCGCGGCGACGCCGAAGAGGGCGAGCTCGAGCGTCGTCCGCGGGCAGGTGCGCCGCAGGCTGGACCGCTCGACCATGCCGAGCAGGGCCACGACCACGAGGACGTAGCCGGGGACCGTGGGCAGCCAGCGCAGCACCACCGCGGACAGCACGGGGTCCGGCCGGGCCGTGCTGGTCAGGACCAGGCCGAGGACGGGGAACAGCGCCGCGGCGGCCAGCACCCGCCACGGCGGGGCGGAGGGGTCGCCGGTCCGGCTCAGCGCCAGCAGCGCGAGCGCGGTGAGCAGCCCGGCCAGGCCGGTGACGGCGTCGGAGACCGGGTCCAGCGCGGGCACGGCGACCGCCAGGGCGCACGCCGCCGCGGCCGGCACGGCGCACGCCAGCAGCCACCCGATCCGCCTGTCCACACCGGGGGTGTCGGCAGCGGCGCCCCCCGGGGACAGGCCCCGGGGAGCGCCCTCACCCCATCGGGGTGCCCGCGGTCAACCGCAGATCGCGCCGTTCGCCGCGGAGCCGACCAGCTTGGCGTACTTGCCGAGGACGCCGGTGGTGTAGCGCGGGGGCAGCGGCGCCCAGTCCGCGCGGCGGCGGGCCAGCTCGTCGTCGTCGACCAGCAGGTCCAGGGTGCGGGTGGTGAGGTCCAGCCGGACCGGGTCGCCGTCGCGGACCAGCGCGATCGGGCCGCCCTCGGTGGCCTCCGGCGCGACGTGGCCGATGCACAGGCCGGTGGTGCCGCCGGAGAACCGGCCGTCGGTGAGCAGCAGGACGTCCTTGCCCAGGCCCGCGCCCTTGATCGCGCCGGTGACGGCGAGCATCTCGCGCATGCCCGGCCCGCCCTTGGGCCCCTCGTACCGGATGACGACGACGTCGCCGGCCTGCAGCGTGCCCTCGGTGACCGCGTCCATGGCGCCCTGCTCGCCGTCGAAGACCCGGGCGGTGCCCTCGAAGACGTCGCGGTCGAAGCCGGCCGACTTCACCACGGCGCCCTCGGGCGCCAGCGAGCCGCGCAGGATCGTCAGGCCGCCGGTCCTGTGGATGGGCTGCGCCATCGCGTGGATGATCGCGCCGTCGGGGTCCGGCGGGGCGATCTCGGCGAGGTTCTCCGCCATGGTCTTCCCGGTCACGGTGAGCGTGTCGCCGTGCAGCAGTCCGGCGTCGAGCAGCGCGCGCAGGACCACCGGGACGCCGCCGATGCGGTCGATGTCGGTCATGACGTACCGGCCGAAGGGCTTGACGTCGGCCAGGTGCGGCGTGCGGTCGCCGATCCGGTTGAAGTCGTCGAGGGTGAGCTCGACCTGCGCCTCGTGCGCGATGGCCATGAGGTGCAGGACGGCGTTGGTGGAGCCGCCCAGCGCCATGACCACGGTGATCGCGTTCTCGAACGCCTCCCTGGTCATGATCTGCCGCGCGGTGATGCCCTTCCGCAGCAGGTTGACCACGGCCTCGCCGGAGGCGACGGCGAAGGCGTCGCGGCGGCTGTCGGGCGCCGGCGGGGCGGCGCTGCCGGGCAGGCTCATGCCCAGCGCCTCGGCGACGCTGGCCATGGTGTTGGCGGTGTACATGCCGCCGCAGGAGCCCATGCCGGGGCAGGCGGCGCGCTCGACGGCAGCCAGCTCGTCCTGGGTGATCAGCCCGCGGGCGCAGGCGCCGACGGCCTCGAAGACGTCGATGATCGTCAGGTCGTCGCGGTCGCCGAGCCTCCCCGGCAGCGTCGAGCCCGAGTAGAGGAAGACGCTGGCGAGGTCCAGCCGGGCGGCGGCCATGAGCATGCCCGGCAGGGACTTGTCGCAGCCGGCGAGCAGCACCGAGCCGTCGAGCCGCTCGGCGAACATGACCGTCTCCACCGAGTCGGCGATGACCTCGCGGCTGACCAGCGAGGCGCGCATGCCCTCGTGGCCCATGGAGATGCCGTCGGAGACCGAGATGGTGCCGAACTCCAGCGGGAACCCGCCGGCGGCGTGCACGCCCTCCTTGGCCCGCTTGGCCAGCCGGTCCAGCGAGAGGTTGCACGGGGTGATCTCGTTCCACGACGAGGCCACGCCGATCTGCGGCTTGTCCCAGTCGTCGTCGCCCATGCCGACGGCGCGCAGCATGGCCCGGGCCGGGGCCTTGGTGATGCCGTCGGTCACCTCGCGGCTGCGCGGCTTGACGTCGGCGGTGGTGCGGGGGTCGTCCACGGTCGTCACGCCCGCGAGCGTAGGCGCGGTGCCGGGGCGCTCCCAGACGCCGTCGATACTGGTACCGACACCACCACCCGGGAGCCGCCGTGTCCGCCACCGCCCGCCGGGAGCTCGGCGAGTTCCTGCGCTCGCGCCGCTCCCAGGTCGACCCGCGCGTCACCGGCCTGCCCGCCGGCGGCCCGCGGCGCACGCCGGGGCTGCGCCGCGAGGAGGTCGCGCTGCTGTCCGGGGTGAGCTCCACCTGGTACACGTGGCTGGAGCAGGGCCGCGACATCCGCCCGTCCCGGCAGGTGGTCGACGCGCTGGCCCGCACGCTGCGCATGACCCCGGCCGAGCACGGCTACGTGCTGCGGCTGACCGGCCACGGCGGCGCCGCACCCGGCGACCCCGACGGCGGGATGCCCGGCCACGTGCAGCGCCTGCTGGACGCGCTGGGCCCCTCCCCCGCCTACGCCATCACCGCCGACTGGTGGATCGCCGGGTGGAACCGCGCCTACGCGCGCTTCTACCCCGGGGTGGCGGCCGCCCCCGCGGACCGGCGCAACCTCCTGGAGCTGGTCTTCACCGACCCGGCGGTGCGGGCGCTGCTGGCGGACTGGGCCGGGGACAGCCGGCGGTTCCTCACCCAGTTCCGCGCCGAGGTGGGCCCGCGGCTGGCCGACCCGGCGGTCGTCGACCTCGTCGCCCGGCTCGAGGCGGCCAGCCCGGAGTTCCGCGCCGGGTGGGCCAGCCACGACGTCGACCGGTTCAGCTCCGCCGAGCGCCGCTTCGAGCACCCCGAGGTGGGCAGCCTGCTGCTGGAGCACCACCAGCTCACGCCCGCCGACGCCCCCGGGCTGCAGCTGGTCGTCTACACCGCGGCCGAGGGCAGCGAGAGCGCCGGGCGGCTGCGCGCGCTGGCGGGTCAGGCCGCCGGGGGCTGAGGGACGTCGAAACGGCCGCCGGACCACCCCGCCAGCCGCGGCAGGTCGCGGGCCCGCAGGACCGGCAGCGGCACCTCCCCGCCGCCGGTGGTGACCAGCCGCAGCCGGGCGTTGCGGCCCACGCGGATGCCGGCCAGGTCGTCCCAGGGCACCCGGCGCTGCCCGACCAGCCCGCGCGTGGTGATCGCCTCCTCGTCGACGTCGACGCCCACCCGCAGCACCCAGACCGCCGCCAGCAGCGGGAGCAGCAGGACGAGCGCGGCCCACGGCGAGGCGGCGGCGAAGGGCAGCACGCAGACGGCGAGGAAGACGACGGGGAGCAGCGCGACCCGGCTCAGCCGCATGCGCGCGAGGGTTGCCACGTCCCCATGATCCCGCGTCGCCGGACCCCGTTCCCGTGATCCGGCGTCAGTAGTCGCCGACGACGTCGGCCAGGGGTTCCCCGGCCAGCACGCGGCGCAGCTGCGCGACCACGGCGGCCTCCGCGCGGGCGGCGGTCTGCGGCACCGCCCCGCCCACGTGGGGGGTGAGCAGCAGTCCGGGCGCCGACCACAGCGGGTGCCCCTCGGGCAGCGGCTCGGGCTCGGTGACGTCGAGCGCGGCGCGCAGCCGGCCCGCGGTCAGCTCGGCCACCAGCGCGTCGGTGTCGACGACGACCCCGCGGGCGGCGTTGACCAGCAGCGCGCCGTCCCCCATCGCGGCGAGGAAGTCCGCGTCGACCAGGCCGGTGGTCTCCGGGGTGACCGGCACGACGAGGACGACGACGTCGGCGTGGGGCAGCAGCCGCGGCAGCTCGTCGGTGCCGTGGACGCCGTCGCGGGCGGTGCGGGCGACGTAGGTCAGCTCGACGTCGAAGCCGGACATCATCGCGCCGATCCGGCGGCCGATGTCGCCCGCGCCGACGACGAGCACCCGCGCGCCGACCAGCGAGGAGAACGTGCCGGGGCTCCACCGGCCGGCGTCCTGCGCGCGGACCAGGTCGGGCAGGCCGCGCTGGGCGGCCAGCGTCGCGGCCAGCACCCACTCGGCCGTCGACGGCGTGTGCGCGCCGCGGGCGTTGCACAGCACGACGCCCTCCGGCAGCCGGCCGACGAACCGCTCGGCGCCGGCGCTGACCAGCTGGACCAGCCGCAGCCGCGGGAGCGCGGCGAGGAACGCCTCGTCCGGGCTCGCGCCGCCGCTGGGCGGCACCCACACCTGCGCCCGCGCGGCCTCCTCCGGCGGCGGGCCGTCGGCGGGGTCGGCGCGGAAGGCGCGCACGCGCGGGGACAGCGCCTCCACCGCCGCGGCCATCTCCCGGGTGGGCACCAGGACGGTCAGGGTCTCGTCGGGGCCGACGACGTCGGACCCGCGGATCTCGGGAGCCACGGCTCCCGACCCTAGGAGGCGCCGGCGGCGACCTCCGGGCCGGGAACCGCCTGCGGGGCGAGGCCCTGGGCGGTGGCGATGCGCGCGTCCTCGGGCCGGACCACCGACAGCTGGGTGGACTCCGGCGGCAGCACCGTCTGGAACAGCCAGTCGGCCGCGACCCGCACCCGGTTGGCCATCGCCGGCATCGCGTAGAGGTGGTAGCCGCGGGTGACGACCTTGGCCAGCGGCCCGGTCAGGGGCACGCCCAGCGGCCGGGCCACGGCGTCCCAGCCGCCGAGGTCGGCGACCAGGCCGAGGTCGCGGTGCCGGTACCGGCGGGGCCGGCCGACGCCGAGGCTGGCGGCGACGTTGCGGCCGAGGACGGCGCCCTGCCGCTGGGCGTGCTGCGCCGTCGGCGGGGTGTCCGGCAGCTCGCCGTCCTGCTCCCCGGCGGCGAGGTCGGGGACGGCGGCGGCGTCGCCCGCGGCCCACACGCCGGGCGCCCCGGGGACGGCGAGGTCGGGGTCGACGGCGAGCCGGCCCCGGCGCAGCGGCAGCCCCAGCCGGCCGACGAGGGGGTGCGCGACGACCCCGGCGCCCCACACCAGCGTGCGGGTCGGGATCGTCTCGCCGTCGGTGAGGACGACGGCGTCCTCGTCGGCGGAGACCACCGACGTGCGCAGCCGGACGTCGACGCCGCGGCGGGCGAGCACGTCCAGCGCGCGGCGGCCGAGCTCGGGGCCCAGCTCCGGCAGCACCGCCGGCGCGAGGTCGACGAGCACCCACCGCACCTCGGCGGCGCGGGTGCGGTCCCACCGGCTCTCGATCCGGCGCAGCCAGCGCTGGGTCTGGGCGACCACCTCGGTGCCGGTGTAGCCCGCGCCGACGGCGACCACGGTGAGCCGCGCGGCGCGCTCGGCCCGGCCGGCCGGGGTGTCGGGCAGGGCGTCGGCGAGGTCGAGCTGCTCGAGCAGGTGGTCGCGGAGGAACACCGCCTCGACCAGCGTCTTGAGCGCCCGGCCGTGCTCGGGGACGCCGGGGACGGGCACCTGGCGGGTCACCGCGCCCGGGGTGAGCAGGAGCCGGTCCCACGCCATCGCCGTCGGGGTACCGTGCGCCGGCCGCAGCGTGAGCGACCGCGCGGCCAGGTCGACCTCCTCGACCCGGCCCAGGACCAGGCGCACCCGGGGCAGCAGCCGCCGCAGCGAGACCGCGATGTGCCGCGCCTCGACCACGCCGGTGGCCACCTCGGGCAGCAGCGGGCTGTACAGCAGGTAGTCCGTCGGCGTGACCAGGACCAGGTCGGCGGCGTCCGGGGGGAGCAGCCGCTGCAGCCTGCGCAGGGCGGTGAGTCCGGCGAAGCCGCCGCCGACGGTGACCACCCGCGGCCGCCCGCCGCCGTCTCCCGCGATCCGCATGCCGGCCTCCGCTGCTCGCCCGGGTGAGGACGGCAACCTACCGGGGACGGGCACCGCTCCGGGGCGCTGCGCGCGTGCCGGAGCGGTGCCCGGCGTGCGGCTGCCGGTGGCGTCGCGCCCGTACTGTGGAGCGGGTGAGGCGGCAGCGGGGACGGCGCGGCGCCGCGGCGGGCTGCGCGGTCGCCCTGGCGCTCGTGCTCGCCGGCTGCGGCGAGGACGGCTACGAGCCGGCCGGGCCGTTCCGGCCGCTGCCCGAGGGGGCGCCGCCCGAGGTCGGGCCGCCCACCGAGTCCTCCCCCGCGCCCTCGCCCGGCGACCCCGCGGACCCCGGCTCCGGCACCACCGCCGGCGACCCGAACGTCGTCGCCACCGACCTGCTGGTGCCCACCGGGCTGGTCGTGCTGCCCGACGGCAGCGCGGTCGTGGGCGAGCGGGAGACCGGCCGGCTGCTGCACGTCTTCCCCGACCGGTCGCCCGCGCAGGAGCTCATGGTCCTGCCCGGCGTCGACACCGGCGGCGACGGCGGGCTGCTCGGCCTGGCGCTGTCCCCCACGTTCGACGAGGACGGGCTGTTCTACGCCTACGTCTCGACGGCCACCGACAACCGCGTCGTCCGCTTCCCGCTCGGCGGCACGCCCAACCCGGTGCTCACCGGCATCCCCCGCGGTGAGGTGCACAACGGCGGCGGGCTCGCGTTCGCCCCCGACGGCACCCTGTTCGTCGGCACCGGCGACACCGGCAACCCGGCGCTGGCGCAGGACCCGGCCTCGCTCGGCGGCAAGGTGCTGCACGTCGACGTCTTCGGCCAGCCCGCGACCGCCTCGGGCCCCGTGTACAGCCGCGGCTTCTCCGACGTCACGGCGGTCTGCCCGTCCGGCGACGAGGCGGGCACGCTCTACGCCGTCGACGAGTCCTCCGCCGGGCCCGACGAGCTCAACGAGCTGGTCGAGGGCAGCGACCACGGCTGGCCGGCCGCCGGCCCCGGGACGATGGCGCCGCTGTTCGAGGTCGGCAACGCCGAGGGCGGCCTGGGCGGCTGCGCCGCCGCGGGGACCACGGTGTTCCTCGGCGCGCTCGACGGCCAGCGGGTGCACGTCGTCCAGCTCGACGGCGACGGCGGGGTCAGCGGGGACCCGACCGAGCTCATCAGCGGCCGCTACGGCCGGCTGCGCACCGTCGTGCTCGACAGCGAGGGCGCGCTGTGGGTGACCACGTCCAACCGGGACGGCATCGGCGCCCCCGCCGAGGACGACGACAAGGTGCTGCGGATCCTGCCGCCGTCGTCGACCGGCTCCTCCCCCGTGTGACCGTGCACTCCCGCGGACCCGCACGGTGCGGATCCGCGGGAGTGCCCGCAGGTCAGCTGCCGAGGACGCGCTCCTCGAGCATCCGGCGCACGGTCGGGGCGTCGGCCTGGCCGCGGGTGGCCTTCATGACCTGCCCGACCAGCGCGCCGAGCGCCTGGACCTTGCCCGAGCGCACCTTCTCCACGACGTCGGGCGCGCCGGCGATCGCGGCCTCGACGGCGGCGACGAGCTCGTCGGACTCCCCCATCACCGCCAGGCCCCGGGCCTCGACGACGGCGCGCGGGTCGCCCTCGCCGGCCAGGACGCCGTCGAGCGCCTGACGGGCCAGCTTGTCGTTGACGGTGCCCTCGGCGACCAGCGCCGTCAGCTCGGCGACCTGGGCCGGGGTGACGGCGAGGTCGGCGAGCTCGACGCCGGCGTCGTTGGCCCGGCGGGCGAGCTCGCCCAGCCACCACTTGCGGGCGTCGGCCGGCGTGGCGCCGGCGGCGACGGTCTGCTCGACCAGCCCGAGCGCCCCGGCGTTGACCAGCCAGGTCATCTCGGTGGCCGACAGGCCCCACTCCTCCTGCAGCCGGCGGCGGCGGGCGGCGGGCAGCTCGGGCAGCCCGGCGGCCAGCTTCTCCACCCACTCGGCGTCGGGCGCGAGCGGCACGAGGTCGGGCTCGGGGAAGTACCGGTAGTCGGTCGCCTCCTCCTTGCTGCGGCCCGGCGAGGTGCTGCCGGTGTCCTCGTGGAAGTGCCTGGTCTCCTGCAGCACCCGCCCGCCGGCGTCGAGGACGGCGGCCTGCCGGCGCATCTCGTAGCGCACCGCCCGCTCCACCGACCGCAGCGAGTTGACGTTCTTGGTCTCGGTGCGGGTGCCCCACTCCAGGCTGCCGATCGGCGCGAGCGAGGTGTTGACGTCGCAGCGCAGGCTGCCCTGCTCCATCCGCACGTCCGAGGCGCCGAGGGTCTGGATGATCTCGCGCAGCTCGGTGACGTAGGCGCGGGCGACCTCGGGGGCCATGGCGCCGGCGCCGGCCACGGGGCGGGTGACGATCTCCACCAGCGGGATGCCGGCGCGGTTGAAGTCGACCAGCGAGTGGTCGGCACCGTGGATGCGGCCGGTGGCGCCGCCGACGTGCAGGTTCTTGCCGGTGTCCTCCTCGAGGTGCACCCGCTCGATCTCCACGCGGTAGGTCTCGCCGTCCACCTCGACGTCGAGGTGCCCGGCGGTGCACAGCGGCTCGTCGTACTGGCTGGTCTGGAAGCCCTTCGGGATGTCCGGGTAGAAGTAGTTCTTCCGGGCGAAGCGCGACCAGGACGCGATCCGGCAGCCCAGCGCCAGGCCGATCCGGATGGTCGACTCGACGGCGGTGGCGTTGGCCACCGGCAGCGACCCGGGCAGGCCGAGGCAGACCGGGCAGGTCTGGGTGTTGGGCTCGGCGCCGAACGTCGTCGAGCAGCCGCAGAACATCTTCGACTCGGTGCCCAGCTCGACGTGGGTCTCCAGGCCGATGACCGGCTCGTAGCGGGTGAGGACGTCGTCGAGGTCGACGAGGGGCTCGGTCACGGGGTGGGCCCTCCCTTCGGGGTGGTGCTGCGGCCGGTGACCCAGGCACCGAGGCCGGTCAGCACGCCCAGGACGATGAAGACGGCGAAGACGGCCCTGCCGGTGACCAGCCAGAGCACCAGGCCGGCCAGGACGACGAAGGCCACCAGGCCCCAGGCGGCCTTGAGCGGGCCGGTCACGCGGCACGCTCCGCGAGCCGGTCGGCGAGCGGCGCGCCCTGGGCCGCCTCGACGGCGGCGGCCACCCGGTAGCAGCGGTCGTCGGCCAGCGCCGGCGCCATCACCTGCAGGCCGACCGGCAGCCCCTCCGACAGCCCGCACGGCACCGAGATGGCCGGGACGCCGGCCAGGCTCGCGGGCAGCGTGCACAGGTCGGCGGCGTACATGGCCAGCGGGTCGTCGACGCGGGCGCCGATCGGCCAGGCCACCGTCGGGCTGGTCGGGCTGACCAGCACGTCGACGCCGCCGTCGAAGGCGGCGGAGAAGTCGCGGGTGATGAGCGAGCGCACCTTCTGCGCCTGGCCGTAGTAGGCGTCGTAGTAGCCCGCCGACAGCGCGTAGGTACCGAGGATGATCCGGCGCTTGACCTCGGCGCCGAAGCCCTGCTCGCGGGTGAGCGCCATGACCTCGTCGATGTCGCGGGTGCCGTCGTCGCCGACCCGGATGCCGAACCGCATGCCCTCGAAGCGGGCCAGGTTCGACGACGCCTCGCTCGGCGCGATCAGGTAGTACGCCGGCAGCGCCAGCCCGAACGACGGGCAGGAGACCTCGTGCACCTCGGCGCCGGCCGCCTCCAGCAGCGCGACCGACTCGGCGAACCGCTCGAGCACGCCGGCGTCGTAGCCCTCGCGCGCGCCCTCGCCGCCCAGCTCCCGGACGACGCCGACCCGCAGGCCGGACAGGTCACCGCCGGCGCCGCGGCGGGCGGCCTCGACGACGGTGGGCACGGGGGCGTCGATGCTCGTGGAGTCGCGCGGGTCGTGACCGCCGATCGCCTCGTGCAGCAGGGCGGCGTCCATGACCGTGCGGGCCATCGGGCCGGCCTGGTCGAGGCTGGAGGAGAACGCGATCAGGCCGTAGCGCGACACCGAGCCGTAGGTGGGCTTGTGGCCGACCAGGCCGGTGACCGCTGCGGGCTGGCGGATCGAGCCGCCGGTGTCGGTGCCGAGCGCGAACGGGGCGAGCCGGCCTGCCACCGCGGCGCTGGAGCCGCCCGAGGAGCCGCCGGGGATGCGGTCGCGGTCCCACGGGTTGCGGGTGACCTTGTAGGCGGAGTTCTCGGTGGACGAGCCCATCGCGAACTCGTCCATGTTGGTCTTGCCGAGCAGCACCGTACCGGCCTCGTGCAGCCGGGTGGCGACGGTGGCCGAGTACGGCGGTCGCCAGCCCTCGAGGATCCGCGAGCCGCTGGTGGTGGGCACGCCCTCGGTGACGAAGACGTCCTTGAGCGCGACCGGGATGCCCGCGAGCCCCGTGCCGGCGGTGCCCGAGGCGTCGATCTCGCCGGCCCGCCGCAGCGCGGCCTCGGCGTCGACGTGCAGGTAGGCGCCGAGGTCGCCGTCCTCGGCGGCGATGCGGTCCAGGTGGGCGCGGGTGACCTCGACGGCGGAGGTCTCGCCGGCGGCGAGCGCGCTCTGCAGCGCGGTGACCGGCAGGGCGGTGAGGTCGCTCACTCCTCCTCCCCCAGGATGCGCGGCACGCGGAAGCGGCCGTCCTCGGCGGCGGGCGCGCCGGCCAGGACGGCGTCGCGCGGCAGGCACGGGGTGGCGACGTCGTCGCGCAGCACGTTGGTCAGCGGGACGGCGTGGGTCATCGGGGCGACGTCCTCGACGTCGGCGCGCTGCACCTGGGCCACCGCGTCGAGGACCGCGCCCAGCTGGCCGGCGAAGCGGTCGAGCTCCTCGTCGGTGACGGCCAGCCGGGCCAGCCGCGCGAGGTGCGCGATGTCCTGGCGGCCGAGGGCGGGCGACGCTCCGCGGTCGGGCGTGGTGGGGCTCATGCTGGGGGAGGACTCCTGTCGTCGGCGCCGGCCGGCGCCAGGGACGCAACCTGTTCACTGTACGTGGGGACGGTGGGGCGCCGGTCCGGCCGGGCGCGGTGCTCGACCCCGGGCTCCGCATGGGGGAAGCTGCTCGGACCCACGATCGACGGAGATCGGCTCACCTCGTCGCCTGCGGAGGCACCCGTGTCCTATCTCCTGCGGCTGGTCGTGCCCGACCGTCCCGGTCTGCTCGGCGCGGTGGCGACCGCCCTGGGCACGGCGGGCGTCGACATCGTCTCGGTGGACGTGCTGGAGCGCGGCAACGGCGTCGCCGTCGACGACGTCGTGGTCGACCTCCCGCCCGGCCGGCTCCCGGACAGCCTGATCACCGCCGTGCAGTCGGTGCCCGGCGTCCAGGTGGAGACACTGCGCCCCTTCGCCGGGCAGCTGGACACCCACCGCGAGCTCGACCTGCTCGAGGGGCTGGCCCGGGCGGCCGAGTCACCTCCGCCCACCCTCGCGGTCAAGCTGCTGGCCGCCGAGCTGCCGCGGGTGTTCCACAGCGGCTGGGCGGCGGTGCTGCACGCCGACGGCGCCGGCGGCTGCGAGGTGCTGGCCGCCTCCGACGCGGCACCGGCGTTCGAGGGCATGCGGCTGCCGTGGCTGCCGCTGTCCTCGCCGCGGCTGCTGCCCAGCGAGGACGACTGGCTGCCCGAGCGCTGGCGGGAGATGGCCGTCGAGATGATGGCCGCGCCCTTCGGCGACCCGCACACCGCCGTCGTCCTGGGGCGCTCGGGCGGGCCCGCCTACCGCCGCTCGGAGCTGCTGCGGCTGACCCACCTCACCGGGATCGCCGCCAGCGTCGCCCACCTGCCCCCGGCCTGACTCACTCCCCCGCCGGCTCGCTCCCGTCGCCGGTCGTCGCGACCGCGCGGGCGGCCTCGGGCCCCTCCTCGAGCAGCACGCGCAGGCCGTCGTCGTCGAGGATCGGCGCCTTGACCTGCACGGCCTTGTCGTACTTGCTGCCGGGGTCGGCGCCGACCACCACGAAGCCGGTCTTCTTCGACACCGACCCGGTCACCTTGCCGCCGCGCTCCTGGATCGCGGCGATCGCCTGGTCGCGGCTGTAGTCGCGCAGCGACCCCGTGACGACGACGGTGACGCCGGTCAGCGGCCCGGGCGGGGTGTCCTCGCCGGCGTCGGCCAGCTTCACGCCGGCCCGGCGCCACTTCTCCACGACCTCGCGGTGCCAGTCGACGGCGAACCAGTCGCGCACCGAGCGGGCGATGGTCGGGCCCACGCCGTCGGCGGCGGCGAGCTCCTCCTCCGACGCCTCGGCGATCCGGTCCAGCGAGCGGAAGTCGCGGGCCAGCGCCTGGGCGGCGGTCGGCCCCACGTGCCGGATCGACAGGGCCACGAGCACCCGCCACAGCGGCACGTCCTTGCGCGCCTGCAGGTTGGCCAGCAGCCGCTGCCCGTTGGCCGAGAGCGTGCCGTCCTTCTTGGTGAAGAAGTCGGTGCCGCGGAGCTTCTCCTCGGTGAGGTCGAAGACGTCGCCCTCGTCCTCGAGCAGGTGCTCGGCCAGCAGCGCGATCGCAGCCTCGTAACCGAGCACCTCGATGTCGAAGGCGCCGCGGCCGGCCACGTGGAAGACGCGCTCCCGCAGCTGCGCCGGGCAGGACCGGGCGTTCGGGCAGCGGATGTCGGCGTCGCCCTCCTTCTCGTGCCGCAGCTCGGTGCCGCACTCGGGGCAGTGCGTCGGCATGACGAACTCGGTCTCGTCGCCGGTGCGCGCGGCGACGACGGGCCCGAGGACCTCGGGGATGACGTCGCCGGCCTTGCGGATGACGACCGTGTCGCCGATGAGCACGCCCTTGCGCTTGACCTCGCTGGCGTTGTGCAACGTGGCCAGCTGCACGGTGGAGCCGGCGACCTTGACCGGCTCCATGTAGGCGAACGGCGTCACGCGGCCGGTGCGCCCGACGTTGACCCGGATGTCGAGGAGCTTGGTGGTGGCCTCCTCCGGCGGGTACTTGAACGCGATCGCCCAGCGCGGCGCCCGCGCCGTCGAGCCCAGCCGCCGCTGCAGCGCGACCTGGTCGACCTTGACGACGACGCCGTCGATCTCGTGCTCCACCGAGTGCCGCTGCTCGCGGTAGCGCTCGACGTAGGCCCACACCGCCTCGAGGTCGTCGACCACCGCGAACCGGTCGCTCACCGGCAGGCCGAGCGCGCGCAGCCGCTCGTAGGCCTCCGACTGCCGCTCCGGCTCGAAGCCGCGCCGCGCACCGAGGCCGTGCACCACCAGCCGCAGCGGCCGGGAGGCGGTCACCCGCGGGTCCTTCTGCCGCAGCGAGCCCGCTGCGGCGTTGCGCGGGTTGGCGAACGGCGGCTTGCCCTGCTCGACCATGCCGGCGTTGACGTCGGCGAAGGCCGCCGTCGGGAAGTAGATCTCGCCGCGCACCTCCAGCAGCGCGGGCACGTCGTCGCCGGTCAGCTGCTGCGGGACGTCGGCCATCGTGCGCACGTTGGGGGTGACGTCCTCCCCCGTCGTCCCGTCGCCGCGGGTGGCCGCGCGGACCAGCCGGCCGTCCTCGTAGACCAGCGCGACCGCGACCCCGTCGACCTTGAGCTCGCACAGCCAGCGCACGCCCGCCCCGGCGTCGCGGGTGACCCGCGCGGCCCACGCCGACAGCTCGTCGGCGTCGAAGACGTTGTCCAGGCTCTGCATGCGCTCGAGGTGCCGGACCGGGGCGAAGGTGGCGGTGAACCCGCCGTTGACCTTCTGGCTCGGCGAGTCCGGCGTGACCAGCGCCGGGTGGTCGGCCTCGATGGCCTTGAGCTGGGCCATGAGCTCGTCGTACTGACCGTCGCTGACCAGCGGCTCGTCGCGCACGTAGTACGCGAAGGCGTAGCGGTCGAGCTCCTCGGACAGGTCGCGGTGGCGCGTGCGCGCGTCGTCGGGGACCTCGGTGAGGTCCTCCCGCTCGGCGACCGCGGCGACGTGCGGGGTGTCCAGCTCGGCGTCCGTGCTCACGCGGGCACGGTATCCGCCGGGTCTGACTCCGGTGCCGGTCCGCCCGATCGGGTGTCGGTCACTCGGGCAGCAGGTACCGCGCGGCCTCGCGGACGTGGGCCATCGCCGCCCGCGCGTGGGCGGGGCTCGCGCCGGCCAGGCCGCAGGCCGGGGTGAGGGTGACCGCCTCGTGCAGCGTCTCGGCCGGGAAGCCGAGCTCGCGCCACCAGGCGCGCAGCCGCGAGGCGGTGGCCTTCGGCGCCGGCAGCGGCGCGTCGGTCCCGGGGACGACGCCGGGCAGCAGGTGGGTGCCGGCCTCGACGGCGGCGCCGACGGCGTCGAGGTCCTGGACCAGCCCGAGGTCGAACGACAGCCCGGCCGCGCCCGTGGCGCGCAGCAGGTCCAGCGGCGCCCGGTTCGCGCAGCAGTGCACGACCACCGGGACGGGCAGCGCGGTCACGACCGCGGCGAGCTCCGCCTCGACGTCGGGCGCGGCGACGGCGGGCAGCCGGCCGAACCCGCTCGCCGTCGGCAGCGCGCCCTGCAGGACCGCCGGCAGCGAGGGCTCGTCGAGCTGGACGACGACCTGCGCGCCGGGCACCCGCGCGGTCACGGCCGCGACGTGCGCGGCGATGCCCTCGGCCAGCGACTGCCCGAGGTCGCGGCGGGCGCCGGCGTCGACGACGGCCCGCTCGCCGCGCTCCCGCTCGAGGCCGGCGGCCAGCGTCCACGGCCCCGCGGCCTGCACCTTGAACGGGCCGCGGTGGCCACCGGCGACGTCGTGCAGGGCGTCGAGGTCGCGGGCGAGGAGCTCCTGGGCGCGGCGCAGGTCCCGGCCGGGGCGCGGCACGAGACGCCAGCCGGCGGGGGTCAGGTCGACGGCGAGGTCGACGAGGAGGGCGGCGCTGCGGCCGAGCAGGTCCGCACCCGCGCCGCGGGCGGGCAGCTCGGGCAGGTGCGGCAGGCCCGGCAGCTCCCCCAGGACGACCCGCAGGGCCTCGGCCGGGTCGGTGCCGGGCAGCGACCCGACGCCGGAGGCCGGCCCCCACGGTGCGGGAGCCGGCCTCGGGTCGGTGCCGGTCGGGTCGGGCTCGGTCGGGGTGGCCACGGCGGCGACGGTAGTACCGCCGCCGCCGTGACCGGCCGGGCCCGGACGGTGCGTCGGTCAGACGGGCAGGCCGTGGTTCGCGGCCGGCGGGCTGACCGGGGACTGCGTCGCGAAGTACGCCACCAGGGCGTCGACGTCGACCGGGCCGGTGACCGGGTCCGTCCCGCCGGTGAAGGCGTCGAAGCGGTCACCACCGGTGACGAGGAACGAGTTGGCGGCGACCCGGTACGGGGCGTTCGCCGAGAGCACGGTGCCGTTCAGCGTGATCGAGCTGTCGACCACCCGGTCCCCGTAGGGCCGGGTCAGGTCGTACCGGTAGCTGAACCCGGCCGAGGTGCCCAGCACCAGCTGGCTGTTGCGCGGGCCCCCGCCCAGCTGGAACTGCTGCTCCAGCACGTCGTCGATCTGCGCGCCGGTGAGCGTGATCGCGTTGACCGTGTTGCCGAAGGGCTGGACGGCGAACAGCTCGCCGTAGGTGACCTCACCGGCCTCGATGTTGGCCCGCACGCCGCCTGGGTTCATGAAGGCGATGACCGGGTTGCCGAACTGCGCCTGCTGCAGCGCCACCCGCTGGGCCTCGGCGACCAGGTTGCCGATCGGCTGCTCGGCGCCGCGCTGGCTCGAGACCGAGTTGCCGATGAACGCCGTGGCCGAGCCGACGACGACGTTGCGGGACTCGGCAGCGCGGGCGTTCCAGTAGTCGACGATCGACTGCACCTCGGGGTCGGCGGCCTCGCGGGTCACCGGCACGTTGGTGGCCGAGTAGGTCGCGGTCCGCACGACGTCGCCCGTGCTGCGGCTGATGGTGAGACGGATGTCGGTGACCAGGCGGCCGTAGTAGCCGGCCTGGGTCACCAGGCGGGGCTTGCCGCTCGGGTCGTCCAGGCGGCAGTTGTAGGCGTTGTGGCTGTGCGCGCTGACGATCAGGTCGACTGCCGCGGAGGTGCGGGCGTTGATGTCGACGATCGGGCCGGTCAGCCCGGTGCAGCTGTTCGCCGTGGTGGTGGCGGCCGGGTCGGTGACCGCGCCGCCCTCGTGGACGAGGACGCCGATCGCCTCGATGCCCTGGCGCTGCAGCTCCGGCACCCACTGGTTGATCGCGTCGGCCTCGTCGATGAAGGTCACGTCCCGGACGCCGTCGGGCGAGACGATCGTCGGGGTGGTCTCGGTGACCACGCCGATGAGCGCGAACCGCTGGTTGGCCGGGGTCTGGAAGACCTGGTACGGCGGGAGCATCGGCCGGCCGGTGGCGTTGTCGATGACGTTCGCGGCCAGGTAGGGGAACTCCGCGCCGTGGAAGGCGTGCTCGCCCTCGCCGAAGCAGCCGTCGACGCCGGGGGTGATGCCCTCGCACGCCTCGACGTCGTCGCTGTAGGTGCCGTCGGTGGCGCCGGAGATGCGGCGCAGCTCCTCGGTGCCCCGGTCGAACTCGTGGTTGCCCACGGAGGAGACGTCCAGGCCCATGGCGTTGAGGGCCTCGATCGTCGGCTCGTCCTTGTAGACGCTCGACTCGAACGACGAGGCGCTGACCAGGTCGCCGGCACCGACGAACAACGACGTCGACGGGCCCTGGGTGGTGTCCTTGAACGTCGACTGCAGACGCTCCACGGTGGCGGCGATCTGCGGCGCGCCGCCGACCGGCACGGTGACGTCGTCCGAGGTGCCGAGCTTGCCGTCCGCACCGGGCGCGGTCGCCAGCGAGCCGTCGGCCCCGGTCTGCGGCGTGATCCGGCCGTGGAAGTCGTTCATGGCCAGCAGCTGGACGGTCACGTCCTTGGGCGCGGCCTGGGCCGCGCTCGGGACGGCCACGAGACCGGCCGTGGTCGCCACCGCGACGGCGGCGGCGAGGGAGAAGCGCGTTCGGCGCAAGGAGTCCTCCGGAGGACATGCGGAGCGGGCCACCGGAGACGGTGGCCCGGGCGGGGTCGTGAGCCGAGCTACCTAGCCGTGCTCAGGAAGCGGCTCGGACGACACGGTAGGTGACGGAGGGTTCCGACACCAGATCCTCCGGGTGACGATCAGGTGTCCGGCGGTCAGCTGCTGACGGTCCCCTGACCGAGCACCAGGTCGCCCCGCTCCGGGTCGGGCGCGTAGAGGACGGCCGACTGCCCGGGCGCGACGCCGCGCTGCGCCTCGTCGAGCGCGATCACCAGGCCGCCGTCGGGACCGGCGGTCACCGTGCAGGGGACGGCGGTCGCGTGCGCCCGCAGCTGCACCTCCGCGCGCAGCGGGAGCTGCGGTGCCGCCCCGATCCACGTCGGCCGGCCGGTGCGCACCTCGGCGACGCCGGCGAGCTCGGCGGTCCCCACCGTCACGGTCCGGGTGACCGGCTCGATGGACAGGACGTAGCGCGGCCGCTGGTCGCCGACGGCGATGCCCAGCCCGCGCCGCTGCCCCACGGTGAACCCGTGCGTGCCCTCGTGCGTGCCGACGGTGGCGCCGGTGGCGGCGTCGACGACCGGCCCGGGCGCCGTCCCCAGCCGCCGGGTGAGGAAGCCGCGGGTGTCGCCGTCGGGGATGAAGCAGATGTCGTGCGAGTCCGGCTTGGTCGCGACGGCGAACCCGCGCTCGGCGGCGATCGCGCGCACCCGCTCCTTGGTCATCGACCCCAGCGGGAACACCGCCCCCGCCAGCTGGCGCGGGGTGAGCACGCCGAGCACGTAGGACTGGTCCTTGGCCGCGTCCACCGACCGGCGCAGCCGGCCGCCCTCCAGCCGCGCGTGGTGGCCGGTGACGACGGCGTCGAAGCCGAGCGCCAGCGCCCGGTCGAGCACCGCGGTGAACTTGATCTTCTCGTTGCAGCGCAGGCACGGGTTGGGCGTGCGGCCGGCGGCGTACTCGGCGACGAAGTCCTCGACGACGTCCTCGGTGAACCGCTCCGCGAGGTCCCAGACGTAGAACGGGATGCCGAGCTCGTCGGCGACCCGCCGGGCGTCGTGGGCGTCCTCGACGCTGCAGCAGCCGCGGGCGCCGCTGCGCAGCGTCTGCCGGTCCGGCGAGAGCGCGAGGTGCACCCCGGTGACGTCGTGGCCGGCGTCGACCGCCAGCGCCGCGGCGACCGCGCTGTCCACTCCCCCGCTCATCGCGGCGAGCACGCGCACGAGCACTACCTCCCCGCCCCGCGGGCGCGCTCGACCACGGGGGCGATCACGGCCAGCAGCGCGTCGACGTCGTCGCCGGTGCTCGGCGAGCCCAGGCTGAACCGCAGCGAGCTGCGCGCCCGGGCGGCGTCGGCGCCGACGGCGGTGAGCACGTGGCTGGGCCGGGCCACCCCGGCGCTGCACGCCGACCCGGTCGAGCACTCGATGCCGCGGGCGTCGAGCAGCATGAGCAGCGCGTCGCCCTCGGCGCCGGGGAAGGACAGGTGCGCGTTGCCGGGCAGCCGGCCGGGCCCGCCGGCGACGACGTCGTCCAGCGGGGCGCCGTTGAGCTGCGCGTCGGGGACCTGCTCGAGCACCCCGGCCACCAGCCGGTCGCGCAGCGCGGCCAGCCGCTCGGCCCGCTCGGGCCGGGAGCCGGCGGCGGTGGTCACGGCGACGGCGAGGCCGACGATGGCCGCCACGTCGAGGGTGCCCGAGCGGACGTCGCGCTCCTGACCGCCGCCGTGCAGCAGCGGCATGCACTCCGCGTCGCGGCGCAGCAGCAGCACCCCGGCGCCCATCGGGCCGCCGAGCTTGTGGCCGGTCATGGTGAGCGCGTCGACGCCGCTGGCGGCGAAGTCCACCGGCACCTGGCCGACGGCCTGCACCGCGTCGGTGTGCAGCGGCACCCCCGCCGCGTGCGCCACCTCCGCCAGCGCGGCGACGTCGCTGACCGTGCCGATCTCGTTGTTGGCCCACATGACGCTGGCCACCGCGACGTCCGAGCCGTCGCCCAGCGCCTCGGCCAGCGCCTCCGGCGTCACCCGCCCGGTGGGCTCCAGGCGCAGCCAGGTGACCTCCGCGCCCTCGTGCTTGGCCAGCCACTCGGCGCTGTCGAGGACGGCGTGGTGCTCGGCCGGGCTCACCACGAGCCGCCGCCTGCGCGAGTCGGCCTCGCGTCGCGCCCAGTACAGGCCCTTCACCGCGAGGTTGTCGCCCTCGGTGCCCCCGCCGGTGAACAGCACCTCCGACGGGCGGGCGCCCAGCGCCTCGGCCAGCCGCTCCCGGGACTGCTCGGCGGCCCGCCGCGCGGCGCGGCCGCTGGCGTGCAGCGAGGAGGCGTTGCCCACCCGGCCGAGCTGTTCCGTCATCGCGGCCAGGACCTCGGGGAGCACCGGCGTGGTCGCCGCGTGGTCGAGGTAGGTCACTCCGCCCAGGTTAGTCGCGCACGACGGACCCGCTCGGGTGACGCCGGTGACCCCGGAGACGGCGACGGGCGCCGGCCCCCGGAGGGATCGGCGCCCGTCGCTGGTGACGTGCCGGGACGGCCCCGCTGCAGGGGCCCGCGCCGCGCGGAGCGTGGTGCGGGGGGCAGCGCGGTCCTCCGACTACTTGCGAGCGGCGATCTTCTCGGTGGCGGCCGGCACCACCTGGAAGAGGTCACCGACGACGCCGAAGTCGGCCAGCTCGAAGATCGGGGCCTCGGGGTCCTTGTTGACGGCCACGATCGTCTTCGAGGTCTGCATGCCGGCGCGGTGCTGGATCGCGCCGGAGATGCCGACGGCGATGTAGAGCTGCGGCGAGACGGTCTTGCCGGTCTGCCCGACCTGGAAGCTGTGCGGGTAGAAGCCGGAGTCGACCGCGGCACGCGAGGCACCGACGGCGGCGCCGAGCGAGTCGGCCAGGGCCTCGATGATCGAGAAGTTCTCCGCGCTGGCCACACCGCGGCCACCGGAGACGACGATCGAGGCCTCGGTCAGCTCGGGCCGGTTGCTCTTCTGCTCCACGACCCGGTCGACGACGCGGGTCTGCTTCGCCTGGTCGGACAGGCTGACCTCGACCGGGACCTCCTCACCGGCGGCGGGGGCCGGCTCGGGGGTGACCGAGTTGCCGCGCAGCGTGTAGATCGGGGTGCCGGTCGTCACCTTCGAGTGGACGATCTGCTGGCCGGCGAAGACCACCTGGGTGGCGGTGCCGTCGGCGGCGATCTCGCTGACGTCGGTCAGGAAGCCGCTGCCGGTCTTGAGCGCCAGCCGCGCGGCGACCTCCCGGCCCTCCGCGGAGGACGGGATGACGACGGCGGCCGGGGACGCCTGCTGCACCAGCTGGGCGAGCACCTCGGCCTTGGGGGCGACGAGGTACTCGTCGATCTCCGGGGACTCGGCGACGTAGACCTTCGCCGCGCCGTACTGGGCGAGCTGCTCGCGGGCACCGGCGGCGACGCCGGGGCCGCCGGCGACGACCGCCGAGACCTCACCCAGCGCGCGTGCGGCGGTGAGGGCCTCGAGGGTGCCCTTGCGGACGGTGCCGTCGGCCGGGTTCAGCTCGACGAGGACCAGGACCTCTGCCATGGCTGTTCAGTCTCCTCTTCGCTTCGGATCCGGGCCGGGTCAGACGAGCTTCTGGGCGGCGAGGAAGCCCACGAGCTCCTCGGCGCCGTTGCCCTCGTCGGTGACCTTGACGCCCTCGCCCTTCGGCGGGCGGCCGGCGAAGTCGAGGACCTGGCTGGTGGCGGTGGCGAGGCCGACGGCCGAGGCGTCCACGCCCAGGTCGGCCAGCGACCGGCTCTCCACCGGCTTCTTCTTCGCGGCCATGATCCCCTTGAAGGAGGGGTAGCGCGGCTCGTTGATGGTGTCCCAGGTGGACACGATGGCCGGCAGCGGGGCCTCCAGGGCCCAGTAGCCGCCGTCGGTCTGCCGCTCCACCTTCACCGTCGAGCCCTCGACGGTGAGCTTGCGGGCGCCGGAGACCTGCGGGATGCCCAGCCGCTCGGACAGCAGCGCCGGCATGACGCCCATCTGGCCGTCGGTCGACGTGGCGCCCATGAGGACCAGGTCGTACTCGAGCTGCTGCAGCGCCGCGGCGAGGACCGCCGAGGTCTGGACGGCGCACGAGCCGTGGATGGCGTCGTCCTGCACGTGGACGGCCTTGTCCGCGCCCATCGAGAGGGCCTTGCGGATGGCGTCGGTGGCGCTGCCGGGGCCGACGGTCAGCACGGTGACCTCGCCGCCCTGCGCCTCCTTGACCTGCAGCGCCTCCTCGATCGCGTACTCGTCGATCTCGTTGATGACGTTGTCCGCGGTGGCGCGGGCGACGGTGTTGTCCGACGGGTCCAGCGAGCGCTGGGTGCCCGAGTCGGGGACCTGCTTGACCAGAACGACGATGTTCATCGCCAGACCTACCTCCGCAGTCGGTCATGGGGGACGCGGGCCGCGGCCCGCCTGGCTCCGATAGTGGAGGTTACTGCGGGGTAACGGAGCGGCGGACCGGGGTGCCGGTGAGCCCGGTCACGCCGTCCAGCGGCCGGTGGCGGTGAACTCCTCGAGGACCGCCCGGTGGGGCGCGAGGTCCAGTCCGTGCTCGGCCACCCAGACGTCGGAGTGGTAGGTGTGCGCGTACCGCTCGCCGCCGTCGCAGAGCAGGGTGACCACGCTGCCGGCCCGTCCCTCGGCGACCATCTCCGCGACCAGCCGGAAGGCGCCCCACAGGTTGGTGCCGGTCGAGCCGCCGGCCAGCCGCCCGGTCACCCGCTCCAGGTGCCGCACCGCCGCCAGCGACGCGGCGTCAGGGACGCGGATCATCCGGTCGACGACCGACGGCAGGAACGACGGCTCGACCCGCGGCCGGCCGATCCCCTCGATCCGCGACGGCATCCCCGTCGTCCAGCCCGGCTCCTCCTCCACCCAGCCGGGGAAGAACGCCGAGTTCTCCGGGTCGACGACGGCCAGCCGGGTGGGGTGCCGCCGGTAGCGCAGGTAGCGGCCGAAGGTCGCGCTCGTGCCGCCCGTGCCCGCCCCGACGACGACCCACTCCGGCACCGGGTGGCGCTCCAGGGCCATCTGCTCGAACACCGACTCGGCGATGGTGTTGTTGCCGCGCCAGTCGGTGGCCCGCTCGGCGTTGCTGAACTGGTCCAGGTAGTGCCCGCCGCACTCGACGGCCAGCCGGCGCGCCTCGTCGTAGACGTCGGGGGCGTGGTCGACGAAGTGGCAGCGCCCGCCGGCGAACTCGATGAGCGCGACCTTCTCCTGGCTGGTCGAGGCGGGCATGACCGCGACGAAGGGCAGGCCCAGCATCCGGGCGAAGTAGGCCTCGCTGACCGCCGTCGACCCGCTGGAGGCCTCGACGACGGTGCTGCCCTCGGTGATCCAGCCCGAGCACAGCGCGTGCAGGAACAGCGAGCGGGCCAGCCGGTGCTTGAGGCTGCCGGTCGGGTGGGTCGACTCGTCCTTGAGGTAGAGGTCGACGCCCCACTCCGGCGGCAGCGGGTAGACGAGCAGGTGGGTGTCGGCGCTGCGCACCGCGTCGGCCTCGACGACGGCGATCGCCCTCTCCACCCACGCCCGCCCGGCGGGGTCGGACCGGTCGACGTCGGTGACCCCGTCCTCGGGGCTGGGGCGCTCGCTCACCCGGCCATCCTCGTGCACGGCCCCGGCGACCTGCGGCGACACCGGCGCGGCGCCGGGCACCCTGTGTCGTGGCACCGTCGCCGTCCGGCGGGACGCGGCGGTCCGCACGAGGACCTGCGAGCCGAACCGGTCCGTGCGCCGCCGGCCGGTCCCTACCCTCCCGACGCCCGCGCCACCGATCGGCCACGTCCCGGACCGGCCGCCGAGGGAGCCGACCATGCCCCGTCAGTTCGGCCGATACCTGCTCGAGGAGATGATCGGCGCGGGTGGCATGGGCGAGGTGTGGCGGGCGCGCGACACGCGCTTCGACCGGCTCGTCGCGCTCAAGCTCCTGCCCGAGGCGCTCAACCGGGACACGGAGTTCGCCGCCCGGTTCCGCCGGGAGTCGTACGTCGCGGCGCGGCTGCGCGAGCCGCACGTCGTCCCGATCCACGACTTCGGCGAGATCGACGGACGGCTGTACCTCGACATGCGCCTGGTCGACGGGCGCGACCTCGGCCGCCTCCTGGAGGACGGGCCGATCCCGCCGCAGCGCGCGCTGTCCCTGCTCGGCCAGGTCGCCGACGCCCTCGAGGCCGCGCACGCCGACGGGCTGGTCCACCGCGACGTGAAGCCCAGCAACGTGCTGGTGACGCCGACCGACTTCGTCTACGTCGTCGACTTCGGCATCGCCCGGTCGGTCGGCAGCACCCGCACCTCGCTGACGATCACCGGCGCCACCGTCGGGACGCTGGACTACATGGCGCCCGAGCGCTTCACCGACCAGCCCATCGACGGGCGGGTGGACGTCTACTCGCTGGCCTGCGTCCTCGCCCAGACCCTCACCGCCCGCAAGCCCTTCGGCGGGGAGGACCTGCCGGCGCTGCTCTACGCCCACCTCTACGCCGACCCCCCGCGGCCCAGCGAGGTCGTCCCCACCCTCCCGCGGGCGCTCGACGACGTGATCGCGCGCGGGATGGCCAAGCGGCCCGAGGAGCGGTACGCCACGCCGGGCGAGCTGGTCCGCGCGGCCCGGGAGGCCCTCGCGGAGCCGCCGGTGCCGGTCGTGCCGCCCACGGCGCCCCGGCAGGCGGCGACGGCCGCCGCTCCCCCGCCTCCCCCGCCGCCCGCCGCGCCGACGGTCCTCGGCGTCCGGTCCGGGGACGGGCGGCACAGCTCGGTGCGGCCCCTGGCGCCGGCCGGCCGCCCGCCGCACCGGGGCCGCCGCGCCGCCCTGGTCGCCGGCCTGGTGCTCCTGCTCGCCGTCGGGGGGCTCGCCTGGTGGCTGTGGCCGCGGGGGCAGGACGCCGACGGGACGGCGGGGGCCGCGGAGAGCACGACGCCGTCCCCGCAGGACACCGCCCCGCCGCCGAGCCCGCCGCCGCCGGCCAGCCTCGCCGTCCCCACCCGGCTCGGGGAGCCGATCGAGGTCCCGCCGACCCCGGGCTTCCTCGCCGTGGCCCCCAACGGCCGCTACGCCTACACCGCCCACCGGGCGGAGGGGGTGGTCAGCGTCCTGGACACGAACTCGCTGGAGGTCGTCTCCCGGATACCCATCCCGGCCGGGCCGCCGCAGTTCGTCACGTTCTCCCCCGACGGCGGCCGCGCCTATGTGACGGTGACCAACGCGGACCACACCGAGAACTCCGTGGCCTTCGTCGACACCACCACCAACGAGGTGGTCCGCACCGTGGAGGTGGGCCTGCGCCCCTTCGCGCCGGCGACCTCGCCCGACGGCCGGCTGCTGTACATCCCGCTGCACGACGAGGGCCGGGTCGAGGTGCTCGACACGGAGAGCGGCGACGAGGTCGCCTCGTACGACGTCGCGCCCAACCCGCACTGGATCGCCGTCTCCGCCGACGGCACGCGCGCCTACACCGCCAACCACGAGTCCGACGTGCTGTCGGTGCTCGACCTCACCGACGGCGGGCGGGTGCTGCAGGAGATCCCGGCCGGCGACTCGCCGCACAGCGTGGCCGTCTCCCCCGACGGGAGCCGGGTCGCGGTGGTGGCCTACGACAGCAGCGAGGTCCACCTGGTCGACACCGCCACCGGCGCGGCGGTCAGCGGCCCCGTGGGGCTGCAGCCGCAGGACGTCAGCTGGGCGGCGGACGGCCGGCGCCTCTACACCGCGGACGTCGACGGCGACACCATGTCGGTGGTCGACGCCCGGACCCTGCAGGTGACCGCCAGCGTGCCGACCGGGGACGGCCCGACCAGCGTCGCCGTCTCCCCCGACGGCCTGCGGGCCTACGTCACCAACCTCAACGACGCGACGGTGGTCGTCTACGAGCTGACCGCCTGAGGGTCGGCGCCCGCGGGCTCGACCAGCGCGGGGCGCTCGGCCGGGGTGACGGTGACCGCCGTCCCGGGGGTGAGGCCCTGGCTCCCGGCGCTGGGGACGTCGGCCTGAACCTCGACCCCGTCGGGCAGCGCGACCGCCAGGCGGGTGGTGGCGCCGGAGAACGTGCGGGTGACCACCCGGCCCACCCCGCGCGGGTCCTCGACGACCTCCAGCGCCTCGGGCCGCACCAGTGCGAACGCGGGCCCGGACGACGGGGCGGCGCCGAGCACCTCGCGGCGCACGCCGAGGAACTCGACGTCGCCGTCGCCGAGGACGGCCGGGATGCGGTTCATGGTGCCGACGAAGCCGGCCACGAACGCCGTCGCCGGGCGCTCGTAGAGGTCGTCGGGGGTGGCCACCTGCTCCAGCCGGCCGTCGCGCATGACGCCGACCCGGTCGGCCACCGACAGCGCCTCGGACTGGTCGTGGGTGACGAACACGGTGGTGATGCCCAGCTCGAGCTGGATGCGGCGGATCTCCTCGCGCAGCTGCACGCGCACCTGGGCGTCGAGCGCCGACAGCGGCTCGTCCAGCAGCAGCACCTGCGGCGCCACGGCCAGCGCGCGGGCCAGCGCCACCCGCTGCTGCTGGCCGCCGGAGAGCTGGTGCGGGTAGCGCTGCCCGCGGTCGGCGAGCCCGACCAGCTCCAGCAGCTCCGCGGCCCGCCCGGCGCGCTCCTCCCTGCCCCGGCGGCGCACCCGCAGCCCGAAGGCGACGTTCTCGGCCACGGTCATGTTCGGGAAGAGGCTGTAGGCCTGGAACACCATCCCGACGTCGCGCTTCGACGGCGGGATGCCGGTGACGTCGCGGCGGTCGAACCAGACCCGGCCGGCGTCGGGCACCTCGAAGCCGGCGATCGCGCGCAGCGCCGTCGTCTTGCCGCAGCCCGAGGGTCCCAGCAGGGCGAGGAACTCCCCGCCCGCGACCTCCAGGTCCAGCCCGTCGAGCGCGAGCACCGGACCGTAGCGGCGGGTCAGCCCCTCCAGGCGGACGCCGACCGGCGCCTGCTCGCGCAGGTCGGCGGGCGCGGCGGCCCGCGGGGCTGCGGGGACGGCGGTCATGCGGGGTCCTCCTCGCGGCGCCGGCGGTCCAGCGCGGAGATGAGCAGCAGCAGCACCCAGGTCAGCAGCAGCGAGAGCACCGAGACCGCCACCGACAGCCGCGGCTGCGAGCCGGAGATGCGCACGATCCAGGTGGGGAAGGTCTCGAAGCCCAGGATGTTGGCGACGGTGAACTCGCCCAGCACCAGCGCCAGGGTGAGGAAGGCGGCGTTGAGCACCGACGTGCGCAGCACCGGCAGGACGACCGAGGCCATCACCCGCGGCCACGAGGCACCGAGCACCCGCGCGGCCTCGGTGAGCGTGCGCAGCTGGGCGCCGCGGACGCCGGCGTCGAGCGCCCGGTAGACGAACGGCAGCGCCAGCACGACGTAGACGAGCACCAGGATCCACGGCAGCGCCGGCTCCTGGAGCGCGAAGAACGCCTCGGCGAGCGGGGTGCCGTAGAAGTAGTCGGGCGCCCAGGCCAGCACGCTGCGCACGCCGACCACCAGCGCGATCGGCGGCAGCAGCAGCGGCACGAGGGTGAGGAACTCGACCAGCGGGCGCAGCCGCGGCAGCCGCAGCTCCACGAGCACCACGGTGGGCACTACGAGCAGCAGCGCGATCCCGACGGTGAGCACCCCGAGCAGCAGCGAGCGGCCGAAGTTCTCGGCGAACCCCTCGGCGCCGGGGATGCTCGTGTAGGCGTCGGCGGTGACCCCGTCGCGGCCCCGGACGGTGAACCACAGCGAGGCGCCCAGCGGCACGAGGAAGTACAGGCCGAGGACGGCGAACACCGCCCACCGCCACCGGCCGCGGCCCCGCCGGGCGGGCCGGACCGGGGTCTCCGGCTCGACGCCGCCGGCGCCGGTGACGCCCGCGGTGGAGACGCCGGCCGTCGTCGCGCTCACGCCAGCCACCGCGACGTGCGCCGCTGCACCCAGGTGTAGAAGGCCATCACCAGCCCGACGAGGACGACCATCCCCAGGGCCAGCGCCTTGCCGAGGTTCTCCGCGCCGACGACGACGTTGCTCGACAGCGAGTCGGCGATCTGCAGCGTCACCAGCGGCAGGCTCGAGCCGACCAGCGCCTTGGCCGTGGCGTAGGCGGCGAACGCGGAGGCGAACAGCAGCATCGTGGCGCCGAGCACCGGCGGGAGGAGGACGGGCCCGCCGACGTGGCGCCAGTACTGCCAGCGGCTGGCGCCGAGGACGTCGGAGGCCTCGCGCCACTGCGGCCGCAGCGCCTCGACCGCCGGGACGATGGTCAGCACCATCAACGGCACGAGGAAGTACAGGTAGACCAGCGCGAGGCCGGCCATCGAGTACAGCGAGAAGCCGTCGAGGCCGAGGGTGTCGGTCAGCAGGGCGGTGACCACACCGGCGTTGCCGATGGTGGCGAGGAACGCGAACGCCAGCGGGACGCCGCCGAAGTTGGCCAGGACGCCCGAGGCGGTGAGCACCAGCCGCCGCAGCAGCCGGCCGCGCCGGGTGCCGACGACGGCGAAGGCGAGCGCCAGGCCGAGCACCGCGCCCAGCACCGCGGTGACCGCCGACAGCTGCAGGCTGCCGAGGTAGGCGCGGGCGTAGGCGCCGCCGGTGACCGTGCCGAGGTTCGCCGTCGACCAGCTCTCCTCGAAGGTGACCGGGTCGGTGGCGCGGAACGCCTCCACGGCCAGCACGCCGACCGGCAGCAGCAGGAAGACCGCGACGTAGAGCAGGAACGGCAGGACGCCCAGCGCGGGCAGCAGCGCGCCGCGCCGGCGTCCGCTGCGGGACGCCGGCGCGGCGGGGGCGGGTGCGGTGCTCAGCCCGACATCTCCTGGTTCCACCGGGTGGCGACCACCTGCTGGGCGGCGCTCTCCTGCTCCTGGGTCGGGAAGTCCGCGGTGCCCTCGACCGGCGGCAGCGCGGCCAGCGCCTCGGCGTCGGCGGTCCCGGCCTCCTCCATCGCCGGCAGCCGGACCGGCCGGGCACCGCCGGCCAGGTACAGGTTCTGGCCGCGGTCGCTGTAGAGGAACTCCTGCCACAGCCGCGCGGCGGCCGGGTGCGGGGCGTAGGCGCTGATCGCCTGGCTGTAGTAGCTGCCGAACAGCCCGTCGGAGGGGACGGCGACCTGCCACTCGACGCCCTGCTCGGCGAGGGTCCCGGTCAGGGCGGCGTTGTTGTAGTCCCAGTCGATGGCCAGCGGGGTCTCCCCGCTCTGGATCGTCGCCGGGGTGATCTCGACCGGGTTCCAGTTGCCGGCGTCCTTGACCTGGACGAAGAAGTCGATGCCCGGGCCGATGTCGTCCAGGCTGCCGCCGTTGGCCAGCGACGCCGCCCAGACCCCGGAGAAGGCCGCCGCGGCCTGGGTCGGGTTGCCGTTGAGCGCCACCTGGCCGGCGTACTGCGGGTCGAGCAGCTGGGCGAAGGTGGTCGGGCACTCGGCGATCACCGTGGCGTTGCAGCCGATGGAGATGTAGCCGCCGTAGTCGTTGTACCAGTACCCCTCGGGGTCCTTCTGGCCCTCGGGGATGTCGTCCCAGGTCTCCACCTGGTAGGGCGCGAGCAGGTCCTGCGCCTGCGCCTGGCGGGCGAAGGCGGTGCCCAGGTCGAGGACGTCGGGCGCGCGGTCCTGGCCGCGCTGGCTCTCGACGGCGTTGATCTCGTCCTGGCTGGACCCGTCGGGCGAGGCGCTGTTGACGGTGATCCCGTACTCCTCCTCGAAGGCGGAGATGATCTCGCCGTAGTTCGCCCAGTCCGGCGGCAGCGCGATGACGTTGAGCTCACCCTCCGCCTGGGCCGCCTCGACGAGGGCGTCCATGCCACCGAGGTCCTCGGCCGAGCGCGCGGTGGCCGCGTCCGATCCGCCGCCCCCGCCTCCCGAGCCGCCGTCGTCGCCGCCGCCGCACGCGGTCAGCACGAGGGTCGCGGCCGCCACGACGGTCGCGGTCCTCAGGGTGGGGGTGGATCGCACGGGTCCTCCTCGGGAGCTGTCGGACTGCCCTCCGGGCCCGGCGGGACGCCGTCCGGGGGGCTCGACGGATGGTGGCAGAACCGGACCGTCCGGAGGGCCGGTTCCGGTGACGGTCCGGGGAACGTTCGGGAGACGCCGGGGGTCAGCGCCCGGTGAAGGTCGCCTTGCCGGGCCCGCTCTCGAGGAAGGAGCGCATCCCGGTCTTCTGGTCCTCGGTGTCGAACAGCCCGGCGAACAGCCGGCTCTCCAGGGCCAGGCCCCGCTCGAGCGGCCCGTCGAGCCCCTCGTCGATCGCCTGCTTGGCCGCGGCCAGCGCCAGCGGCGGCCCGGCGGCGAACTTCCGCGCCATGGCGACGGCGGTGTCGTACACCTCGGCGTCCGGGACGACGGCGTCGGCCAGGCCCATCTCCAGCGCCTCCTCGGCGCCGACGTGCCGGCCGGTGAAGACGAGGTCCTTGGCCTTGGCCGGGCCGACCAGGCGGGCCAGCCGCTGGGTGCCGCCGGCGCCGGGGATGACGCCGAGCAGGATCTCGGGCTGGCCGACCTTCGCGCCGGCGCCCATGACCCGGAAGTCGGCGCACAGCGCGAGCTCGTAGCCGCCGCCGAGGGCGTAGCCGGTGATGGCGGCGATGACCGGCTTGGGGATGCGGGCGACCGTGGTGAAGCTGTGCGTGAGCTCGCGGCCCCAGGCCACCATCGCGGAGCCGGTCAACTGCGACATCGCCTTGATGTCGGCGCCGGCGGCGAACACCCGCTCCCCGCCGTAGACCACGACGGCGCGCACGTCGGCCCGCTCGGTCGCCTCGATCGCCGCGGTCCGCACCTCGGTGTGCAGCTGCTCGTCGATCGCGTTCATCTTGGGCCGGTCGAGGCGGATCGTGCCCACCCCGTCCTCCACCGACAGGGTCACGAACTCGGGCGCTGCCATGCACGGCCTCCAGCGAGGGGGGACGACGTCGTCGCCTGGACCCTAACCAGCGGGCCGTGGTCAGCCCCGGCGACGGGCGGTGAAGCGGCCGTCGGAGCGCTCGAGCGCCAGCGGCAGGCCGAACGTCTCCGACAGCAGCTCGGCGGTGATCACCTGCTCCAGCGGGCCCGACGCGACCACCGCCCCCTGGCGCAGCAGCAGCGCGTGCGTGTAGCCCGGCGGGATCTCCTCGACGTGGTGGGTGACCAGCACCTGCGCCGGGGCGTAGAGGTAGGTGGCGAGGTCCGACAGCCGGCTCACCAGGTCCTCGCGGCCGCCGAGGTCCAGGCCCGCGCCGGGCTCGTCGAGCAGCAGCAGCTCCGGGTCGGGCATCAGCGCGCGGGCGATCTGCACCCGCTTGCGCTCCCCCTCGCTGAGGGTGCCGAAGGGCCGGTGCGCGATCCGCTGCACGCCCCACTGCTGCATGAGCGTCGCGGCGCGGGTGAGGTCGTGGATGTCGTAGCGCTCCCGCGCGCGGCCGACGATCGCGTACCCGGCGGACAGGACGACGTCGCCGGTGCGCTCCCCCGACTCGATCCGCTGCGCCAGCGCCGCGCTGGTCAGGCCGATCCGCGGGCGCAGCTCGAAGACGTCGACCGCGCCCATCGTCTCGCCGAGCAGCCGCACCTCACCGCGCGTGGGGTGCATGTGCGCCCCGGCCAGCTGCAGCAGCGTCGTCTTGCCCGCGCCGTTCGGGCCGAGCACCACCCAGCGCTGCTCGGGCCGGACGGTCCAGTCCACCCCCCGCAGCAGGTGCGACTGCCCGCGGACGACGTCCACGCCGCTCATCTCGACGACCGGTTCTGCTCCGCCGACGGCGGGACTGCTCGACACGACCCCATCCAACCAACCCGCCCGCCTGCACCCGGGGAGGTGGCGGTCTTGGCACGATCACCCGGTGAGGACCACCAGCGAGGACGTCGAGGTCTGGCCGGGCTCCCCCGCTCCCCTGGGCGCGCACTGGGACGGCACCGGCACGAACTTCGCGCTGTGGTCGGCCGGCGCCACCGCCGTCGACCTGTGCCTGTTCGACGACGGCGGCTTCGAGCACCGGCACCGGCTGCAGGAGACCACCCACCAGGTCTGGCACGGGCGGCTGCCCGGCATCGGCCCCGGCCAGCGCTACGGCTACCGGGTGCACGGGCCCTGGGACCCCGGCGCCGGCCACCGGTGGAACCCGGAGAAGCTGCTGCTGGACCCCTACGCCCGCGCCGTCGACGGCGACCTCTCGCTGCACCCCGCGCTGTTCGCCTACCGCGCCGACGGCCCGGACACGGGCCCGGCCGACCCGCGGGACTCCGCGCCGTACGTGCCGCGCGGCGTCGTCGTCCACGACTCCTTCCCCTGGGACGGCGACCGGCGGCCGGCCACCTCCTGGTCGGACACCGTCGTCTACGAGGTGCACGTCAAGGGCGCGACCATGCGCCACCCCGGCGTGCCGCCGGCGCTGCGCGGCACCTACGCGGGGCTGGCGCACCCGGCGTTCGTCGAGCACCTGGTGTCGCTGGGCGTCACCGCCGTCGAGCTGCTGCCGGTGCACCACTTCGTCAGCGAGCCGCACCTGCTGCGCCGCGGGCTGACCAACTACTGGGGCTACAACACCCTCGGCTACTTCGCCCCGCACGCCGCCTACAGCTCGGCCGGGTCCGGCGGGGCGCAGGTGACCGAGTTCAAGGCGATGGTGAAGGCGCTGCACGCGGCCGGCATCGAGGTGGTCCTCGACGTCGTCTACAACCACACCGCCGAGGGCGACCACACCGGGCCGTCGCTGTCGCTCAAGGGCATCGACAACCCCGGCTACTACCGGCTCAACGGCGAGAACCGGGCCCGCTACACCGACTACACCGGCTGCGGGAACACCCTCGACGTCCGCCGGCCGCAGGTGCTGGCGATGCTCATGGACTCCCTGCGGTACTGGGTCACCGAGATGCACGTCGACGGCTTCCGGTTCGACCTCGCCGCCGCGCTGGCCCGGTCCTTCCACGACGTCGACCGGCTCTCGGCGTTCTTCGACGTCGTCCACCAGGACCCGGTGGTCAGCCAGGTGAAGCTCATCGCCGAGCCGTGGGACGTCGGCGAGGGCGGCTACCAGGTGGGCAACTTCCCGCCGCTGTGGACCGAGTGGAACGGCCGCTACCGCGACACCGTGCGCGACGTCTGGGCCGGCTCGCACGTCGGCGTCCGCGACCTGGCCTACCGGCTGACCGGCTCCTCGGACCTCTACCGCTCCGACGGCCGCCGCCCGTTCGCCAGCGTCAACTTCGTCACCGCCCACGACGGGTTCACCCTCACCGACCTGGTCACCTACGAGCGCAAGCGCAACGAGGCCAACGGCGAGGACAACCGGGACGGCGAGAGCCACAACCGCAACTGGAACTGCGGCGTCGAGGGACCCACCGACGACCCGGAGGTGCAGGCGCTGCGCGGCCGACAGGTCCGCAACCTGCTGACGACGCTGCTGCTGTCGACCGGCGTGCCGATGCTCACCGCCGGCGACGAGCTCGGCCGCACCCAGGGCGGCAACAACAACGCCTACTGCCAGGACAACGAAGTGTCCTGGATCGACTGGGACGCCGTCGACGGGGACCTGCTCGCCTTCGTCCGCCGGCTGGTGCGGCTGCGCCACGACGCGCCGGTGCTGCGCCAGGAGGCGTTCTTCGAGGGCCACGAGATCCCGGGCACCGGCGGCACCCGCGACCTGGCCTGGTTCGCGCCCGGCGGCGGGCAGCTGACCACCGCGGACTGGTTCGACACCGGCCTGCAGACGGTCGGCATGTACCTCGACGGCCGCGGCATCCGGCACAGCGACGAGCGCGGCCGCCCGGTCGTCGACGACTCCTACCTCGTGCAGCTGCACGCCGGGCCGGAGCCGGTGACGGTGCAGCTGCCGGGGGCGCCGTGGTCCGACGGCTACGAGCTCGTGCTGAGCACCGAGTACCCGACCGGGGCGCCGCCGCGGCCGGCCGTCGTCGCGCCGGGACCGATCGAGGTGCCGCCGCGCACCGTCTGGCTGCTGCGCGTCCTGCGCCGCCCGCACGATCAGGTGAGCTGATCGTGCGGCGTCCCGGCTCACCGTCGACGCCGAGCCAGGACACGTTCCGGTGAGCCAGGACGCGTCGAGGTGAGCCCGGAGACGCCGCGGGCCCGGTCCCCTCGGGGAACCGAGCCCGCGGAGGGCGGTGCGCCTAGTCCTGGGGCTGCTCGTAGGTGATGACCGTCCAGCCGAGCAGGAGGCGGTCGCCGTCGGAGAGCGGGTGGGCGACGCCGGGCTCGAGCTGGGTCCACTCGGTGGCCTCGGGGCCGGCGACGTGGGTGCCGTTGAGCGAGCCGAGGTCGGTGAGGGTGACCTCGCGGCCGGAGCGCTGGATGGCCGCGTGCGCCGAGGAGAGCACGTTCTGCGTGTCGGCGATCGGCACCGGCCGGGCGTTGCCCGCGGTCACCAGCTCGTGGCTGTCGGGGCGGCGGCCGAGGACGAGGTCCTCGTCGACGGTGACGACCAGGCCGTCGTCGAAGCGCAGCACCGGCGCGGCGGCGGCGTCGGGCTTCCAGAACGCCGTCTCCTCGCCGCCGTCGTCGACGCGGGTGGAACCCTGCCCCGACGGCGAGGACCCGACCGCGGCGCCGTAGGACGGCGCGGCGGCGAAGCCGGCGTCCGAGCCCGCGCTGAACGACGACGCCGGCGTGTGGGTGGCCGGCGGGACGGCGGCCGGGGCGGCGGAGGCCGCCGCGAGCTGCAGCAGCGCGCCGGCGCCGGGGACCGCGCCCTCGACGAGGTCGTAGGCGACGCCCGGCGGCATCTGCGGCGTGGCCTGGCCCGGGCCGACGTAGAGCGTGGCGCCGAGCGGGAACCCGGCGGCCAGGCTGCACCCGTCGGCCGGCTGGCCGGAGACCGGGACGCCGTCGACGGCCGGCTGGCCCTTGCCGGACCACAGCGCGACGCCGGTGCCGGTGCCGCCGCTGGTGTCGACGAGGACGAGCGCGAAGGAGGCCGAGCCGCCCCCGAGCGCGGGCACCTGGGCGGCGACCGCCGCGAGGACGCGGTCGGCGCCGGGGCCGGACACGCCGAGGCAGGCGTGCAGGGCGGCGACGAGGGCCGGCGAGCCGGGAGCGTCGACCCAGAGCAGTCCCCCGCCGCGACGGGCCACGAGGGCGTCTCCGGGCAGGACTTCACAGCGGTCGGGCATGCGCGCCAGCCTAGTGACCGCACGCCGCCGCGCGTGGTCCGGCCGCACCGCCACGCCACCCGTGGGGACGCTGCGACCGGCGTGACTGGTGGGTCGCCGCTACGCGGAACGCACCAGGCCCAGCTCCGCCGGGTCGGCCAGGTGCTCGGAGTGCGGCAGCACGCGCACCGTGTACCCGAACGCGCCGGTGCGCTCGAGCGGCAGGGTCGCGGTGAACCAGTGCCGCGAGCCCTCGGTGTGCTCGTGCCGCATCGGCACCGTCGTCACCTGGTGCAGGCCGTCGGCGTCGTCGACCCGCCCGTAGGCCGCCTGCACCTCGACGTCGGCCGGGGTGAGGTGCGGCAGCTCCACCTCCGCGCGCAGCGCCAGGGTCGAGCCGATCTCCGGGGTGTCGCCGGCGCCGGTGGCCTCGACGTGGGCGACCCGCACGCCCGACCAGTTCTCCAGCAGGTGCGCCCGCCACTGCGCCTCGGCCCGCGCCGGCGCGTACCCGCCGTCGGCCATGGTCCGCGACGAGCCGGCGGCCGGCACGTACAGCCGCTCCACGTAGTCGCGCACCATCCGGGTGGCGAGCACCTTCGGGCCGGTCTCGCGCAGCGTGTGCCGGACCATCTCGACCCAGCGGGTGGGGATGCCGTCGCGGTCGGTCTCGTAGAACCGCGGCAGCACCTGGGTGGACAGCAGGTCGTAGATGGCCCGCGCCTCGACGTCGTCGCGTCGCTCGGGGTCGGTGACGCCGTCGGCGGTGGGGATCGCCCAGCCGTTCTGGCCGTCGAACCACTCGTCCCACCAGCCGTCGCGGATGGACAGGTTGAGCCCGCCGTTGAGCGCGGCCTTCATGCCCGAGGTGCCGCAGGCCTCCAGCGGCCGCAGCGGGTTGTTCAGCCAGACGTCGCAGCCCCAGTAGAGGTAGCGGGCCATCCCGATGTCGTAGCCGGGCAGGAACGCGATGCGGTGCCGGATCACGGGGTCGTCGGCGAACTTCACCATCTGCTGGATCAGCTGCTTGCCGCCGTCGTCGGCGGGGTGGCTCTTCCCGGCGATGACCAGCTGGACCGGCCGCTCCCCGTCGAGCAGCAGGGCCCGGAGCCGGTCGGGGTCGCGCAGCATGAGGGTCAGCCGCTTGTAGGAGGGCACCCGGCGGGCAAAGCCGATGGTGAGGACGTCGGGGTCGAAGGCGGTGTCGGTCCAGCGCACCTCGGCCTCGGCCGCGCCGCGCGAGCGCGCCGTCTCGCGCAGCCGGCGGCGCACCTCCTCGACCAGCCGGCCGCGCAGCATCCGGCGGGTGTTCCACAGCTCCAGCGCCGGGATCCGGTCGACGCCGTCGAACGACGCCGGCCCGGTGCCCTCGAACGGGTCGCCGTCGCTGGAGGTCTGGGTGCCCAGCTCCACCAGCTCCCGGGCGGTCCAGGTGGGCGCGTGCACGCCGTTGGTGATCGAGGTGATCGGGACGTCGGCCTCGTCGAAGCCCGGCCACAGCGGGTTGAACATGGACCGGCTGACGTGCCCGTGCAGCTCGCTGACGCCGTTGGCCCGCTGCCCCAGCCGCAGGCCCATGTGCGCCATGTTGAACTTCGTCGGGTCGTCCTCGGCACCGAGCGGGATGAGGTGCTCGAGCGGGACGCCGAACCCGGCGAAGTACCGCTCGATCAGCGCGCGCGGGAACCGGTCGATGCCGGCGGGCACCGGCGTGTGCGTGGTGAACACCGTGCCGGCGCGGACGGCCTGCAGCGCCTCGGGGAAGGTCAGCCCGTGCGACTCGGTGAGCTCGCGGATCCGCTCGATCCCCTGGAAGCCGGCGTGGCCCTCGTTGGCGTGGAACACCTCCGGCTGCGGGGTGCCGGTGAGCTGGCAGTAGGCGCGCAGCGCCCGGACGCCGCCGATGCCGAGCAGCATCTCCTGGCGCAGCCGGTGGTCCTCGTCGCCGCCGTAGAGCCGGTCGGTGACCCCGCGCTCGGCCGGGGCGTTCTCCTCGATGTCGCTGTCGAGCAGCAGCAGCGACACCCGGCCCACCTGCGCCCGCCACACGTGCGCGTGCAGGGTGCGGCCCTCGGGCAGCGGGACGGCGATGACGACGGCGGCCCCGTCGGGCTGGCGCAGCAGCTTGACCGGCAGGCCGTGGGGGTCCAGCGACGGGTAGTGCTCCAGCTGCCAGCCGTCGGCCGACAGGCCCTGCTCGAAGTAGCCGGCCCGGTAGAGCAGGCCGACGCCGATCAGCGGCACGCCGAGGTCGGAGGCGGCCTTGAGGTGGTCGCCGGCGAGGATGCCCAGGCCGCCGGAGTACTGCGGCAGCACCTCGGTGATGCCGAACTCGGCGGAGAAGTAGGCGATGCTGCGCGGCGCCTCGGGGCCCAGCGACTGGTACCAGTGCTCGGAGGACAGGTAGTCGTCGAGGTCGTCGACGACGTCCTGGAGGCGGCGGAGGAACCGGCGGTCGGTCGACAGCGTGGCCAGCCGCTCGGCCGACACCTCGCCCAGGACCTTCACCGGGTCGTTGTTGCAGGTCCGCCAGAGTTCGGGGTCCAGCGCCTCGAACAGGTCGCGGGTCTCCGGGTGCCACGACCAGCGCAGGTTCATGACCAGCTGGGACAGCGGCATGAGGGCCTCGGGGAGGGCCGCCCGGACGGTGAACCTACGCAGAGCTCGCACGCGGGGAGCCTAGCCAGCGGGACGCCTCCGGACAGGTCGGAGGCACCACACGACCGGGTGCCGGGCACCCGGTGGGGGACGTCTCGGCGGCCGAGGTGTGACCGGTGCCGGACCTGGATAGCGTGGCCGGGATGACTCGCCGCGCTGACCTCCGCCTCGGCATCACCGATGTCGCCCCCGTCGTGTCCTGCGGGTCGTTCTCGGCCCGCGCCGTGGTCGGCGAGCACCTGCCGGTCACCGCCACCGTCTTCCGGGAGGGCCACGACGCCGTCGCGGCCGACGTCGTCTGGACCGCTCCGGACGGCACCCGGGGTCCCCTCAACCGCATGCGCCGCTTCGGCGAGGAGCCCGACCGGTGGATCACCACCGTGGTGCCCGACCGGGAGGGGCGCTGGACGTTCCGGGTCGAGGCGTGGAGCGACCCGCTGGCCACCTGGCACCACGCCGTCGAGGTGAAGATCGAGGCCGGCCAGGGCCCCGGGGAGCTGGCCAACGACCTCGAGGAGGGCGCCCGGCTGCTCGAGCGGGTCGCCGAGGGCGCCGACGACGAGTGGCGCGGCCGCCTCGGCGAGGCCGTCGCGGCGCTGCGCGACACCTCCCGCACGCTGCCCGACCGGGTCGCGCCCGCGCTGGCCGCCGGGGTGCAGCGCTACCTCGACGAGCACCCGGTCCGCGAGCTGGTCACCCCGACGCCGGAGTACGAGGTGTGGGTCGACCGGCCGCGCGCGCTCTACGGCTCCTGGTACGAGTTCTTCCCCCGCTCCGAGGGCCCCGTCGTCGGCGGCGTCCCCGTGCACGGGACGTTCCAGACCGCGGGCGACCGGCTGCCGGCGGTCGCCGAGATGGGCTTCGACGTCGTCTACCTGCCGCCGATCCACCCGATCGGCAAGGTCAACCGCAAGGGCCCGAACACGCCGCAGTTCCCCGGCGGCAACCCGCACGAGGTCGGCCCGGACGACGTCGGCTCGCCGTGGGCGATCGGCAGCGACGAGGGCGGCCACGACGCCGTCCACCCGCAGCTGGGCACGATGGAGGACTTCCGCGCCTTCGTCGCCCGCACCCGCGGCCTGGGCATGGAGGTGGCGCTGGACCTGGCGCTGCAGGCCGCGCCCGACCACCCGTGGGTCAAGGAGCACCCGGAGTGGTTCACCACCAAGCCCGACGGGACCATCGCCTACGCGGAGAACCCGCCGAAGAAGTACCAGGACATCTACCCGGTCAACTTCGACAACGACCCCGAGGGCATCTACGCCGAGGTGCTGCGGGTGGTGCGGGTCTGGATGGACGCCGGCGTGCGGATCTTCCGCGTGGACAACCCGCACACCAAGCCGCTGGACTTCTGGCACTGGCTGATCTGGAAGGTCAAGGAGACCGACCCGGACGTGCTCTTCCTCGCCGAGGCCTTCACGCGGCCGGCGATGATGCACCAGCTGGCGCGGATCGGGTTCACCCAGTCCTACACGTACTTCACGTGGCGGACCGCGCGCGGCGAGATCGAGGACTACGGCCGCGAGCTCGCCACCAACGCGCACTACATGCGGCCGAACTTCTTCGTGAACACCCCGGACATCCTGCACGCGAGCCTGCAGTACGGCGGCCCGCCGATGTTCAAGATCCGCGCGGTGCTCGCGTCGATGATGAGCCCGACCTGGGGCGTCTACTCCGGGTACGAGCTGTACGAGCACGTGGCGGTGCGGCCGGGCAGCGAGGAGTACCTCGACAGCGAGAAGTACCGGCTGCGCCCGCGTGACTGGGCCGGCGCCGAGGCGGCCGGCCGGAGCCTGGCGCCCTACCTGCGGAAGCTCAACGAGATCCGCCGCCGGCACCCGGCGCTGCAGCAGCTGCGGACGCTGCGGTTCCACCAGGTCGACAACCCGAACCTCATCTGCTTCAGCAAGACCGACCCGGCCTCGCAGGACGCCGTCCTCGTGGTCTGCGCCCTCGACAGCCAGAACCGGCAGATCGGGACGACGGCGCTGGACATGCCGACCCTCGGGCTGGACTGGCACGAGCGCTTCGCCGTCACCGACGAGGTCACCGGCGCCCGCTACGACTGGGGCCAGTTCAACTACGTCGAGCTGGACCCCTACTGGGAGCCGGCGCACGTGTTCTCGGTCCACCTGCCCCGGCCGGTGACCTGGCCGCCGCCGGTCTCCTGACCCCTCCCCCACCTCCTGACGAACGAGGGCTTCCCGCACCGATGACGCTCCCCGTGCCCGACTCCCCCGACGCGGGCTCCGCGCTGCCACCGCGGGGCAGCGACCCGCTCTGGTACAAGCGCGCCGTCTTCTACGAGGTGCTCGTCCGCGGCTTCGCCGACAGCAACGCCGACGGCGTGGGCGACCTCCGCGGCATGATCGACAAGCTCGACTACCTGCAGTGGCTCGGGGTCGACTGCCTCTGGCTGCCGCCGTTCTTCGCCTCGCCGCTGCGCGACGGCGGGTACGACGTCAGCGACTACACCGCGGTGCTGCCGGAGTTCGGCGACATCGACGACTTCCGCGACCTGTTGCACGCCGCCCACGCCCGCGGCATCCGCGTGATCATCGACTTCGTCATGAACCACACCTCGGACCAGCACCCCTGGTTCCAGGCCAGCCGCAGCGACCCCGAGGGCCCCTACGGCGACTTCTACGTGTGGGCCGACGACGACACCGGCTACGCCGACGCGCGGATCATCTTCGTCGACACCGAGTCGTCCAACTGGACGTTCGACCCGGTCCGCAAGCAGTACTTCTGGCACCGCTTCTTCTCGCACCAGCCGGACCTCAACTTCGAGAACCCGAAGGTGCAGGAGGCGATCATCGACGCCCTGCGCTTCTGGCTGGACCTGGGCATCGACGGCTTCCGGCTCGACGCCGTCCCCTACCTGTTCGAGGAGGAGGGGACCAACGGCGAGAACCTCCCCCGCACCCACGAGTTCCTCAAGCACGTGCGCAAGGTGGTCGACGCCGACTACCCCGACCGCGTGCTGCTGTGCGAGGCCAACCAGTGGCCGGCCGACGTCGTCGAGTACTTCGGCGAGGACGGCGACGAGTGCCAGATGGCCTTCCACTTCCCGGTGATGCCGCGCCTGTTCATGGCCGCCCGCCGGGAGCAGCGGTTCCCGATCTCGGAGATCATGGCCCAGACGCCGCCGATCCCCGACAACTGCCAGTGGGGCATCTTCCTGCGCAACCACGACGAGCTGACCCTCGAGATGGTCACCGACGAGGAGCGCGACTACATGTGGGCGGAGTACGCCAAGGACCCCCGCATGAAGGCCAACATCGGCATCCGCCGCCGGCTGGCGCCGCTGCTGGAGAACGACACCAACACCCTCGAGCTGTTCAACGCGCTGCTGCTGTCGCTGCCCGGCTCGCCGGTCCTGTACTACGGCGACGAGATCGGCATGGGCGACAACATCTGGCTCGGTGACCGCGACGGCGTCCGCACGCCGATGCAGTGGACGCCCGACCGCAACGGCGGCTTCTCCACCGCCGACCCGCAGCGGATGTACCTGCCGCTGAACCAGGACCCGGTCTACGGCTACCAGACCACCAACGTCGAGGCGCAGCTGCGCAACACCAACTCGATGCTGCAGTGGATCCGCCGGATGATCGCCGTCCGCAAGGAGCACCCCACCTTCGGCCTGGGCAGCTACGAGGAGGTCGGGTCGCGCAACCCCACGGTGCTGTCGTTCGTCCGCGAGTTCGGCGACGACGTCGTGCTGTGCGTCAACAACCTCTCCCGCTTCCCGCAGCCGGTGGAGCTGGACCTGCGCCGCTTCGAGGGCTACACGCCCATCGAGCTCACCGGCCGGGTCGAGTTCCCGCAGATCGGCGTGCTGCCCTACATGCTCACCCTGGCCGGGCACGGCTTCTACTGGTTCGAGCTGGCCAGGCCGGTGGAGCCGGCCGAGGAGCCGGCCGCGGAGCCGGAGGCCGCCACCAGCCCGGTCGCCGACTCGCTGCTGGCCGCCGGCCTGGTGAGCGAGGCCGAGGAGATCCCCGGCGACAGCGACACCAGGACCGGCGACGACGTCCCGCCCAGCACCGGAGGACCCCGATGAGCGGAGCACCCGAATGAGCGGAGCACCCGAATGAGCAAGGCCCTGGCCGACGTCCTGCGCGAGTGGATGCCGCACCAGCGCTGGTTCGGTGGCAAGGGACGGGAGTGGGCCGACGTCACCGAGGAGGGCTTCTTCCTCTCGCGGTCCGAGCCGGTCCTGTCGGTCCACCGCGTCCGGGTGACCTACGCCGACGGCGCCGTCGAGACCTACCTGGTGCCGCTGTCGTGGCGGGCGCACCCGGAGGAGGAGCTGTCCTCGGCGCTCGTGGGCGCCGTCCCGGCCAGGGGCGCGGACGGCGCCGACCGGGAGAACTACGCCTACGACGCGATGCGCGACCGCGACGCCACCCCGCCGTGGCTGGTGCACCTGGTGGCCGCCTCGACGGTGGGGCCGATGCACTTCCACCCCGCCGGCGTCGCGCCGATCCCCGAGGGCGTGCCCGGCGACGTCGTCTCGACCGAGCAGAGCAACACCTCGCTGGTCTACGGCCAGGACGCCATCTTCAAGCTGTTCCGCCGCCTCGAGCCCGGGCTCAACCCCGACGTCGAGATCGGCGAGGCGCTGCGCAAGACGGAGAACCCGCACATCGCGCCGCTGCTCGGCTACATCGAGATCGACGACCCCGACGGCGGCGAGCCGGCGACCGCGGCGATGCTGCAGACGTTCGTCCGCGGCGCCAGCGACGGGTGGCGGCTGGCCACCGCCAGCGTCCGCGACCTCTACGCGGAGGGCGACCTGCACGCCGACGAGGTCGGGGGCGACTTCGCCGCCGACAGCGAGCGGCTGGGCGCGGCGACCGCCTCCGTGCACGCCGACCTCGCCCGCGTCCTGGACACCGAGCCGGCCGACCGCGAGTGGTTCGCCGCCACCGCGCGGGCGATGACCGACCGGCTGGAGGCCGCGCTGCCCGTCGTCCCGCAGCTGGAGGAGCACCTCGAGGGCCTGCGCGCGGTGTACGCCGCGGTGGCCGACAGCCCGGAGCAGGTGGTGCGCCAGCGGGTGCACGGCGACTTCCACCTGGGCCAGGTGCTGCGGACGGCGACCGGCTGGGTGGTGCTCGACTTCGAGGGCGAGCCGGCCCGGCCGCTGGCCGAGCGGCGGCAGCTGGACAGCCCGCTGCGCGACGTGGCGGGCATGCTGCGCAGCTTCGACTACGCCGCCCGGCACATGCTCGTGGAGCAGCCCGACGACCCCCAGCGCGCCTACCGGGCGCAGGAGTGGGCCGAGCGCAACCGCGGCGCGTTCTGCGCGGGCTACTCGGCGGCCAGCGGCATCGACCCGTGCGGGGACTCGCCCCTCCTGCGGGCCTTCGAGGCGGACAAGGCGGTCTACGAGTGCGTCTACGAGGCGCGCAACCGGCCGAACTGGCTGATGATCCCGCTGCACTCGCTGTCCCGGCTCACCGCCGCGAGCACCTGAGTCCCCCGCCAGACGACACGCAGCAGACGACACGCAGCAGACGACGACGCAGCAGACGACGACGCAGCAGACGACGACGCAGCAGACGACGAAGAGGACGGCAACGCGACGATGACGACGAGCGACCCGACACCCGCGAGCGGGACGGCCGCCGAGACCGCTGACTCGCCGGCCACCAAGGAGCAGCTGCAGCGGGCGGTCGAGGAGATGACCGCGCAGGCCGAGACCGCCGAGGCCGAGCCGGTCGTGAACCCGACCCCGGCGCGCAAGCGGGCGCCGGCGAAGAAGGCCGCCGCGAAGAAGGCCCCGGCCAAGAAGGCCGCCGCGGAGAAGGCCCCGGCTGCGGACGCGGCCACCGCCGCGGTGGCCGGCGGCGACGGCGCCGCCGAGCCCGCCGCGGCGAAGAAGGCCACGAAGCGGACCGCGAAGAAGGCCGCGCCGGCCGCCGACGGCGAGGCGCCGGTCAAGGCCACCCGCAAGCGGGCGCCGCGCAAGACGGCCGCGGAGAGCATCACCGAGCCCACCGCCGAGGTGGTCGCCGAGCAGGGCGGCACCGCGGCGCCGGTGGTCGCGCCCGCGCCGATCGCCGAGCCCGGCTCCCCCACGGGCGCGCCCGCCGGGCAGCCGGAGCCGCCCTCGCCCGACCCGGCCGAGCCCTCGACGCCGCAGGCGCCCGAGGAGGAGTCGGCTGCTGTCGGCACCGCCGACGCGGGGACGGCCGCGCCCGCGCCTGCAGCCGGCGACGGTGGCGGCCTCACCAGCGGCGCCGGCGGCGGGGGCGAGCACGACGCCCCCGAGGAGGTCACCGAGGAGGACCTGCGGGCGATCGTCGACGGCTGGTCCCGCGACCCGCACCGGGTGCTCGGCGCGCACGCCGCCGCCGAGGGCTGGGTGGTGCGCACGCTGCGGCCCGACGCGTCCGCGGTGGTCGTCGTCGACCAGGACGACTCCCGCTACGAGGCCCGGCGGATCCACGGCGGCGGGATCTACGAGGCCGCGCTGCCGCAGCAGCCCGGGGACTACCGGCTCGAGGTGACCTACGGCGGGGACACCTTCACCGTCGACGACCCCTACCGCTGGATGCCCACGCTCGGCGACCTCGACCAGTACCTGATCGGCGAGGGCCGGCACGAGCGGCTGTGGGAGGCGCTCGGCGCGCACGTGCGGCGCTACGAGACCCCGCGCGGCACCGTCGAGGGCGTCTCCTTCGCCGTCTGGGCGCCCAACGCGCAGGGCGTGAAGGTCACCGGCGACTTCGACTACTGGGAGGCCCGGGCCTACCCGATGCGCCAGCTCGGCGGCATCGGCGTCTGGGAGATCTACATCCCCGGGGTCCAGGCCGGCACCCGCTACCGCTTCCACGTCCTGGGCGCCGACGGCGTCTGGCGGGAGAAGTCCGACCCGATGGCGTTCGCCACCGAGGTGCCGCCGGCCAACGCCTCCGTCGTCGTCGAGTCCTCCCACGAGTGGAACGACGACGCGTGGCTGGCCGAGCGCGAGCGCGGCAACTGGCACGAGCGGCCGATGAGCGTCTACGAGGTGCACCTGGGCTCCTGGCGGCAGGGCCTGTCCTACCGCCAGCTGGCCGAGGAGCTCGTCGACTACGCCGTCGCCGCCGGGTTCACCCACCTGGAGTTCCTGCCGGTCGCCGAGCACCCGTTCGGCGGCTCGTGGGGCTACCAGGTCACCAGCTACTACGCCCCGACGTCGCGGTTCGGCAGCCCCGACGACTTCCGGTACCTCGTCGACCGGGCGCACCAGGCCGGCCTCGGCGTCATCGTCGACTGGGTGCCGGCGCACTTCCCCAAGGACGCATGGGCGCTGGGCCGGTTCGACGGCACCGCGCTCTACGAGCACGACGACCCGCGCCGCGGCGAGCAGCCGGACTGGGGCACGTTCGTCTTCAACTTCGGCCGCACCGAGGTGCGCAACTTCCTGGTCGCCAACGCGCTGTTCTGGGCCCAGGAGTTCCACGTCGACGGGCTGCGGGTCGACGCCGTCGCCTCGATGCTCTACCTGGACTACTCGCGCAAGGACGGCGAGTGGATCCCCAACGCGTACGGCGGGCGGGAGAACCTCGAGGCGGTGTCGTTCCTGCAGGAGGTCAACGCCACCCTCTACCGCGAGGTGCCGGGCGTGGTGACCATCGCCGAGGAGTCGACCGCCTGGCCCGGGGTCACCCGGCCCACCTACCTCGGCGGCCTGGGCTTCGGCTTCAAGTGGAACATGGGCTGGATGCACGACTCGCTGGCCTACGTCCAGCGCCAGCCGGTGCACCGCAGCTACCACCACAACCAGCTGACGTTCTCGATGATGTACGCCTACTCCGAGAATTACGTGCTGCCGATCAGCCACGACGAGGTCGTGTACGGCAAGGGCTCGCTGCTGCGGAAGATGCCGGGCGACCGGTGGCAGCAGCTGGCCGGCGTGCGCGGCTACCTCGCGTACATGTGGGCCCACCCCGGCAAGCAGCTGCTGTTCATGGGCTCGGAGTTCGCCCAGGACGGCGAGTGGGCCGAGAGCCGCTCGCTGGACTGGTGGCACCTGGACGACCCCGCGCACCGCGGCGTCCTGCAGCTGGTCACCGACCTCAACGCCCGGTACCGGGAGACCGAGGCGCTGTGGTCGCTCGACGTCGACCCGGCCGGCTTCCAGTGGATCGACGCCAACGACGCGTCGGGCAACGTCATCACCTTCCTGCGCTACGGCCGGCCGAAGGTCGCCGACGTCCCGACGCCGACCGAGGCGGCCGAGAGCGGCACCGACGCCGCGGTGGTCGAGGGCGGCGGGCAGACGCCGGGCCAGGTGCTCGCCGTCGTCTGCAACTTCTCCGGCGCCCCGCACCACGGCTACCGGATCGGCCTGCCGCGCGGCGGGCGCTGGCGCGAGGTCCTCAACACCGACGCCGAGGGCTACGGCGGCTCCGGAGTCGGCAACTACGGCGGGGTCGACGCGGTCGAGGAGCCCTGGCACGGCCAGCCGTTCTCGGCCACCGTCTCCGCGCCGCCGCTGGGCACCCTCTGGCTGCTGCACGAGGGCTGATCCCGGCCGCTCCCCCGGCTCCGACCTGCGACGGCCGGGCCGCTCCACCCGTGGAGCGGCCCGGCCGTCGTCGCGCGCGGACCCGTTCCCAGCCGCTGCCCGCCCGTGCATCATGGCCCGGCTCCGCGCCCCGGTGGCGCGGGCCGGCCCCGGCTCCCTCGGGGGCCCGCACCCCGGCAGAGAAGGAACCCCAGCTCCATGAGGCATGGTCTGCGCCGCGCGATCGTCGCGGCAGCGGCGGGCAGCGTGCTGCTCACCGGTTGCTCGAGCACCGTCGTCGGCGCCGCCTCCCGCGGGCCGGGCGTCCCGGTCGACGTGTCCGACGGCGAGTTCCCCATCACCGGTTCCGCGGACACCGAGGCCGACCGGCTGGCCCGCAACGCCCTGGCCGACCTCGACACCTTCTGGAGCGAGGCCTACCCCGAGTTCTTCGGCGAGGAGTACCAGCCGATCACCGGCGGCTACTTCTCGGTCGACTCCACGGACATCGACGAGTCCGCCTACCCCAGCACCGGCATCGGCTGCGAGCGGGCGCCCGAGGACCCCGACGGCGTGGCGAACAACGCCCACTACGACCCCAACTGTGACGCCGTCGCCTACGACCGCGCGCTGCTCGACCAGCTCAGCGCCGAGTTCGGGCCCTACCTCGGCCCCGCGGTGATGGCGCACGAGATCGGCCACGCCATGCAGGGCCGGTTCGGTTTCGCCGACTCGACGATCGTCGTCGAGACGCAGGCCGACTGCCTGGCCGGCGCCTTCACCCGGTGGGTGATCGACGGCAACGCCGAGCACATCGCGCTGCGCGTCTCCGAGCTCGACCAGGTGGTGCTCGGCTTCATCGGGCTGCGCGACCCGGTCGGGTTCTCCCCCGACGACGACCGGGCGCACGGCTCGGGCTTCGACCGGCTGTCGGGCTTCTACGCCGGCTACGAGGGCGGCGTCGGCACCTGCCGGGACGACTTCACCGAGCAGCGGCTGTTCGTCGCCACCGAGTTCCTCACCGAGGACGACCTCGACAACGAGGGCAACGCGGCGTACGACGAGATCGGCCAGATCATCGGCACCACCCTCCCCGCCTTCTACGAGTCGGTCTTCCCGGGCCTGGGTGAGCAGTTCAGCGCCCCGACCGTCGAGTCGTTCGACGGCACCGCGCCCGACTGCGGCGACATGGGCGCCGAGGACCGCGACCTCGGCTTCTGCGAGGCCGACGGCACCGTCTACGTCGACGAGGCCGACCTGCTCGGCCCGGCCTACCAGGGGATCGGCGACTTCGCCGTGGCCACCGCCGTCTCCCTGGCCTACGCCCAGGCGGCGCGGGCGCAGCTCGGCCTGTCCATCGACGACGCCACGGCCGTCAGCTCCGCGGTGTGCCTGACCGGCTGGTACGCCGGGCGGTTCTGGACCGGCGACTTCCAGGCGCAGGAGATCTCCCTCTCCCCCGGCGACGTCGACGAGGCGGCGATCTTCCTGCTCACCTACGGCCAGCAGGAGAGCGTCTTCCCGAACACCGACCTGTCCGGCTTCGAGATGGTCGACGCCTTCCGCGACGGGTTCCTCAACGGCGGCGCCGGCTGCGAGATCGGTCTCTGACAGCGCACCACCCGTGACGGCGCCCGTCTCCCCCCGGGAGGCGGGCGCCGTCCGCGTTCACGCAGGCCCGTGGCGGGTAGAGGCTCCCGCGATGGACCTCCGCACGCGCTCCCGGGGCGCACTCGCCGTCGTCGTGGCGCTCGGCGTCCTCCTGACGTCGGGGTGCTCGTACGTCGTCATCGGGCAGGCGCGCTCGCAGGGTGCGCCGTCGCAGTCGGTGGGCGACGACGCCCTGCGCGTCGTCGGCGCCACCGACGGGCCGATCGACACCCTCGCCCGCAACGCCCTCGCCGACCTGCAGACGTTCTGGTCGGACACCTTCCCGGCCGTCTTCGGTCAGCAGTTCCAGCCGCTGACCGGCGGCTACTTCAGCGTCGACCCGGACGACGTCGACCCGGCGGCCTACCCCGAGGGCATCGGCTGCGGCACCGACCCGCGCGAGCTGGAGAACAACGCCTTCTACTGCTCCTCGCAGGGCGTGCCCAACTCCGACTCGATCAGCTACGACCGCGCCTTCCTCGGCGAGCTGGCCGCGCAGTACGGCGAGGTCCTGCCGCAGCTGGTGATGGCGCACGAGTACGGCCACGCGGTGCAGGCCCGGGTCGGCTACCCGCGGACCTCGATCGCCACCGAGACCCAGGCCGACTGCCTGGCCGGCGCGTGGACCGCGTGGGTGGCCGACGGCAACGCCGAGTTCTCCTCCGTCGACACCACCGACCTCGACCAGCTGCTGCGCGGCTACTTCCTGCTGCGCGACCCGGTGGGCACCGGCACCGGCGAGCAGCAGGCGCACGGCTCCTACTTCGACCGCGTCTCGGCGTTCCAGGAGGGCTTCGACGACGGCGCCGAGGCGTGCCGCGACAACTACGGCCCCGACCGCGTCTTCACCCAGGGCGAGTTCACCAGTGACACCGACTTCGCCAACCGGGGCAACGCGGACCCCGCGACCACGCAGCAGATCATCGAGGACTCGCTGCCGGAGTTCTGGACCCGCGCGTTCAGCGAGGTGCTGGACGCCGAGTTCACCCCGCCGCAGCTGGAGGCCACCTCGAGCCCGCCGGACTGCGCCCCGTCCGACGTCGCCCTCGTCTACTGCCCCGACGGGGGCAGCGCCGGCCTGGTCGCCTACGACGGGGACTTCGCCGAGCAGGCCTACGAGCTCGGCGACTTCGCCCTGGTCACCGGGGTGGCCATCCCCTACGCGCTGTCGGCGCGCGACCAGCTGGACCTGTCCACCGACGACACCGACGCGCTGCGGTCGGCGGTCTGCCTGACCGGCTGGTACTCCGCGCAGGTCTACAACAACCAGCTCCGGTCGGTGCGGATCTCGCCGGGGGACATCGACGAGAGCGTGCAGTTCCTGCTCGAGTACGGCAACGACCCCGACGTGCTGGCCGACGTCGAGCTGACCGGCTTCCAGCTCGTCGACGTGTTCCGCGCCGGGTTCCTGCAGGGCGCCGGCCCCTGCGACGTCGGGGTCTGAGCCCCCGTCCGCGGAGCCGGCCCCCCGCAGGGCCCACCGCGAGCGGTGGGCCTCCTAGTACAGGGCGGCCATCAGCTGGCGCCGCGCCGCGGCGACCCGGGGGTCCTCGGCGCCCACGACGTCGAACAGCTCGACCAGGTGCCTGCGGGCCGCGTCGCGGTCCTCGCCGGCGGTGCGGCGGACGACGTCGACCAGCCGGGTGAAGGCGCCCTCGACGTCGCCGGTGCCGAGCAGGAAGTCCGCGGCGCGGGTCTGGGCGGCGACGTCGTCGGGGGCGGCGTCGGCCTTCGCGAGCGCGTCGGGGCCGGCGGCGTCGGCGCGGCGGAACAGCTGCACCTGGCGCAGCGCGAGGCCGGCGACCGGGTGGTCGGGCTCGGCGTCGACGATGGCCCGGTAGGCGGCCTCGGCGGCCTCCAGGTCCCCGCGCTCGAGGGCGGCCTCGGCGGCGTCCAGGCGCGGGTCGTCGAGGCCCTCGTCCTCGGCGCCCTCCGCGCCGGGCACCGCGCCGCCGGTGGTGGCGCGCACCAGCTCGGTGACGAACTGGCGGGCCTGCTCCTCGGGGATGGCGCCGGTGAACTCGGCGACCAGCTGCCCCTGCCACACGGCCTTGACCGCCGGGATGCCCTGCACCCGCAGGCCCTGCGCCAGCGCGGGGTTGGCGTCGACGTCGACCTTGGCCAGCACCCACGAGCCGCCGCCCTCGGCGGCCAGCCGCTCGAGGACCGGGGACAGCTGCTTGCACGGCCCGCACCACTCGGCCCACAGGTCGAGGACGACCGGCACCTGGAAGGAGCGGTCGAGGACCTCGGTCTGGAAGGTGGCCTCGGTGACGTCCACGACGGCCGAGCCGGGGGCACCCGCCGTCGCGGCGGCGCTCGGGGGCGGGGCGGCCTGGGCCCGAGCGGCGGCCTCGGAGCGCGCCTTGACGGCGGCGAGGTCGACCGCACCGGCCAGGGAGGCGGCCAGCTGTGCCTGCTGGGCCTGCGCGCGCGGGTCGGGGCGTCCGGGACGGGTGGGCTGCATGCCGTCCATGATCCCACCGGCGGGCCGGTGTGGTGTCAGCCCTCGGCGGACGGGGCCGGATCGACCTCCGCGACGTCGCCGGCGCCCAGGCGCACCCGCCGGAGCAGCGCGAACAGCGTCTCCTGCTCGGCCTCGGGCAGGTCGCCCAGACCGAAGTCGAGCGCCATGAGCTGACCGGTGGCCACCTCGACGACCTCGCGGCCGCGGTCGGTGATCCCGGCCAGGACGCCGCGGCCGTCGGCGGGGTTGGGCCGGCGGTCGACGAAGCCGGCCGCCACCAGCCGGTCGATGGCGTTGGTGACGCTCGTCGGGTGCACCATCAGCCGGCTGCCGATCACCTTGAGCGGCAGCTGCCCGGTGCGGCTGAAGGTCAGCAGCACGAGGACCTCGTAGCGGGCGAAGGTCAACCCGTGCGGGCGCAGCACCTCGTCGAAGCGGGCCAGCAGGATCTGCTGGACCCGGAACACCGACGTCGCCGCGCGCATCGCCGAGGCGGGGCCGAAGCGCTGCTCCCAGGTCTCCCCCGCCCGCTCGATCGGGTCGAACGGCAGCCCCAGCGCCCGGACCATGCGCCCGACGCTACCTGCCTCCCGCCGCGCCCCCACCCCTGACGCCGAGTGGTCACCTGTCGGGGGCATCGCGGGGGCACCACCCCATCAGCTGACCACTCGGGCCGCGGACGGCCAGGGCGGCGGCGATCCGGGCGAGCAGCCGGGCCGGACGGCGCAGGTCCTCGGCCGTGACGAACAGGACCCGCCAGCCGGCGCCCGTCAGCCGGTTGAGACGGCGCCGGTCGGCGGCGAACTGGGTCGGGTCGCCGTGCCACAGGCCGTCGTACTCGACGGCGAGTCGCCGGTCGGGCCAGGCGAAGTCGACGCGGGCCACGAAGCCCCGGTCGTCGCGGACGGTGAACTGCGCGACGGGAACCTCCAGCCCGGACCGGTGGAGCAGCAGTCGCAGTCGGGTCTCCTGCGGTGACCCGGCGAGGCCGTCGGCGAGCGCAGCCGCCCGTCGCACCTGCCGGCATCCGCGCCCGGTGGCCGTCGCAGCAGCAACGCGGAGGGCGTCCAGTCCGACCAGTCGCTCGGCCACGAACCGGTCGAGGAGGACGACCGCCTCGACCAGAGGCCCGCGAGCGGCCGTCTCGAGCGCGGTCACGACGGGCGTGGTGACCGCCACGCCGGCGTGCCGCGTCACCTGCTCATCAGCCAGGGTGGCCCTCCGGACCACGATCCCCGGCACCCGGCTGCGGGACCGCTCAGGGGGCACGGTGAGTTGCACGTCGTCCTCGGACCCGGCGAGGTCCAGTCCCCACAGGACCGCGGCGCTCCGGCCGCTGACCACCGCGCCCGGGACGACGAAGTGGGCGGCGCTGCGGGCCAGCACCTCGTGGGTCAGGTCGACCGTCGTACAGGCGTAGACGTCCCGGAAGACGCGCCGCCACGCGGGTCCGCGAAGCTCGTCGGCGGTCAGCAGTCCGCGCGACACCGCACTCGTCCCGCGGAACACGCGGCCGCGCAACTGCTCGGGGCGGCGCGGCGGTCTCGGCACCGGCGCAGCCTGCCCGACGCCGGGCCCTGCCCGCTGACGCCGTCCACAGACCGGCTCGACCGGGCACCTGGCGGGGTCATCCCGGTACGGAGGTCCCGCCAGGTGACCACTCGACGGGGGGTGCCTCAGGCGGCGGGGCGCAGGCGGGGCACCTCGCGGACGCCGAACACCTCGCGCAGCGCCACCTGCGCGGCGTTGTCGCCGCAGGCGCCGTGCACCGCGGGCCCGGGCGGGGTGGCCGAGGACGCGAGGTACACGCCGTCGACCGGCGTCTTGTACGTGTTCCACCGCGGCACCGGGCGGAACAGCATCTGCCGCAGCGTGGCCTGGCCGTTGGAGATGTCCCCGCCGATGTACACCGGGTTCCACGCCTCCATCTGGACGGCGTTCTTGGTGACCCGGTCGACGACCGTGTCCTTGAAGCCCGGCGCGAACCGCTCGACCTGGTCCTCGATGGCCGCGGTCATGTCGACGTCGGAGCCGTGCGGCACGTGCACGTAGGCCCAGAAGACGTGCCCACCCTCGGGGGCGCGGGTCGGGTCGGGCACGGTCGGCTGGACGGCGAGCACGTACGGGCGCTCCGCGGCCCGCCCCTGGTTCGGGGCCCGCTCGCCGGCGATCGTCTCCTCCAGCGTCCCGGCGACGTGCAGCGTGCCGGCCCGCCGGACGTCGGGGTTGGTCCACGGCACCGGCTCGGACAGGATCCAGTCGATCTTGAACACGCCGGCGCCGTGCCGGTACCGCCGCACCCACCGCCGGTAACCCTCGTTCACGCGGTCGCCGGCCATCGACACGAACGCCTCGGGCGAGGTGTCCAGCAGCACCGCCGGGACGCCGTCGAACTCGCGCAGGTCCGTGACCAGGTGCCCGGTGACCACCTCGCCGCCCTGCTGCTCCAGCGCGGTGACCATCGCGTCGGCGAGGTTCTGCGACCCGCCCTCGACCAGCGGCCACCCGACGTGGTGGCCGAGCATCGTCAGCAGCATCCCGAGCGCGGACGTCAGCGGCTGGCTGAGGTCCAGCATGCCGTGCGCGGCGGCCCCGCCCAGCAGCGCGCGGGCCTCCTCGGTGCGGAAGTACCGGTGCGCCAGCCAGCTCACGTTGGGCAGCCCGTTGAGCCCGAAGTGCACGATCTGCGGCACGCTGCGGGTCGGCAGCCGCCGCAGCCGGCTGGTCAGGAAGAAGTCGACGACGTCCTGCCCGTGCTCCACCAGCGGCTCGAACAGCCGGCGGTAGGCCACGCCGTCGGGCCCGAGCGCGTCGGCGGTCTCCTCCAGCGAGTGGTACTGGACCGCGGCCCGACCGCCGTCGAGCGGGTGCGCGAAGTTGACCTCCGGCTGCACCAGCCGCACGCCGCGGCTGGGCAGGTCGAACTCGCGGAAGAACGGCGCCGCCGCGGCCATCGGCTGCACGATCGAGCAGACGTCGTGCCGGTACCCGGGCCGCATGAGCTCCTCGGTCCGCATGCCGCCGCCGGGCCTGTCCGCGGCCTCCACCACCTGCACGCGCAGGCCGGCGGCGGCCAGCCGGAGGGCGGCGGCCAGGCCGTTCGGCCCGGCCCCGACGACGACGGCGTCCGGCTTCCCGTTCACCGGGCCAGTCTGCCCGGGGCAGGTCAGAGCTGCGCGAGGAGCCGGTCGGCCGCGCGGTAGGGGTCGGTCTCCCCCGCCACCACCTCCTCGGCGAGCGCGGCCAGCGCCGCGGACCCGCGCACCTCGCCGATCCGCTCCCGCAGCCCGGCCAGCGCGATCGCCTCGATCTCCCGGGCGGCCCGCTCGGCCCGGCGGCGGACGCCCTCCCCGGCGTCGGCGAGCCAGCGGCGGTGCGCCTCGACCTCGGCGAGGACCCGGTCGATCCCCTCGTCGCGCGCGGCCACGGTCCGCACGATCGGCGGCCTCCACGCGCCCGGACCGGCGTGCCGCCCGCCGAGGGACTGCACGTACCGCAGGTCCCGCACGGTCTGGTCGGCGCCGTCGCGGTCGGCCTTGTTGACGACGAACACGTCGGCCACCTCGAGGATCCCGGCCTTCGCCGCCTGGATGCCGTCGCCCATGCCCGGCGCCACGAGCACCAGCGTCGTGTCGGCCAGCGAGGCGATCTCCAGCTCCGACTGCCCGACGCCGACGGTCTCCACCAGCACGACGTCGCAGCCGGCCGCGTCGAGCACCCGCAGTGCCTGCGGCGTCGCCCAGGCCAGTCCGCCGAGGTGCCCGCGGGAGGCCATCGACCGGATGTAGACGCCGGGGTCGCCGGCGTGGTCCTGCATCCGCACCCGGTCGCCGAGCAGCGCCCCGCCGGAGAACGGCGACGACGGGTCGACGGCGAGCACGCCCACGCGTCTCCCGGCCGCCCGCAGCGCGCGCACCAGCGCCGTCGTCGTCGTGGACTTGCCCACGCCCGGGGAGCCGGTCAGGCCGATCACCTGCGCGTGCCCGGTGTGCGGGGCCAGCGCGGCGGCGACCTGGCGCAGCACCGGGCTCGCGTCCTCGACCAGCGAGATCAGCCGGGCCACCGCGCGGGCCTCGCCGTCGCGCGCGCGGGCGACCAGGTCGGGGACGTCGACAGCGCGCCGGCCCCGCCGCCCGCGGGGGGCGACAGGGCCGGGCGTCCGGACAGCCGTCCCCTGCGGGGACTCCGTCACGCCTTCGCGGGCACGTGCAGGATCAGCGCGTCGCCCTGGCCACCACCGCCGCACAGCGCGGCGGCGCCGACGCCGCCACCGCGGCGGCGCAGCTCGAGCGCGACGTCGAGCACGATGCGGGCGCCGCTCATGCCGATCGGGTGGCCGAGGGCGATCGCGCCGCCGTTGGGGTTGACCTTCTCCGGGTCGATGCCGAGCTCCCGGGTCGAGACGAGGGCGACCGCGGCGAAGGCCTCGTTGAACTCGACCAGGTCGAGGTCCTTGGGGTCGATGCCCTCCCGCTCGCAGGCCCGCTGGACCGCGCGCGAGGGCTGGCTCTGCAGGGTGGCGTCCGGCCCGGCGACGACGCCGTGGGCGCCGATCTCGGCGATCGGGGTGATGCCCAGCTCCGCGGCCTTCTCCGCGCTCATGACCACGACCGCGCACGCGCCGTCGGAGATCTGCGAGGCGGTGCCGGCGGTGATGGTGCCGTCCTTGGCGAAGGCCGGCTTGAGCCGCGCGAGGGTCTCGACGGTCGTGTCGGCGCGGACGCCCTCGTCGTCGCGGAACTCGATCGGGTCGCCCTTGCGCTGCGGGACGAGGACGGGGGTGATCGCCTCGTCGAAGACGCCGTTCTTCCCCGCCCGGGCGGCCTTCTGGTGGCTCTCCGCGGCGAAGGCGTCCTGCTCCTCGCGGGTCAGGTCGTACCGGCTGTTCGCCTGCTCCGTGAGGGCGCCCATGGCGACCTGGTCGAAGGTGTCCGACAGCCCGTCGTGGGCCATCGCGTCCACGAGGGTGGTGTTCCCGTACCTGGTGCCGGTGCGGGAGTTGGGCAGCAGGTGCGGCGCCTGGGTCATCGACTCCTGGCCGCCGGCCACGACGACGTCGAACTCCCCTGCGCGGATGAGCTGGTCGGCCAGCGCGATGGCACTGAGGCCGGACAGGCACACCTTGTTGACGGTGATGGCCGGGACCGTCATGGGGATGCCGGCGGCGACGGCGGCCGGACGCGCCGGGTTCTGGCCGGCGCCGGCCTGCAGCACCTGACCCATGATCACGTACTCGACCTGGTCGCCCGAGATGCCGGCGCGCTCCAGGGCGGCCTTGATGGCGATGCCACCGAGGTCGGCGGCGGAGAAGTCCTTGAGGGAGCCGAGGAGCCGACCCATGGGGGTCCGGGCGCCGCTGACGATGACCGAGCGGGACATGCTGCCTCCAGTGCGGGTCGCCGACGCTGGCGACCGCGGGTCGGGCCGCGCCGGGCGGACGGGTCGCGGCGGTCGGGCTGCCGGACAGGATAGATCGGTTCTCCAACCGGGGTCGACGGCCAGCTCGGGGGGTGTGGGGCACCGACCGGGTCAGCCGCGCCGTGCTGGCCGCCGCCGTCCCGCCGTACCTGTGCCGGAGCGAGGACGACCCCGACGGCGGGCTCGACGACGCCACCATCGAGCAGTTCCCGCAGGGCGTCCGCGGCGACCGGCCGGCGTTCCTCGACGACTCCACCAAGGACTTCTCCACCCCGGGCGGGCAGCGCCTGCTCGAGAGCCCGGCGGTCAGCGAGGCGCAGCGGCAGTACCCGCCGCAGATCGCCGCGTTCGCGTCGCCGAAGGGCACGGTCGACTGCATCACCGCGTTCGGCCGCACCGACTTCCGGGCCGACGTCGCGAAGGTCACCGTCCCCACGCCGGTGAGCCACGGCGACAGCGACGCGATCGTCCCGTTCGAGGTGAGCGGCACGCGCGCGCACGAGGCGATCGCCGGCAGCGAGCTGGTCGTCATCGAGGGCGGCCCGCACGGCGTCAACGCGTCGCACGCCGAGGAGTTCGACCGGGCGCTGCTGGACTTCCTCGCGCGCTGACCCCCTCCGCACGGCCGGCCGGGGCCCGTCGTGGTCGACGGGCCCCGTGGCGTGATGGTGGCCACACCGGGGAGTCGTCTCAGACGTCTTGCGTCAGGATGACGCGGTGACCGCCGACGCGACTGCTCCCGCGGGCCTGCCCGCCGAGCTGTTCACCACCATCGACCACGTGGGCATCGCCGTCCCGGACCTGGACGAGGCGATCGCCTTCTACGCACGGGCCTTCGGCGTGCGCTCGGTCCACGAGGAGACCAACGAGGAGCAGGGCGTCCGCGAGGCGATGCTCGCCGTCGGCTCCGGCGACACCCGCATCCAGCTGCTCGCCCCGCTGACCCCGGAGTCGACGATCGCCAGGTTCATCGGCCGGTCGGGGCCGGGCCTGCAGCAGCTCGCCTTCCGCGTCGACGACGTCGAGGCGGTCAGCGCCACCCTCCGCGAGCGCGGCCTGCGGCTGCTCTACGACACCCCGAAGCGCGGGACGTCGGACAGCCGCGTCAACTTCGTGCACCCCAAGGACGCCGGCGGCGTCCTTGTCGAGCTGGTCGAGCCCGCCCGCGCCCAGCACTGACCACCCGCGGTCGGAGCCACCCGACCTGCGCGCGACCCCTGGGTTACCGGTCGGTAACCTGCCGCGCACCGCCCTACCACCCCTCCGAGCCGACGAAGACCCGGGAGAGACACGTGGACGAGATCAGGGACGCCATCCTCGCCGACCAGCTCAGCGACATCGGCGGTCTGCCGGTGCCGGAGTCCTACCGGGCGGTCCTCGTCCGCAAGGACGAGCAGGACATGTTCGCGGGGATGCCGACCAAGGAGAAGGACCCGCGCAAGTCGCTGCACGTGGAGGAGGTCGCCACCCCCGAGCTCGGCCCGGGCGAGGCGATCGTGGCCGTCATGGCCTCCTCGGTGAACTACAACACCGTCTGGACCTCGATCTTCGAGCCGGTCTCCACCTTCGGGTTCCTCGAGCGCTACGGCCGGCAGAACGACCTGACCAAGCGGCACGACCTGCCCTACCACGTGGTCGGCTCCGACCTGGCCGGCGTCGTGCTGCGGGTGGGCCCGGGCGTGAACAAGTGGAAGCCCGGCGACGAGGTCGTGGCGCACTGCCTGTCGGTGGAGCTGGAGGACCCGGCCGGCCACGACGACACGATGATGGACCCGCAGCAGCGGATCTGGGGCTTCGAGACCAACTTCGGCGGCCTCGCCGAGCTGGCGCTGGTCAAGAGCAACCAGCTCATGCCCAAGCCCGCGCACCTGTCCTGGGAGGAGGCGGCCGCCCCCGGGCTGGTCAACTCCACCGCCTACCGGCAGCTGGTGTCCCGCAACGGCGCGGGGATGAAGCAGGGCGACGTCGTCCTGATCTGGGGCGCCTCGGGCGGGCTGGGCTCCTACGCCACCCAGATGGCCCTCAACGGCGGCGCGATCCCCGTGTGCGTGGTCTCCAGCCCGGAGAAGGCCGACATCGTCCGCTCGATGGGCGCCGAGCTGGTCATCGACCGGTCCGCCGAGGGCTACCGGTTCTGGAAGGACGAGGACACCCAGGACCCGAGGGAGTGGCAGCGGTTCGGCAAGCGGATCCGCGAGCTGACCGGCGGCGACGACGTCGACATCGTCTTCGAGCACCCCGGCCGGGAGACCTTCGGCGCCAGCGTCTACGTCGCCAAGAAGGGCGGCACGATCGTCACCTGCGCCTCCACCAGCGGCTACATGCACTCCTACGACAACCGCTACCTGTGGATGAACCTCAAGCGGATCGTCGGGTCGCACTTCGCCAACTACAAGGAGGCGTGGGAGGCCAACCGGCTCATCGACAAGGGGCTGATCCACCCGACCCTGTCGAAGACCTACGCGATGGACGAGGTCGGCCAGGCGGCCTACGACGTCCACCACAACCTCCACCAGGGCAAGGTCGGCGTGCTGACCCTCGCCCCGCAGGAGGGCCTCGGCGTCAAGGACGCCGAGAAGCGGGAGAGGCACCTGCCCGCGATCAACCGCTTCCGCGGCGTCTGAGAGAACCCCGGACGGGGGTGCCCGGACGCCGGCAGGCGTCCGGGCACCCTGGGGGGAGCCGCCTCGTTGTCCGACGGGGCGCCGTCCGGGGCCCACCGGCACCACCCGGGGCGCACACGCCGAACGGCCGGACCCGCCTCGACACGCTGACGACCCTCCCCCGACTCTGCGAGGATGACCCGCATGACCGATCCCCGCCGCGACCTGCTGCCGATGCGCGAGGCCCAGCACTCGTTCGACGTGGTGCTGCGGGGTTACGACCGCCACCAGGTGGCCGAGACCATCGAGCGCCTCGAGGCCGACATCCGGGTCGCGCTCGCCGACCGGGACGCCGCGGCCGCCCGGGTCAGCGAGCTGGCCGGCCAGCTCTCGGCGATGCACGGGGAGATCGACCAGCTGCGCCGGAAGGCCGCGTCCTCCGGCCCGGCCACGTTCGAGAACATGAGCGAGCGCATCTCGCACATGCTCCGCCTGGCCGAGGAGGAGGCCGCCGACATCCGCGCGACCGCCGAGCAGGAGGCCCGGGCGCTGCGGGAGCAGACCGCCGCCGAGGAGCGCGCGATGCTCGAGCGGCACGCGGCCGGGCGGGCCGAGGTGGAGCGGATGCTCGCCGAGGCCCGCCAGAACGCCGAGCAGATCGCCAGCAAGGCGCAGATCCGCGCCGACGAGCTGGTGGCCAAGGCGCAGGAGAAGGTCGCCCGGCTCGACGCGGAGTCGCAGGCCCGCCGCGCCAAGGTCGAGGAGGACTTCGAGATCGCGCAGCGCGCCCGCCGCGCCGAGGCCGCGCGGATCGAGGAGGAGCGCGACCAGCAGTCGGTGCGGGCCGCGCAGGAGCGCGTCGCCGCCGCCGAGGCGCACGCGGCGGGCGTCGTCGCCGACGCCGAGGCCTCCGCCGCCGCCGTCCGCCGGGTGCGCGACGAGCTCGCTGCCCGGCTCAACGAGGCCCGACGGGTGCTGTCCACCCTGCCGGACCTGGCCGATCGGCCCCAGCAGCAGCGCCCGGGCCCGCCGGCGCAGCAGGCCGCCCGCCCGCCGGCCCCGGCGCCCCAGCCCGCCGCGCAGCCGGTTCCCCAGCCGGCGGCCTCGGCCCCGCAGTCATCGCCGCAGGAGCAGCAGCCCGCGGCCCGCCGGGACGCCGACGGCACGCGGGCCGCGGTGCCGCCGGCCGTCGGCCGTCCCGCCGGGGAGCCGCAGACGCTCGTGCAGCCCGCCGTCGGCCCGCAGACGGCCGTGCAGCGCACCGTCGGCCCGCAGAGCGGCGGGCAGCCGGCGGCGCCGCGCCCGACCCCGCACGCCCGGCCCGCCGAGGCCCCGGCCGGAGAGGCCGCCGCCGCCCGGCAGCCCACGCGGCCGTCGTCGCCGCAGACGCTGCCCGCCGTGCAGCCGGCGGCCGGGCAGGAGTCCGCGTCCGGCCGGCCGTCGGTGGCCGAGACCCAGCAGATCCGCCCGGTGCACACCGCGAGCCAGGAGGGCCGGCACGGCGGCGGGTCGAGCCGCGCCGAGCAGCCGTCCCCCGACGGCGCCCCGGAGCCCCAGGGCCCGCAGACCGCGGTGCAGCCGGCCGTCCGCAGCGGCGACACCGGCGGCCAGCCCGCCGTCCCCGGGCGTCCCTGACCTGCTGCCCGGCGCGCCGCGGACCGCGGCCCGCCGGGCGCTCGCCGACGCCGTCGGCGGGGCGCCGGTGCCCGCGGACCCGGAGGCCACCGAGCGGCTGCGGGCGTGGCTCGCCGCACAGCTGCCGCCCTTCGCCCGGACGACGTCGAGGTGACCGACGCCGGGGTGCTGGTGTCGTCCCGCCACGTCTCCGCGCCGGAGACCCCGGTGACCACCGCCTGGCGGCGCGCCCGGCGGACCCCACGGGTGTGGGCCGCGGACCCGCGAGGTAGACGTCGGGTCATCCCCTGACGACAGCGGGTCCGAGCCTGCACCGGGAGGCGGAAGTGAGCAGGACGAGCCGGGTCCTGGCGGTGGTGGCCCTGACCGCGGCGGTGGCGGGGCTGCCCGCCGGCCCGGCGGCCGCGGACGACGGCGGCCTGCTCCGGCTCGCGCACCTGTCCCCCGACACCCCCGCCGTCGACGTCTACGTCGACCCGGTCGCCGACCCCGCGGCCGGCCAGGTCTTCCCCGCGGTCGGCTACGGCGCGGTGTCGGACTACCGACCGCTCCCGGCCGGCGCCTACGCGGTCAGCATGCGCGCGGCCGGCGCGGACCCGCAGAGCCCGCCGGTGCTGTCGACGACGGTGCAGGTCGCCGCGGACAGCGCGCACACCGTGGCCGGCGTCGGCCCCTTCGCCGACCTGGGCCTCGAGGTGCTCGACGACGACCTCACCCCGCCGCCGCCGGGCACCGCGCGCCTGCGGGTCGTCGCCGCGGCGGCCGGCGCGCAGACCCTCGACGTCGCCGTCCCCGGCGGGCCGTCGCTGGCCACCGGCCTGGGCTTCGCCGACACGACCGGCTACGTCGACGTCCCCGCGGGCGCCACGGCGGTCACCGTGACGCCGCAGGGCGGCCGGGCCACGGACCTCCCGGTGCAGGTCGACGCCGGCTCGGTGTACAGCGTGCTGGTGCTCGACCGGGCCGGCGGCGGGCTGACCGTCCGCACCACGCTCGACGCCGCCGGCCCCGGGGTCGTCCCCTCGGGCGGGGTGGAGGCCGGCGCCGGTGGCGCGGCCGACGCCTCCTCGCTGCCCGCCCTGGTCGCGACCGCGGCCGCCGTCCTCGCCGCCGCCGCGGCCCTGTTCCTGCCCACCGCGCGGCGGACGGCGACCGGCGCCGCTCCGGGCCGGCACGCCGCGGGGGGGGGGGGGGGGGGGGGGGGGGGGGGGGGGGCGGGGGGGGGGGCGGGGGGCGGGCGCGGGGGGGGGGGGGGGGGGGGGGGGGAGGGGGGTGTGGTGGGGGGGGGGGCGGGGGTGGCGCGGGGCTTTTACTG